>JAIPJX010000161.1 GCA_021733945.1 Verrucomicrobiota bacterium | reverse complement strand
AGTTTGAAAGAGTTTGCCAGGCGACACGGAATACGCACCAAGGGGTTGATCGAGTGCTTGAGTCGCCTATGCTCCTGGCATTGACCCCGGCGACACGGATTTTCGTGGCGGTCGCACCCGTCGATTTGCGGCGCGGCTTCGATGGTTTGTGCGCTCAGGTGGAACCCCTGTTCCAGGGCCGGGCGCGGTTTCGACTTTTGGGCGCTGCTTCCAATCCGCGGACGGACGGGGTCATGGTTTTGCCCGGAGCAGTCCGATCAATCGGGACCAGATTCAGTTCCTCGGACAATTCGTCCAGAAACACGGCGATGAGCCGTTCCAGATCCTCCTGTTCCCGTGCGACCCAGAGCCCAAACACAGGAAGCGCCAGAAGCAGCAATCCGAGCAACGGCCAGTGAGCCCCCCAGAGGCCGAGGACCAGCAGACCAACGCCAGCCATCGCCCAGAACACAGTCTTTGAAAACAGCGTCCATCCGGTTTTCAGACGGCATCGGAGATTCTCCTTCCGGTTCCCCAGTTCCTCCACCACGGTCGTCAGGCGCAGGTGACACCAGCGACTGCCCAGGATCTCCACATCGAAGGGACTCCAGCCCGCATCGCGTTTGTGCGGCCAACCCTTTTCATCGAGTCGTTTCGTGATCGCGATCAGGAATTCCAGGCGTCCCAAAGCCCGGTCGTTCCAATAGGCCAGGTTCTGACTCTTTGTGATTTTGCCCTGCAGACTCAGGGAATCGAGGGATTCGTGGTCCCGAAGGGACGCTTTGCGCACGCTCAAACGGCCCCGGTGCCGGGCCCAACCGCGATGGATCGGTTGCAGGAAAAACAGGAGCGCAATCAACGGTCGTGACCAGAATGCCGTTTTCGTCCTTTGAAGTTCCGCCTGCGCTCCCGCAACCCCGCACACCGCCAGGGACACGACCACACTCGTGATGGCCAGCGGCCAGAGAATCGGGAACAGAACACTGAGCACGGACAGCGGAACCGTCAGCAAAATGTGATACTCCAGACTGGTCACCAACATCAGCGCCAGGGAGGGTGGTGCCGAATAAAGGGTCTGAAAAAAGCCGAGCCCGAACATGCCATGATAGATGATCGGCGGACGGGTGATGATGCCGAACCTCGAGGGGGAATAGATCCGTCCCTGCCACAGACTGCTCCCAAACCAATTAAAATACTCGGGGTGACGCCGCACCAACAGCGCTTCGGCCTCTCCATACCCCTGCTGCTGCCTGAGGTATTGCGGGATGGTCGAGCGACGGTAGTGCCAGACAAAACCCGCCGGGCTGAACCCGAGCTTGAACCCGTGTTGTTGCAGACGCCAGCAGAGATCCACATCATCGCCCGCCTTCCGAAAGAGGGGATCAAAACAGCCGACCTCGACCAGCGCCCATTTGTAAAACGCCATGTTGCACCCGGGAATATGCTCGGCCAAATGATCGGTGAGCATCACATGCGTCGGGCCTCCCGGGGACACCATCACCGCGGCGGTCACCTTTGAATCCTCCGGGGGCAGCAGGTTGTGCCCTCCGATCCCCGCAAATCCTCCGGCAAGCAAATCCCCGACAAGGTAGTACAACCAGTCTTCATCGGTCCGGCAATCCGCGTCCGTGAATGCCACAATTTCGCCGCGAGCCGCCTCGATCCCGGTATTCCGGGCCACCGACAATCCCTGGTTGCCCGCATGCCGGATCAGGCGCACCCGGTCAAATTCTCCGGCAATCCGACCCGTCTGATCGGACGATCCGTCGTCCACGAGGATCACCTCGTATTGCGGGTAGTTGAGGTTTTGCAGTGATTCCAGGCAGGCCCGGAGAGTTTTCGCCCCGTTGTAGCAGGCCACAATCACGGATACGAACGGACGCCCCGACAGCGGAAAATAGGGTGCCGACGCAAACTGCTTTTTGACGACCTCGAACGCCGGCTTGGGAGAGCGCTCCCGCGTCGTGAGTCCGAATGCCCAGTCCTGGATCAATCGTCCGTCCCTGAACCATTCATCCGTGAAACTGAAGACGATCGCACCTGCCACCCCATGCCGGAATGCCGATTCAATCTTCCACCCCAGGATCTCGCTTTGCCGTTCCTCCCCTTCGCGCAGGGTGTCGATGCCAAACTCCCCCAGAACCAGGGGCCTGGAGTCGGCGAGCATCTGCAGCCGGGAAAGGTAGTTCCCGAAAGGCTGTGGCTGGTGGATGTAGAGATTGAAACAGTGGAAATCGATCTCCCGCGGCCGGAGATATTCCGTAGGTGGAAAATTCCCAAAGGTGCAGAGGCATCGCGCATCGACTTTCTTGACGATCCGAACGAGTTCATCAATAAATGCGGCCACCGCCGGAGCACCACTCCACCGGACAATGTCCGCGGGAATCTCGTTGACCACGCTCAGAACGAACACAGCGGGATGTCCGGCGCAGGCCACCGCCGCCCTGGACACCGCCTTTCTCGCCTCGGCGCGGCCTGATTTCGAGTCGAGAAAACAAAGATGCCGGTTCCAGGGCACGTCCACCCAGATCCGCAGCCCGCACTGAAGCGCCAGATCCAGGAACCAGACCGGCGGCACGTAGTAGACTCGCACCAGATTGGCACCCAACTCCCGGATCTGCCTGAAATCACGAGCCACCTGTTCCGGAGACGAAAAACAGTCCCCTGCTTCGTCAGGCCGGAACGGACCGTACGCAACTCCTTTGATGTGGAATTTCGCATCGCCACATCGAAAGAATTTGCCGTCCGTCCGCACCCGAAGGAGCTCTGTCGAAGAATCTGACATTCTCCTTAGACGATGCGCTGTTCAATTCCAATCAATGCAACTTGCCTAACAGACTTTCCGGACAGGGTCAATCCACGGCACGCCGGTTTGTCCGAACGCCCGGAAGCAAGCGCATGCCCCGGCATCGTTGCGCAGAAGGACAACCTTCGGTGCAGCTTTCACAAACTGCGGCGAGCGGCTCGCCCGGACCTGGTCAAGGTTGCCCCAGTTCGTGAAGGGCGATCGACTCTCAGGGCTCGGAGCGACAAACGCCTTCCACCCAAGGTGTTTCCCGGCGAACCCCGAACCGGGTTCCGGGGAGGCGCCCAACCGAATCTGCCATGTCCAGGATCGACCTATTGCTGCTGCATCCACCGAGCGTGTACGACTTTCGCAGGCACGCCATCTTGTACGGTCCGGTGAGCGACCTCATCCCATCCTCTCCCGTTTTCGAAATGTATCCGCTCGGATTCCTGACCCTCACCGATTATCTCGAGGCACGCGGGTTCTCGGTGCGCATTGTGAACCTCGCCCTGCGCATGATGAACGACCGGGAGTTTGATGTGCCAACATTTCTCTCCCGCCTGCAACCCCGGGCAGTGGGGATCGATCTTCACTGGCTTCCCCATGCGCACGGCTCCATCGAAATTGCGAAGCTGGTCAAACAGATTCATCCCCATGTTCCCACGATCTTCGGCGGCCTGTCCGCTTCCTACTTTCACAGGGAACTGATCGAACATCCAGCCGTCGACTACGTGATGCGCGGGGACTCCGTCGAGCCGCCCATGCACCAATTGTTGACCATCCTCAACAAGGGCGGCGAACCCGGGACGGTTCCCAATCTCACCTGGAAATCCAACGGTCTCATCCACGAAAATCCTCCGGACTTCCGGCCCACCTCCCTCGACTACGTGGACCTGTCACCCGACCGCATGATCAGGATGGTTCTGCGCTACCGGGATTTGCAGAGTGTGCTGCCTTTCAACGGCTGGCTGCAAAACCCCATCACGGCCGTTTTCACCGTCAAAGGCTGCCATCACGAATGCGTCACCTGCGGCAGCTCCCGGCAGGCCTGCGCCACCGTGAGCAAACGCACCGGCCCGCTCTTTCGCAGCCCAACCAACCTGGTCCAGAACATGACCGCCATCAGTCGGTTCTCCAAGGGACCAATCTTTCTGGTCGGAGATCTCCGTCAAGCCGGGGAGGACCATGCGCTGGATGTGCTCAGCCGGCTGAAGAAGGCGCGACTCCGGAACCAGATTGTATTCGAACTGTTCGAGATGCCGCCTCCGGGTTACCTCCGACAAATCGACCGCGCGGTCGCAAACTGGAGCCTGGAACTTTCGCCCGAAAGCCACGACCCAGCCATC
The DNA here is from genome assembly GCA_021733945.1 of Verrucomicrobiota bacterium. Taxonomy (GTDB): domain Bacteria; phylum Verrucomicrobiota; class Verrucomicrobiia; order Limisphaerales; family SIBE01; genus JAIPJX01. The sequence continues at coordinate 9,328 of JAIPJX010000161.1, read as the reverse complement.
CGCCGCCTCCAGGATTCGACGACCTTCTTTTCCAACCACGCCATGGAGGCGATCATCGACGAGGCGCTTCAGCTGCACTGTCAACGCATCGACGTCTTCTTCATGATCGGTCTCCCCCGTCAAACCCGGAACTCGGTCAGGGAATCCGTGAGTTACTGTGGACAGCTCTTCGCGAATTCAGACCGGCGGTTGTCCTGTTTTATTTCGCCCATGGGACCGTTCCTGGATCCGGGCAGTCAGATCTTTGAACATCCCGAACAGTTCGGTTACCACCTCTTTGCACACTCCCTGGAAGAACACCGTCAACTCCTCGTACAACCGTCCTGGAAACAAATCCTCAACTACGAAACCAATTGGATGTCCCGCGACGATCTTGTCGAGGCCACCTACGACACAGCCGAAGTCCTGAACCAGTTGAAGCTACGACACGGACGCATCCCCAAGGCCCGGGGAGAGGCGGTGGCTCGGCGCATCCAGCGCGCCCGCGCCCTGAAACACCGCCTGGACGCCCTTCCACCAGGGCAATCGCCCGACCAAGGCACCTATCGGGAACTTCTCGGAGACATCCATGAGTTCAGCGTCTCCACAGTCTGTGATAAACGGGAACTCTTCTGGAGACGCCACCTGATCAACTTCAAACCCGGCGGCATCCTTCGCGCCGGACTGCGGCGCAGTCCGGACATCAGAACTTCAAACCCTTGAGGTTCTCCTGCAGGCTCTTGATGGCACCCTGAACACTCGGGGCGTATTGCTCCACCAGACCGGACAACATCTGCTTCTGCTCCTCGGTCAAACGGGCGTTGCTGGCAACTTTCTGAAGATACGGAATCGCGGCGGCAGGCTCTCCGTTCCGCAACGCGCTGACAATTTGTCCGACCTCATTCTCCGAACCCTCCAGGCCACCCAGATTCTTCTGCACCACGAACGCCGAAAGCGCCTCCCCAACCCGTTTCACCAACCCGGCCTGCTCCGGTGTCAGCTGGGCATCAGCCACCTGTTTCGCAACCTGCTGAAAGGATTCAATCGCATTGCCTTCCTGCCCGGCGGTGACCCCCTGCAGAACCTGATCCAGCTTCTCCTTCAATGGAGCGGAACCGGTCAGGGTCTCACCAATCTTCTCAACCGCTGACTTCAAATCACGACCAATGTCGCGAAGCACCGGATCGCCCTGAACCTGCGCCAGGGACGGCATCGGTGCCGAAAGCTGGGGCGGAGCCGACGACAAACCCGCCGGCGGAGCCGAGTGCGCCGTCGTGGTCTGAGTATTTAAACCCGGCAGCGGCGGCTGCGTGGTGTTTTCCCCGGCCCTGGGAGGCACAGTCGGCCGACTGGTTTCGGGGGTGGATTGGGGAGCCTGACCGCACCCGCCAAGCATGGCTGCAGACAGGACGGTGACGAGCAATGGAACTGGCGACAACGATTTCATAAACACGATTCAGATCGAAAAACCGGTTAGACGGTAACCTTTTCGGGGCAGAATGCAACCCCCTCCCGCATTCACTCCGTCTTAAAGGGTATCCGCCCCCAACCCATGGCTTGACCGCCCCGTGAGTTCTGGCAACATCAGATCATAAAACAACCCGCTTGCAGCTTTAGACTACGGGCTGACGTCCCGGAGGGCTGCGGGTGACACGCCAACACCATTCCATCTCCCAGCCAAGTTTCGTTCATCGCATCCGATCCGACTGACGTGGGAGAACAACCGCACCCATCATCCATGAACCTGCTCTCCCTCCAAAGACGTCGGCGTTCCGCGTTCACCCTGATCGAATTGCTCGTTGTCATTGCCATCATCGCGATCCTCGCGGGCATGCTCCTGCCCGCCCTGGCAAAAGCAAAATCCAAGGCGCACCAGATCAAGTGTCTCAACAACACAAAAACCATGTCGCTGGCGGCGTTCATGTACCTGTCGGATTTCGGAAAACCCGTCCCCTACAACGGACAGGCAACCGCGACCATGGACGACGCCCTCTGGGTAACCGTGCTGGCCACCAACTACGGAGGCATCAACGCAGCCCGTGTCTGCCCCTCCGCCCCGCCCGCTCCCACCAAGGCAAAACGACGCCATCCCTCCAGCGGATCGCTCAACCAGACATGGCTCTGGACGGGATCCAAGGGCTTCGACTACGAGGGCAGCTACGTGTTCAACGGATGGTTCTACGGCGACGACGACCCGTATTTCAACTCGGCGGCTCACAAGCCGAAGAAATACCGGAACGAAACCGATTGCCCCAACCCTTCCAACACTCCCGTGATTTCCGATGGGAGTTGGATCGACACCTGGCCCCAGGAGAACGATCTACCAGCCAAGGATCTGTTCACCGGGGACAACTTCGCCGGTGCCATGGTGCGGCTCACCCTCCCACGGCACGGAGGCATCTCCTGGGGGCCCGGCAAACCGTTTAATCCCAAGGACGACCTCCCGGGTGCCATCAACGTCGGCTTTGTGGACGGACACGCCGGGCTAATCCGCCTCGAGAAACTCTGGACCCTCAACTGGCACAAGAAATGGGTCAACCCGGCGAGACGGCCCGGCAAATAGAGTTGCCCCCCGGCAGCCATGGGGCGGGGGACATCCAATTACCCGGAGAATCGGAGCGTGTTATTGTTCGGGAATGATCTCCCCCATTCACGAATGAAGGAATCCGCTCCGGAAGCCGATGTCTTTTTCAACACCCGCCTTGAAACCTCCTCCATCTCCAAGGGCGAACATAACAAACAGGTCGGCTGCGTGGAGTTGCTGGCCCACGCCACGGCAGTTCGTTACGAAAACACGCCGTGAGCCGGGATCAGTGGCACTCGCCAACGTGCCCTCTCCCCAAAGCGCACTTGCCTGATGCCCGGCCGCCTGCTAGCACATTCCACATGCTCTCAAACCGCTTCGCACGATCGCTCCTGTCCCGCGCCGTTCCGGTCCTGCTTGCCGCGCTCGCGCTGCCGTCGCTTCACGCCCTCACGCTGGAACTGCAACGACGCGATCCCGTGACCGGCGTTGTGAGCCTCGAACGCGAAACGGTCGATCCCCGCCGGATCGGGGTCATCGCCGTCGACGTGTGGAACTTCCATTGGTGCAAGACGGCCACCATGCGGGTCGATGCCATCGTGCCGCGCATGAACAAGGCCCTCGACGCCGCCAGGGCCCTCGGAATGACCGTCATGCTCTGCCCGAGCGACGTCGTGGACAACTACGCCGGTTACCCGCAGCGCGAAGCCATCTTCGCCATTCCCAAGACAACCGTTCCTTCCCTGGTCGACGTCACCTGTCCGCCCGTGCCCGATGCGGGGGGTTGCGCCTGCGGCCGGGAACGCTGCGCGGTCAACTACGGCTGGGACGGCATGCACCCGGCCCTGCGCATCGGCGAATCCGACCTGATGCCGGACACCCAGGCGGAGGTCTATGCGATCTGCAAGAAACAGGGACTCACCCATCTCATCTACGTGGGGTTCCACACCCAGGTCTGCCTGCTTGGCAAGCCGATGGGTCTGAAAGCCATGAAATCGGCCGGGCTGAACTGCATGCTCGCGCGCGACATGACGGACGCCCACCCCGGGTACGATCCCGAACGCAACTTCACGCCGGACCTCAACACGGACCAGGTGGTCGAACACTTCGAGAAACACCTCGCTCCCACCATTCATTTTCAGGCCGAGCTTGCCCGAGCGGGGTTGTGGGATTCCGGCTGGGTCCTGGACCCCGTGCGCATCACTCCCTGGGGCACACCGATGCGCCCACACCTTTTCGAACACCCGGTCACCATCACCCTGACCACGCCGTTGCAGCCCGGTGCCGAAATCCATTACACGCTCGATGGTTCCGAGCCCGGGCCGGGTTCCCCTCGTTACACCGGGCCGTTTGTCATCTCCCGCTCAACACACCTGCGAACTTCGGCTTTCCGCGATGGCCGCCCCGTGTGTTCCGAGTCGGAGGGTTCCTTCGCACGCATGATCCCCATGCCGCCGACTCCCGATGTCGCGATCGGTGACCTGACCCCCATCCGCAACGTCGGCTTCGGCCACACCTACAGCGGCAACGTGCGGTATTCGGGAAACACCCGAGCGCCCCAGAAGGACAAATCCAACCTCGGCCACGCTATCCGCATCAACCGCACCACCTACCAAAACGGCATGGGCGTGCACGCGCCCTGCGCGCTGATGTATGAAGTCCAACCCGGATACAAACGTTTCGTGGCCCTTGCAGGCGTGGACGAACACCTGGTTGACATCAGCAACGGGTCCAACCTCGCCAAACATCCCAGTGTTGTGTTCAAGGTTTTCATCGATGGCACCGAAGCCGCCGCCAGCCCCGTCATGCGGATTCTCTCTCCAGCATGGCGGTTCGATGTCCCGATCCCTCCCGGAGCCCGCACCATCAGCCTTGTCACCATGGACGCCGGGGATGGTTCCCGGGAGGATTTCGCCGACTGGGCCAACGCGGGGTTTTTGCTCGGCAAATAAACGCCGAAGGACCGGCTTGCAAGGCTCGCGATCCCGGGCACCCCGGTTCGCCCGGCAGGCGCACAGGCAATCCGCCACGACTGATTCCCCGCACGAGCCGGACACGAAAACGGTCGCCCCTCTGGTTTGGATGGAGATGGTCTTGATGCCAGGGGAAGAAAGGAGCCCTACGGCGAGGTGCCCGGCGAATACAAGAGCGGCTCGGTGGTTTGGCGACCTGCCACTTCGATCGTTTGCCCGGTCGGGTTGAAGGCGATCCATTCAACATGACCGGCTTCGAACTCGATGCGAAGGATGGTCACATCAAGGCTGTCCTGGATGACGCGGATGGCGGCCGCTCCGGCGGTGGCTGCGACCAGGCCCCCGTCGTAGATGCTGCGCGCGCCTGGTTCGACCGAGGTGGCGCGGGATCTCGTGGCAGCGTGGGGATAATAGACTTGAGTGACATGTCGGCGTTCGCCCCTTGCCGGAGTTCCCTGCCAGACATATCGAAGCTGCCCGGGCGTGACCTGGGTGCGGGGGTCTTCCGCGGTCCGGTCAACAACCTGAAGACGCCAGCCGGGTTGAGGCCCGAACCACACCAGGAGGTCGGCCGGCGGGGCGTGCATGTTGACCCTGCCGTTTGAAGCGACCGGGGCGGTCATGAAGGTGTTGGCCCAGTGCCCCCCGATCTGGGGACCGATGTTCTGGGTGTTCCAGAGGGACTGGATCCGTGCCGGAAAAGATTCCTCAAAAAGCACGGTCTCCCTGCGGACCAGATATCGATTCTTCACGAACACATACTCCTGGACAACCCTGACCGGCAGGCCCTCGGGATTCTGGATGTCCACGCGGGCATGGGCAGCCTGCGGGGTGTCCCTGAAAAATGGAACCATCGTCCAGATGTCGGGCATCTTCCCTTTTTTCCAATCCTCACTGATCCGATCCGGATCCGGGATCAGACGTCGCGGCGTCTCGCCGGAGAGATCGGCGACCGCCAACCGGTTTTCCGGAATATCCCCCTTTGAGGTGACCACCTGTGTGAAGGGCGCTCCCCATCGGTTCATTCCAAGGATTCCACCCGCGTTGAAAGGGAAACTGGTGGGGACCAAATCAACCAGAACAAAAAAATCCCCCGGATTCCATCCGCTCCGGAGGATGAGTTTGTCCGTGACCGTCCGGTCCGTGAAGGCCTGGTTGCAACACAGGTTTGCCTTGTCGGGATCAGGGTCCAGGTTCGGGAGGAACCTCCCCACTACCGCCTTGTCGCGGTGAGGGATGCGGGCGTATTCACGACGGTGAGTGATGAGTCCGCCGGCGGGCGGGGTCCGCGCCTCCAGGCTGTCGTCCGCAGTAAGCCAGGCCAGGACAATGTAGGGAGCTGTTTCCTGGTTCCTGAGGTAACCATCCCGCAACGTCGGGCCGAGTTGGTAATTGAGGTAGTTCATGGCCTTGTGCGCCGCGAAACGATAGGTGCCGTTGCGGGTTGCCGAGGCAACCCGTTCAAGAACCCCCACCCGCAAGGCCGCCGTGCTGTTCCAGCCCCCGTTCGGGCCGTAGGGATTGATGGCCCCGTCCGGTGTCAACTCAGCCATCAGGCGCTGCCACACCGGCTGCATTTCGGGATCGGCAAGGAACCGATCGTCACCCAGCCACTCCGGACTCGCGAAGGCGTACGCGCGGGTGGCGTCCTGGAAGTACCCGGTGTCGTTCTGGAACAGGTCCTTGACTCTCCAGAAATCACCCCAAACCTGTTCTGAATAGCGTTTCCAGCGGGCGGCCTCGGGTATTTGGGGATACCACTTGGCTGCCAGGCCCTTCGCGAGGGCCTCCGGCATGGAACGGTGACAGGGGCCACGCCATTCGACCGGCACCGAATTCCAGACGTGCAGATGCCGGCAGTAATAGAGCCAGAGTTCCCGGAACCAGGGTTCATCCGGAGCCATGAGGTTGCCCGCAATGAGATGCTTGCGATACAGGGGGAGGAATGCGGGCGGTTCGGCAAATTGTTCGGTCCAGCCCTTTTCCTGAACCTCCCGCTGGAGGGCCAGGTGATAGTCCTTGAGCATGGCGATGCAGGCTTCGCCCCACCACGCCTCTCCGGTCTGGACAAACTTCGCCAGTGCCGGAAGCAGCAGCGTCGGACCACCGGACCCGAGTCTGGGTTGTTTGGCGTATTCGAGCATGCCACTGAGTTCGATCCAGCGCATGTAGGTGTCCCGAGTGACCGCGCCTTTCGGGATGGGGTAATAGTCCGGATTATCGGGGTCGGGTGCACCGAAGCGGTAACGCTCGACGGGAGGCGCGTGGAATGTGGGAGGGCCAAGCCGATCGACCTGATCCCATGCACGGGAGCCCTGCCCGGAATCCTGGCCATCCCAGGCCGGGGAGTTGAACCCCGGTGCCCCGAGGACGAAAAACGTGAAGACGCCGAGCTTGCGCCGGGTCTTCCTGAAAACAGGCGATGTCGTGGTCATGATCGGTTAACGGGATTGACGTTGGTCCTGCAAGCGCTCCGCCGCCTTGATGGTGTTGCCCTCCAGGGTGACATCCCCCGCCCTGTTTCCGATTCGAATGCCCGTGCGCTGGCGTCCGCTGCCGCTGTCCTCGATGGTATTCCCGCGGATGACCGTGCCCCTGGTCATTCCGTCGATAAACAGGCCCCAGCCTTCGTTGTCGCGAACCGTGTTTTCCTCGAAGGTGATCCGGTGCGCTGCCATGGGTTCGCTCTCGCCGCGCCAGTAGACCCCGCCGAGCTTGTTCCCGATGACGGTGTTCCTCCGAACGAGGTTGTCGCTGTCCTTGTGACCGATCGACATGCCGTATCCGCCATTCCCCTCGAGCCAGTTCCCCTCCGCCACACCCCCACGAACCCGCCAGCAGAAGAAAAACCCGTCTTCATCATTCCCTGTGGCGCGGCAGTTGGTCACGCTCGGCCTCTGGGAACCGCTGCCCGGGTGCAAGCCGAAGCCGGCGCATTGTTCGACAACACACCGATCGACCTCGACATCATTGGATTGCTGGAAACTGATGCCATCCCCCTGGTAGTTCCTGACCACGCAATCGGTGATCACGCAGTGGTCGCCGCGGTAGAGGTAGATGCCCGCCGTGCGACACCCGTCCACCTTGGTGGGATTGCTTCGTCGATTGCCATCCACGATCAGGTGTTCCACCCGGGCGTCCTGGATCTGGTAGCCACTGATCACCGGGAAAAGGGTGGCGGCGAACCCGCCGTCGTCAACCAGGATATCGGCGTTCATGGGGCGCGTGAGAGTGAAATAATTGTCCCTGGAATTGAGGATGGTCGCGCAGACTCCGTGAAAGTTTCGTTGGGACCGGGACGCCACATAAACGCCAACACCCCTGCCAAACCCGGTTGGATCCTCCACGCTCATCGCTGCCTCTCCGAAATCCCCGTCGGCGACCAGCCGGGATCTGTATTCGCGGTCCTTTTTCAGGATGGTCCGGCCTGGCGTGCCCCTCACCGTGACGCGATCGCGCAGGTGCAGTGAATCGCGCATCAGGAATTCGCCGGGTCCAATCTTCACCAGTCCCCCACCCAGGTTGCCCACATAGTCGACCGCCGCCTGCAGGGCACGATTGTCATCACCGACAATATCCGCATTCCCAAGTCCGACACTGATCTCTATGGCCGGCAACGCGTGAAGGTCGTTTTCGGCGTATTCCCGCCCCGCCTGGTCCGCCGCGGATTGCGAGATCCAGGTGAATCCCAGGCAGGTCACAACAATGGTTCGCAGAAACTTCATGATGCCCGGATTCTCCCAATTTCTTCATCGTCCTGCGAGTTTGAAATTCACCCGCCTCTTTTTTTTGCGGATCGTTTCCCGATGGACCCACCGGAATCACGCCGCTGCCCGGGACACCGAGCCTGTGGCACTGGATCCACCGGTCACTGCGACGAGGAGGTGTAGAGCAAGGGTTCCATGGACTGTTGGTTCTCAAAGGCAATGGACTCGCCGTGGGGATTAAACACGACCCATTCCACACGCCCCGGATTGAGTTCGAGCCGGAGGACGGACGCCTCGGGTGTGTCGCGAAGGATCCGGATGCCTGAGGCATGGGCGGTGGCCTGCAGTTCGCTGGCGTAGGTGGCCTTGAGGTCGGGATTCGGGTTGTTGGACACAGACCGGGACCGGTAGGGCCAATGCGGATAATAGACCTGGGTGAATACAAGTTTATCCCCAACCGCAGGTTTCCCGTTCCAGGCGTACCGGACCTGATTGGGGCAGGCCTCGGCCCTCGGATCCTCCTGCAACCGATCGATCACCTGCAACTCGCAGTCCTGTCGCGGCGCGAACCACACCAGGAGATCCACCGGAGGGCAATTCATGCTCCGGGTGCCGTTCTCGGCAACCGGGCGATGGATGAAGGTGTTGGCCCAGTGCCCGCCAATTTGCGGGCCGATGTTGTGCGTGTTCCAGGACGGCGCCACCCGGGCATCGAAACTTTCTTCGAAGGTCACAATCTCCCTGGTGGCAAGGAACCGGTTCTTCGCAAATATAAATTCGCGTTCATAAACAACCGGCAGGCCGTCCATGTTTTGCACTCGAAGCCGCGCATAGGTCGCCTCCGGGGTCTCCTTGAAATACGTGACCTCGGAACGGATATCCGGCATCCTGCCCTGCCTCCAGAATTCATCGATCCGTCGTTTGTCCAGGTGTTCGCGGAGCTTTGCCTTCCCGCTCAGATCCTCGATGATGACCCGGTTCTCGACCGATGCCCCTTTGCTTGTGAGCCTCTTCCGGGATTTCCGGGGGATTTTTCATTGAGCGGGATAGAGATCTAGCCCGCCGAGGTGAAACAGGACGTCTGTCTTGAATCGCTCTTTGTTTCGGTAACCGTAGGCTTTCTTGATCAGTCCTTGAATCTTGTT
>JAIPJX010000160.1 GCA_021733945.1 Verrucomicrobiota bacterium | reverse complement strand
TCCCCGGTCCCCCGGAGGTAGGGCGAAGCGTCCTCGCTGAGCCGGGGGTTGATCGGGAGGGTGGGTTGCAGTGGAAGCTCACCGGGACGGTTCGCGCTACCTTCCCCGGTCCCCCGGAGGTAGGGCGAAGCGTCTCGCTGAGCCGGGGCTGATCGGGAGGGTGGGTTGGAGTGGAAGCTCACCGGGACGGTTCGCGCTACCTTCCCCGGCCTACGGCCGTCGACAGGGGCTTCGGGCGGTTCGAATTGGCTGAGCCTGAAGGTACGACTTGACATAAGGTGCCCAAATCCTAGGTTGCATTAATGCCAAAATCATCTGCTCAAAAGCGGGTTCCATCAAAGGCCGTGATGCTCGGGGTCGGGCTCGATTCCGATGGACATAAACGGGTGACCACCGGACCGAACTTCGCATTGGTCGGGGGGACGGAGGAGACTCATGAGCTCATGACGGAGAAGGCGGTGAAAATCAACGAGAAGCTGGCGGCCAGAGGAAAACAGCTGGAGGAGGTCAGTCGTCAGGAATTTGACGACATTGCACACTCGGTGGGGCTTCGGAAGCTGGAACCGGACCGGAATTAGCCGATATCTCGCGTTGAATGCGGCTGAATCTTGACGCGCACGGAAGCCTCTGCTAGGGTGACTTCGAAATTAGTTTTGCTTCATAAACGAAATGACCACCGAATACGATCCTTATCTGTTCCTGGCCGTTTTTCTTGGAATCGCGTTGGTCTTCCCGCTTGCTCCCCTCGGTCTTGCCAGACTCTGGGCGGTGCTTTATTCGAACAATAAACCGGGGCCCATCAAGAATGCGACCTACGAGTGTGGTTTGGAGTCCAAAGGCGATGCGCGGGTTCAGTTTCGGTCCGATTATTATCTCTACGGGATTGTGTTCCTGATTTTCGACGTGGAAGCGTTGTTTCTTCTTCCTTTTGCCGTGGCGTTTACCGGTTTGCCGATGGGGGCCATTGTGGCGATGCTTGTGTTTTTGCTGCTCCTGGTGGAGGGCTTGGTCTGGGCGTGGAAGAAAGGGGTGCTGAGTTGGACTTAGCCTCGGGATTCATCACGGGAAATTAAACGCATCATGGACGAGGGACTTCGCAGCGAACTGAGCAAGCAGGGGATCTTCACCTCGACCTTGGAGGATTTGTATAACTGGGGGCGCCAGAACTCGGTGTGGCCGCTGCAGTTTGGCCTGGCCTGTTGTGCCATCGAAATGATCGCCACTTCGATGGCTCGATTCGATTTGGCACGTTTTGGAGCCGAGGTTTTTCGGCCCTCTCCCAGGCAGGCGGACCTGATGATCGTCGCCGGAACGGTCACCAAGAAAATGGCACCCCAGGTCGTGCGTTTGTACAATCAGATGCCGGAACCCAAATACGTGATTGCCATGGGTGCCTGCGCGATTTCGGGAGGGCCGTTCAAGCAGGGATACAATGTCTTAAAGGGGATCGACCGGTTTATCCCGGTTGACGTTCATATTCCCGGGTGTCCACCGCGGCCCGAAGCGTTGCTGCACGCCTTCATGACGCTGCAACAGCGGATCGACGGACAGCGACTCACGGGCAAGAGCCGTCCCAGGCATTTGAACGCGGAGGCACCCAGCGAGTTTCCGGTGCCGCAATTTGGAGCGAAGGATCTTGAACCCCCGTTTAATCCGGAAGTCTGGCAACCTCCGCGTCTGGTACGTTCCGAATGATGCCCATGCAAACCCTGGAGGAAATCAAGAAGCGTCTGGAATCGGCCGTGCCAGGAGTCTGTGTTGAGATTGTGTCCAACGACTCGCCCTGCCAGCAACGGTCGCTGTTGGTTGACCGTGATCATGGCCCCCAGGTTGCCGCCTGGCTCAGGCGGGATGACGCGCTGCGGCTTGATTACCTTTCGAATGTGACGGGAGTGGACTGGCCGGAGGTTGTGACCAAGCAGAAGATCAAGGTTAAGCGCAAGGTCGATGGCGTGGAGAAGGAGGTTGAGGAGGTGGTGCAGACGCGCTCCGGGGGATACCTCGAAGCGGTCTATCATCTTTACTCCATGGAGCTCAAGCAGGGAGCGGTGGTGATTCGAATGCGCACAGGCGATCGGGATCAGCAAAACAAGCTCCCGTCCCTGACCCCGATCTGGCGTTCGGCCGAACTTCAGGAACGGGAGATCTACGATTTGTTCGGGATCGTTTTTGAAGGGCACCCGGACCTTCGACGCATCCTGATGTGGGATGGGTTTGAGGCTCATCCGATGCGAAGGGATTATGTGGAGCCCGACGACTACGAATACGAACCAACCCCGCACGATTCCGTTCTCGCGAAGGCCAAGGCCCATTATCCGCCGGAGGTGGCACCGTGAAAACGACGGTCGTCGAACCTCCGGTTCCCAGCGGCGCTCCGGTCGGCTTACCCGCTGGAGACGGAAGGTTTTCTCTGCTTCCGAAAACCTCCTTCGATGGGCGTGTGGAGACCGAACTCCTTGAAGTGGCGATGGGGCCGCATCACCCGTCCACCCATGGCGTGTTCCGTATGGACGTGGTGCTGGACGGGGAGACGATCGTCAAACTCAAGCCGGTGTTCGGGTACCTGCATCGGAACCACGAAAAAATCGCCGAGAACGTCTCCTACCTCGCATCGATTCCCTACACGGACCGACTCGATTACCTTTGCTCAATGACGAACAACTGGGCTTATGCGCTCAGTGTGGAGAAACTGGCGGGTCTGGAACCGCCGGAACGCGCCGAATACATCCGGGTGATCATGGCCGAACTGACTCGCCTGGCGAATCATGTCTGCCTGATCGGGTTCCTCGCCCAGGACATGGGAGCGCTTGGGACGCCCCTGATGTACGGATTTCGGGAGCGCGAAAAGATTCTCGATCTGTTCGAAGCCCTGAGTGGGTCCCGCATGATGTGCAACTACATGCGGTTCGGCGGCTGCCGACTGGATCTGCCGCCCGGTTGGGTGCGGGAAGCCCGTGTGGTGGTCGACAACTTCCCAAAGTTTCTGGAGGAGTTCGACAATCTGCTCTCGGGCAACGAAATCCTGATGGCACGCACGCAGGGGGTCGGAGTGCTCACGGCGGAGCTGGCGGTGAATGCCGGCATCACCGGACCGATGCTTCGGGCTTCCGGAGTGAACTACGACATTCGGAAGGTTGACCGGTACGGAATCTACGATCGTTTTGAATTCAGGGTGCCGCTGGGGGATCATGGGGATGTGTACGACCGGTATATGATCCGGTTGCTCGAAATGTGGGAGTCGCTAAAAATCCTGCGCCAGGCACTGGATGACATCCCGGAAGGCCCCGTGATGGATCCCAACGCCAAGATCCGCAATTTCAAGCCAAAACCCGGAGAATGCTACGAGAGAATCGAGGGACCCAAGGGGGAGCTCGGGTTTTATCTGGTGAGTGACGGCGGTGCCAATCCTTACCGGTACCGGGTCCGGCCGCCGAGCCTGGTGAACCTGACGGTGCTTGAAGACATGTGCCTGGGTCACAACGTGGCCGATGCGGTGGCGATCTTGGGCAGCGTCGACATTGTCCTGGGGGAGGTGGATCGTTGAAAAACTCGATGCACTCTCAAAGGAACAGGATCCCAGAACGATCCGCGCTTGCAAGGCGGAACGCGAATTGAATAGAGTTTGAAATGCTAGGCGAAGGAATCATCAAGGGCATGGCGGAAACGGCCCGCAATTTTATCGGGAGTTACTCCGATCCCGAGCGCCTGGTGACCGTTCAATACCCCGAAGAACACATTCCCGCCAAGCAGAACGCCCGGAATTTCCCGTTTCTTGTTTTTGATGTGGAAGACCCGGTCGCCGGGCTCCGGTGTGTGGCGTGCAAGATTTGCGAGAAGGAATGCCCCCCGCAATGCATCTACATCGTGATGGATCGGGACGACAAGGGCAAACCCTGCAAACATCCCAAGGTCTTCGACATCGATGTTTCCGTCTGCATGAGTTGTCAGATCTGCGTTGAGGTCTGTCCCTTTGATGCGATCAAGATGGATACCGAATTTGAACTGAGTGAAACGAATCGGTACGGAGGGCTCTTGTTGACGAAGGACCGGCTCTCCAAATCGAACGAATATTATCACAAGATTCATTCCGTCGAGGCGGCGGAAGTGGACGCACGTCTGGCGGACGAAAAGGCCAAGGCTGAGGAGAAGGTCAAGGCCAAACTGGCAGCGGCGGCGACGGCCAAGGCGGCAGCGCAGGCGGCAAAACCGGTCGCCGGTTGATTCCATGGGAGATTCCTTCAACATCGAATCCTGCAGGGCGGCGCAGATCTCTTGGAACCGCCGTGGCGCGGTGGTTTGCGCATCCCGGGTGCGGCATTTGTCCGCGGGGTTGACGGGAGTCAATGTGCAACGGTTCACGGACCGGGAGGATGTCGCTTGACGACAGAAGTCATGGGAAATCCGGTGGATCAGATCTTTGTTATTTTGAAGCATTGGCTCCTGAGCTTTTGCCCGGAGGGCTACGTGCCCATCGCATCGATCCTGCTTTCGGTCATTCCGATCATGGCCGTGTTTGGCGGTTTGTTTGCCCTCACCACCATTCTGGAGCGCAAGGGCCTCGGCCGGATCCAGAACCGGTACGGTCCGAATCGCGTGGGGCCCTGCGGTCTTTTTCAGCCGATTGCCGACGGCGTGAAGATGTTGACCAAGGAGGACATCGTGCCGAGGGCGGCGGATCAGGTGATCCATTTCCTGGCACCCTTTGCTTTGATTGGTCCGGTTTATATCGCATATTCCGTGCTCCCGGTCGGACGGAACATGGCTGCTCTGGACTTGGATGCCGGCCTTCTCTTTTTCTTCGCGGTCGGTGCCGGATCCGAGCTGGCGATTTTTATGGGAGGCTGGTCGAGTCGAAACAAGTATTCACTCCTGGGAGCGATGCGCGCCGTTGCCCAGATGATCAGTTACGAGGTGCCCCTGATCCTCTCGTCGGTGCCGGTGATCATGCTGGCAGGCTCGCTTTCGCCCACCGCAATCGTCGATGCGCAGGGTGGGCATTCCCATGGTTTGATGCAGTGGCATCTGTTTACCCCCTGGGGTATTGCGGGTTTTTTTCTGTTCATGATAGCCGCGTCGGCGGAGGCGAATCGCACTCCGTTTGACATTCCGGAAGGGGAATCGGAAATCATCGCCGGGTACATGGTCGAATACTCCGGGTTCAAGTTTGCCCTGTTTTTCCTTGGGGAATACCTGGGGCTGTTTGCCATCTGCGGGCTCGGCATCACCCTGTTTCTCGGAGGCTGGCATTCCCCGTTTGTTTTCCTGGAATGGATCCCGTCCTATTTCTGGTTCTTCGGCAAGTTGATGGCCATGATTTTCGTCTTCATTTGGTTGCGGGGCACGCTGCCTCGGTTGCGGATGGATCAGCTGATGGGTTTCGGCTGGAAATTCATGCTGCCGATGACCCTGCTCAACATTCTGGTGGCTGCCATCTGGCATCTCTCCAAAACCTGGCTGTTCCCGGGTGTTTACCTCACGCGGTGGGCGCTTTGCTTGGGCATTCTTTGTGCCGCCTATGTCTGGTTGGGCCGGTCTCTGGCCGGGAACCGAAGCGTGGGCAAGAGAGTGTATCGCTTCGCCGATTGATCATGCGTGAATCCTGCCAACAACGGACGACGGGTGATGCCGACATGGAGCGCTGTAAACAATGACGATTTCGTTCATCATCATCTGCTGCATCGTCGCTGTCGGGGCGATCGCCGCGATGTCGTTGCGCAACCTGGTGCACTGCGCCCTCTGCCTCACCGTTTCGCTGGCAGGGTTGGCGGCGCTTTATTTGCGGCTCGAAGCGCAGTTTGTCGGTTTCGCCCAGATCCTGGTCTATATCGGCGCGGTGGCCATCCTGATTGTGTTTGCCATCCTCCTGACCCGGAGCAACGAACCGGATGAGTCAGCCGTCCCGCGTGCCGGTTCGTGGTCGGGTGTGGCTGGGGTTGCCGTGGCGCTGGTTGTGTTCGGCACACTGGTGCTCTCGATTCTCTCCAGTTCGGTTGGTAAAACCGATTTGCCGGCATCCCCCGGGGCGACGGTGAAGGATCTGGGGAACCAGCTCATGACCCACTACGTTGTGCCATTGGAAGCGATCGCGCTTCTGTTGACCTCGGCCATGATCGGGGCGGTGCTGATCGCCAAACCGGACAAGTTGCGTGCCGGCAGGGTTGTGAAGGGCGGGGGCGAACATGCATCGGGAACCTGACCGGGATCACCTGGATATCGCATCATGACAACACTCAACCAATATCTGATCGTGAGCGCGCTGCTTTTTGCGGTGGGCCTGGCGGGTGCTCTCACGCGGCGGAACGCCATCCTGGTGCTGGTGGGAATTGAGTTGATGCTCAACGCGGCCAATTTGAATTTTATCGCTTTCTGGAGATTCGGTCCAAACCCCGAGTTGTTGCGTGGCGTGATGTTTGTGGTGTTTTCAATCGGCATCGCGGCTGCGGAAGCGGCTGTGGGCCTGGCCTTGATCATCGCGGTTTACAGGCATTACAAGACGACGGATCTCAATCGGATGGACACGCTCAAGGGATGACCGATGGGCGCAGGCGGCACAGAATGAAGAAATGAACTGGTTTGTCAAAAACCTCTGGTTGATCCCGGCGATCCCGCTCCTGGCAGCGGGCCTGATCGCCTTGGTCAAACAGCGTGAACGCACGTTCGCGGTGGCCGTCTCGATCGGGGGCATGGCGATCTCGTTTCTCTTTTCGATGGTGGTGTTTCTTCAGACCGTCTGGCCGGATGGGTTGTTTCGTGAGACATACAGTTTTGACTGGGTGCAGATGGGGGAGGCGACGCTGCGGCTCGGCTGGGTGCTCGATCCGTTGAGCGCGTGCATGGTGCTCATGGTCACCTTTGTGGGAGGGTTGATCTTTATTTACAGCGCCGGTTACATGGCTGCGGATAAAAATTTCACCCGGTTCTTCTGTTTCCTCTCCCTGTTCGCCGCCGCCATGCTCGGTCTGGTGATCTCCAACAGCCTCTTGCTTTTGTTTGTCTGCTGGGAATTGGTGGGGGTTTCTTCGTATTTGTTGATCGGGTTTTGGTATGAGAAACCAAGCGCCGCCGCCGCCGCCAAGAAGGCGTTCATCACGACCCGGATCGGCGATATCGGTTTCTTCATCGGTTTGCTCTGGTTGTATCGCGAGACCGGTACGCTCCTTTGTTACGACGGAGGAAACGGTTGTCTCGAAGCGACCGCACTCTCGAAATTGGTCTCCATCGGAACGATTGGCGGCATGGCTCTGAGCACGGCAATCGGTCTGCTGATTTTCTGTGGAGCCATGGGCAAGTCCGGTCAGTTTCCGTTGCATGTCTGGCTGCCGGACGCGATGGAAGGCCCCACGCCGGTGAGTGCGTTGATCCATGCGGCTACCATGGTGGCTGCCGGTGTGTTCCTGATTGCCCGTGTTTACCCCCTGGTGGCGGCAACACCGGCGGTTTTGCATGCCGGATCGGATTCCCCGGCGGCGATGGTTGCATCCGCGCATCACGCGGACGCCGGCTCGCACGAAGGATCGGCTGAAGCGACCGTGGCCCGGACGGCTGTCCATGGTGATGAATCGCACGGTCCGGGTAAGGTATCTCCGGCGCTGAGAGTGGTGACCTGGGTGGGAGCCTTGACGGCCTTGTTTGCGGCGCTGATTGCGGTCGGGCAGAACGATATCAAACGCATCCTGGCCTATTCCACCGTGTCGCAGCTGGGTTACATGTTCATGGGCATTGGAGTGGGCGGAATCGGGGTCGGCATGTTTCACCTGATCACCCACGCATTCTTCAAGGCCCTGCTGTTTCTTGGGGCCGGGTCCGTCATTCACGGATGTCATCATGAACAGGACATCCGGCGCATGGGTGGCATCGGCAAGTTCATGCCGGTCACTTTTGCCGCTTATGCCGTCGGCATGATGGCTTTGTCCGGTGTGCCTCTTCTCTTCTCCGGGTTTTGGAGCAAGGACGAGATCCTGAATGCGGCCTGGATGTGGCCGGTGTCCAAGGGGCCGTTTCTGCTGGGTGTGTTGGGTGCCTTCCTGACCGCGTTCTACATGACCCGGCAGATGTGTTACGTGTTTTTCGGTGCCTACCGGGGTGGTGAGGCGCACGCCGATGACGTCGGGCATTCGGCCGATGCGGAGCATTCCCACGGGAACGGGTCGCCCTCCGAAAGTCCGGCCGTGATGACCTGGCCGCTGTTGATCCTTGCCTTTTTCGCCGTTGTTCTGGGGGCTTTCGGCACGCCGGTCTGGCCGTCGTTCGAGGGGTACCTGGAAGGGCACGGTGCCTCATTCCAATTCGGCAAACTGTTTCAACCGGGCACGCTTGGACTGATGGGGTTCTCCACTCTGGTGGTGTTCGCGGGCATTGCGGTGAGTTGGTGGTTTTACGGCCTCGAACCCCCCACGGATCCCGATGCGACCGACGCCGTGGAACAGAGGTTGCCCCGGGCGTTTGTCCTGTTGCGGGATAAATTCTACGTGGACGAACTGTATGCGGCCTCGGTCATCCGGTTCAACGCGGCGACGGCCTGGTTTTTTGACCTGCTGGACCGGCAGTTTCTCGACGGTGTCGTTCGGGGTGTGTCTTTTGTTGTCACCGGCTTCGGCTGGCTGACCCGTCTGGCGGATGAATTTGTAATCAACCTCGGGTTCGATCAGGGGTGTCGGGGGATCCGGTGGTCCGGGGCGCGGACATCCCGTGTGCAGGGAGGTCGGGTGCAGGTTTATTTGCGGGTATTGGGAGTGGCCCTGGTGGTGATAGTGCTCTTGTTCACCTGGGGAGGGCTGGGTTAAGGGTATGGACTCGTTCGCGATTCTATCGATATTGACGGCTATTCCGCTCATCGGCGGGTTTGTCCTCATGGCGTGGCGCTCAGCCACCGCCGAGGAGGCTCGCGGAACGGCTATCACGTTGAGTGCGATTCCGTTGTTCCTGGCGATTTTGCTCTGGAAGAATTTCGACCCGGGAACGGGCGACCTTCAGTTCGTGGAGCGCCATCTGTGGATTCCAACGCTTGGGATTGAGTATTTTGTCGGAGTCGATGGTTTGAGCATCCTGATGGTGCTGCTGTGTGCGATCGTGGTGCCCATGTCCATCTGGGCTTCGGGTCTGGTGCGCGAAAACGGGTCGCTTCATTTTGGTCTGGTTCTGCTGTTGCAGGGCGGTTTGTTTGGAACGTTTACCGCCTTGAGCTTTTTCCACTGGTTCATTTTCTGGGAGCTGAGCCTGTTGCCGGCTTTCTTTCTGATCAAGTTCTGGGGAGGTCCCGACCGCAGTCGTTCAGCCACTCAGTTCTTCATCTACACGATGGTCGGAAGCATCGGGTTGTTGGTTGCTTTCATGGCGATGGCCATGGCCACGGGTTCCTTCGATTTCAAGGTCCTGGCCGAACTGGGACGTTCGGGTGAGTTGACGGCGAAGCTGGGCGAAACGGTGAGTGTCTGGGGATTGTCCGGCGGGGAGGTGACATTGATGGTATTCCTCGGAGTGTTCCTTGGGTTCGCGGTCAAGGTTCCCCTGTTCCCGTTTCACACCTGGCTGCCTTCCGCGTATTCCGAAGCCACGTCCCCAACCACCATGCTGCTCACGGGGTTGATGTCCAAGATGGGGGTCTACGGGTTCCTGCGGATTCTGCTGCCGATTTTCCCGGCGCAAATGGCGGTATTGTCCACAGGACTGCTCTGGCTGGCGGTGTTGACCATCGTGGCTTCGGCATTTGCGGCCTTCGCACAACGGGATCTGAAGCGGATGTTCGCATATTCTTCGATCAATCATCTGGGGTATTGTCTGCTGGGAATTTTTGCGGTGGGAGCGGGTGGTGGATCGGGTGCCGCCTGGGGTGTGGAACAGGCCGCGGCGTTGAACGGGGTTTTGTTGCAGATGTTTAATCATGGCCTGACCGCGGCTGCTCTTTTCTGTTTCGTACGTTTCCTCGAAGACCGCAGCGGCGGGCTTCGTGGTCTGGGTGATTTCGGCGGGTTGCGCAGGATTGCCCCGGTGTTTTGCGGACTGATGGGCATCTCGGTGTTTGCTTCGCTCGGATTGCCCGGGCTCAACGGGTTCGCCGGCGAGTTCCTGATCTTCAAGGGCGTGTTCTCGCTGGCAGGTTGGGCGGCAATGCTGTCCACGGCAGGGCTCCTGGTGACCGCCGTGTTTTTGTTGACCCTGCTTCAGCGCGTGTTTCACGGGCCCCTCAACGAACGCTGGACCCTCCTTCCCGATTTGAGTTTTCGGGAGCGCTTGATCGTGCTGCCCGCAACGGTGCTGATGTTTTTGTTGGGTGTCTACCCGCAGCTTGCAGTGGGGCTGGTCAATCAAACCGTGGTGGAAATGGTCAGGCAAATTCAGCCGTGAGTGTGAGAACGAACATAAACAGGAAAGGACGGGGCTGAGCATGCTGGCGTGGACCGTATATCTTTCGTTTGCCTCGGCACTGGTGTTGATGCTCCTGCCGAAGGGGCGCGTCGATCTGGCCCGCGGCGTTGGGCTCGGCGGGGCACTGGCGGGTGCCGTGGTGGCATTCGCCGGGTCGATGATGAAACAACCCGGGATTCAGGAGATCTGCCGGATCCCGTGGATCCCGAGTCTCGGCATCAACTTTCATTTTGCGGCGGACGGCATCAGTGTGACTCTGGTGATGCTCACGGGGATCGCGGCCGTGGTGGGTGTTCTTTTCTCATGGAACATTGGTGAACGCGTAAAGGAGTTTTTCGCGTTTTACATGGTTCTCATTGGGGGGGTGTATGGAGTTTTTCTCAGCTTCGATCTTTTCCTGCTCTTTGTGTTCTATGAGATCGCGATTATACCCAAGTATTTCCTGATCGCGATCTGGGGCTCGACGAACCGGGAATACGGCGCGATGAAACTGGCGCTTTATTCCTTTGTCGGCAGCGCCATGGTGCTGGTGGGATTGATCGCGGCGTACGTTGTGTCCGGCGGCACCACCACCAATCTCATCGAGCTCGCGCAGTTCGGTTTCTCGAAGGAATTTCAGTACTGGGTGTTTCCGCTGGTTTTTGTGGGTTTTGCGATTCTTGCCGGCCTCTGGCCGTTCCACACCTGGGCACCCACCGGACACGTGGCGGCCCCGACCGCCGTTTCAATGCTGCTGGCGGGGGTTGTGATGAAGCTGGGCGCGTATGGAGCGTTGCGCGTGGCCATCACGCTTTTTCCCCTCGGCGCGCAGGCCTGGCAAACCGAGATCGGATTTCTGGCGTGTGTCGGCATCGTGTACGGGGCGCTGGTGGCTTTGGTGCAGCGCGATTTCAAGTTCGTGATCGGTTATTCGAGCGTGAGTCACATGGGATTTGTCCTGCTCGGCTTGGCGACCCTGAACGAGATCGGGTTGAGCGGGGCCGTGCTGCAGATGTTTTCTCATGGCGTTATCGCCGGACTCCTGTTTGCGGTGGTGGGGCGCATGGTGTACGACCGGACACACACCCGGGAACTGGCAGTGTTGCATCGGTTTAACCTCAGCCGCTCGCTGCCGTTCGTTGCGTTGACCTTTGTAGTGGCGAGTGCCGCGTCCATGGGGCTGCCCGGGTTCAGCGGGTTTGTTGCGGAGCTGCAGGTGTTTATTGGGGCGTGGAGAGCATTCCCGGTTTTTGCGATTTTCTCGGGCGTGGGGCTTCTGGTGGGTGTGGCCTACACATTGCGAGCGCTGCAGAAAGCGTTTTTTGCGGATCCTGAGCTGGAAACCGAAACACGCGGGCCGGTTCTGGATCCGATTTCAATGCCGGAGAAATGCGGCGCGATGATCCTGATGGCCGCGACTCTGATCATCGGATTGTATCCACGGCTGTTGCTTGATTTGATTGTGCCGAGTTTTTCATCGCCCTTGTTTGATGGGCTTCGAAATGGAGCGGGTCTGTGAGTGGACAGCCCGGAGGGATGAAGGGAAGAGCGCGTTAGCGAGATGAGTTCCATTGATTATTTTCAGTTGCTGAAGCTGGCGGGACCGGAAGCCGTACTGGCGCTGGCCGCGCTGGCGGTGCTGGCGGTTGATCTGATCTGGATGCGGGAGGCCCCGATCCGGCAGCGTCAGGGGGCAGGGGCGTTCGTGAGCATTCTGGGTTGCCTGGGGGCAGGCTTGTGCGCGTTGCAGATGCCGGGTTTTGGGAGTTTCGCCAACGGGATGTTGGTGATCGATCCCCTGACCCTCTTGCTGAAAGGGGCGCTCCTGGTTTTGACCGTTTTTACGGTGTTGTTGTCGGTGGACCGGGATTTCACCGAGCATGTGGGTGAATTCTTCGCTCTGATTCTGCTGGCCACGGTGGGCATGATGCTTCTCGTGAGTTCGGAAGATCTGCTGATGATCTTCGTTTCTCTGGAACTGACCAGTCTCTCACTTTACATCCTGACTGCTTTCCAAAAAAGAAGTGCGCTGTCGGCTGAAGCGGCGTTGAAATATTTTCTCTTCGGCGGCATGGCCGCCGCCTTCCTTCTGTTTGGTCTGAGTCTGTTGTACGGACTGTCGGGATCAACCCATTTGGGCGGCATTGCCGAGGGATTGGTCGGCAAGGAAAACGATCCGCTGTTGATCGTGGCGCTGGCCATGACGGTGATCGGATTCGGATTCAAAATCGCGGTGGTTCCGTTCCATCTCTGGGCTCCGGACACCTATCAGGGCGCGCCCCTGGCATCTGCTGCGTTTGTGGCGTCGGGGTCCAAGGTCGCGAGTTTCTTTGTGTTGGCCAAGGTGATGATGCTGGGTTTTGCGGGTGTGCATGGGGACGCGGGTTGGCGGCATCTCATCGCCGGATGGGCACCGCTCCTGGCCGTGCTGGCCCTGTTGTCGATGTTGCTCGGCAACCTGGTCGCCATCGTTCAGGGCAATGTCCGGCGTTTGCTGGCTTATTCGGCGATCGCTCACTCGGGTTATGCGTTGCTGGGTGTGATGAGCAATTCGGGGGAGGGAATGGCTTCCCTGGTTTATTACACCGTGACCTATGGACTCACCACCCTGGGTGCGTTTGGCGTGGTGGCCCTGGTTGAGGAACGCACGGGCAGCGCGTCGTTGTCGTCGTTTGCCGGACTGGGCCGGCGCTCGCCGATTCTTGGGTTGAGCATGATGGTCTTTATGCTCTCGCTCGCGGGGATTCCGCCCCTGGCCGGTTTTTTTGGGAAATTCTACCTGTTTGTCGGCGCCATCCGCACGGGCTCACCGAACATTGGCCTGGTCTGGCTCGTGGTCGTGGCGATCGCCATGAGTGCGGTGTCGCTCTACTACTATTTGCAGGTGCTGAAGCAGATTTACGTGACCGAAGAATCGGCTGCGACCGTCGACGTAACAGGGGAAACGAACATCGTGACCTGCTGTGCCGTGGGCGCTCTGGCCGTGCTGGTGGTTTTGTTGGGGTGTTTCCCCAATCTTCTGGTGGGCCCGGTACTGGCTGCGACGGGTTCCGCCGGGCTCTAACCGAAGCGCTTATTTCTTCCGGCGGTACCGCGCCATAAACCCCGGTTCCGTGCCTTCCAGGTCGAGTATTTTTTGCCTTGAGAGGAGGCC
>JAIPJX010000159.1 GCA_021733945.1 Verrucomicrobiota bacterium | reverse complement strand
CCCTGCAACCCGGCTCGCCGGGACGGTTCGCGCTACCCAAAAGCGGTAGAGGACTACCGCCGTCCAAGACGCTTCGCCTTGGTGGGGGGCGCGCACTAAACTTCGTTCGTCATCGACGAAGAATTCTGTCATGCACCCGATACTCCGGATCGCTTGATTTTCTCTTTGCTTCAGAGGCCCGAATCGACTATCCCGGTAGGAACCAATTCAAGAGTATAATGAAGTTAAAACTATTCTGCACCTCCCTCATGCTGCTTATGGCAGCTTGCAGCGGCGGTCTGTCCTCGCAAGCGGCAGACCCTGCATCCATCAAACTCGACCTACGTCCAAACGATCATGTGACCCTGATCGGGAATGCCCTTGCTGATCGCATGCAGCATCACGGCTGGTTGGAAACCCTCATTCACGCAAAATTTCCAAACCACAACCTGGTATTCCGAAACCTGGCTGTGTCCGGGGATGAAGTCACCACCCGGCATCGCTCCGACAACTTCGGGTCCCCCGACGAGTGGCTTACCAGGACCAAGACCGATGTGGTATTTGCCTTTTTCGGTTTCAACGAATCGTTCAAAGGGGAAAAGGGACTGACCGCGTTTAAACAGGATCTCGACAAGTTCATCAAGGACACCCGGAAGCAGAAATACAACGGCAAAACCAATCCGCGCATCGTTCTGTTCTCGCCAACCGCGAACGAAAACCTGCCGGACTCCACCTACTACGTGCCCGAGGAGAA
Organism: Verrucomicrobiota bacterium; assembly: GCA_021733945.1. Lineage (GTDB taxonomy): Bacteria > Verrucomicrobiota > Verrucomicrobiia > Limisphaerales > SIBE01 > JAIPJX01. The sequence goes on along the minus strand of JAIPJX010000159.1, from coordinate 12,935 downwards.
CAACGCCAACATCAAGGTATACGCAGCCGCCATGGCGGAGGTGGCGAAGGAAAACGAGGTGCCGTTCGTCGATCTGTTCACCCTGTCGACCCGCTTGTACGCAGATGCCGCCAACCGCGGTCAGTCCCTCACGTTCAATGGATTGCACCTTACCGAAGGAGGCGATCAGGTCATCGCGCCGGAGATTTTCCGGGCTCTCTTCAACGAATCCGCTCCCTCGGGGGATCTGGCCGCGCTCAGATCGGATGTGCTGAACAAAAACGCGGAATGGCACGGCCGGTACCGCACGGTGGATGGCTACAATGTCTATGGGGGGCGTTCCCAATTGCGCTTCCCGGTGGCGGGCAAGGATACCCCTTCCCTCACCAACTACGACATCATGCAGGACGAAATGTTGCAGCGCGATGTCAAGACAGCCAATCGCGACCACAAAATCTGGGCCACGGCGCAGCACAAGGATTTCAAGGTCGATGATTCCAACCTGCCGACCGTGCGGACCATTCAGTCCAACAAACCCGACGTTGCCCCGTTTCTCGATCCGGAGGAAGCCATCTCCCACATGACCGTGGCCGAAGGTTGCAAGGTCACCCTGTTCGCCAGTGAGGTCACCTTCCCGCAGTTGGTGAGTCCGGTGCAGATGGGTTTTGACACACGGGGCCGCCTCTGGGTGGCCGCCTGGCCAAGTTACCCGGAACGCACGCCGACCAGCACATCCGGAGACAGTCTCCTGATTCTGGAAGATACGGACAACGACGGCAAGGCCGATAAAGTCACCCCGTTCCTCGAAGATCTGAACTGCCCCACCGGCTTCCAGTTTTACAAGGATGGCGTGCTGATCATGCAGGCACCCGATCTCTGGTTCGCCCGGGATACCGACGGCGACGGTCGGGCCGACTGGAAAGAGCGCGTGCTGATGGGCATGGATTCGGCGGACTCTCATCACACCGCCAACGCCATGGTGCTCGATCCGGGTGGTGCCACCTATCTCAGCGACGGGGTGTTTCACCGCACTCAGGTGGAGACAGCCAGCGGCCCTGTGAGAAACAACGACGGCTGCATCTACCGCTACGAGCCTCTGACCGGCAAATTCGAGCGTTATGTCGCCTACGGCTTTGCCAATCCGCACGGCCGCGCCTTTGACTACTGGGGCACCGACATCATCACCGATGCAACCGGCAACGCCAACTACTTCGCCCCCGCCTTCAGCGGCTGGATCGAGTATCCCGGCAAACACAAACGCCTCCAGGAATTCTGGAAACGCCCCTCACGCCCGTGCGCCGGAACAGCCATTCTGAGCAGTCGGCATTTCCCGGATGAGTTCCAGGGCAACTTCCTGAACTGCAATGTCATCGGATTCCAGGGAATCTTTCGCGTGAAAGTGACCGAGGATGGTTCCGGCCTCAAGGGCGAGACAATCGAGGACCTCGTGAAGTCAGACGATCCGAACTTCCGGCCGTCTTCCGTTTCCGTCGCCCCCGACGGCTCCATCTACTTCCTGGACTGGGCCAAGGAACTCATCGGGCATATGCAGCATCATATCCGTGACCCGAACCGGGACAAAACACACGGACGCGTCTATCGCATCACCTATCCGAGCCGTCCCCTGCTCAAGCCGGCACGGGTTCATGGCGAGTCGACCGAATCACTGTTGGCGCTGCTCACCGAGCCTGAGAACGATGTCCGCACCCGCGCCAAAATCGAGCTGGGCACCCACGACAGCGCCAAGGTGATCGCAGCGGTTCAGAAGTGGGCGGCCACCCTCGATTCCAAGGCCCCCAACTACGAACACTCCATGATGGAAGCGCTCTGGGTTCATCAATGGCACGACGTGGTGAACGAAGGCCTGCTCAAACGAATGCTGCGTTCGCCCAACCCCAACGCCCGCACCGCCGCAACACGGGTGCTGTGTTACTGGCGCGACCGGGTTGAAGCTCCGCTCGCCCTGCTCAAGGCTCAGGTCAACGATGAAAGCCCCCGCGTGCGGCTCGAAGCCGTCCGTGCCTGCAGTTTCTTCAAGAACCAGGAAGCGGCCTCGGTGGCCCTTGAAGCCTTGAACCACGAGATGGATTATTACCTCCAATACACCCTGGATGAAACCATGGGCACGCTGGAGAAACTCCTCAAACAGCCCAGCGCGTAAACAGCCCGACTGTCTCAGGAAATAAAATCGCTCACGCCGGTTCAGACCAATTCGTCTGAACCGGCGTTCTGCATTCTGCGAAGCTCCGTTTTCAGGATCTTGCCCGTCGAATTCCTGGGAAGGTTTTTCAGAAACACGATCCGCCTGGGCACCTTGTACCCCGCCAGTTTCTCCCTCAGCACCTTCAGAATCGCGGCATCATCCAGCAACACCCCTTCGTCGGCGGCCACACAGGCAACGGGCTGCTCGCCCTTACGCGCGTCCGGCACGCCGATCACCGCCGCTTCCCGCACTCCGGGAACCTGATACAGCACCTCTTCAATTTCCCGGGGATAAACGTTGATGCCGTTCACCAGCAACATGTCCTTCTTGCGATCGGTGATGTAATAATAGCCCTCGGTGTCGCGATATCCAATATCACCCGTCAGAAGCCAGTCACCCCGGAACGCCTTGGAGGTCTCCTCCGGCTGGTTCCAATAACCCATCATGACATTCCCGCCGCGCACACACAGTTCCCCCACTTCCCCGTCCGCGAGATGCGTTCCCTCCTCGTTCTGAATCGACACCTCGACGTTCGGAATTGGAACGCCAATGGACCCGGATTTCCACGGCCCCCGGATCGGAGGAAGTGACACAACCGGGCTGGCCTCGCTCAAACCGTACCCCTCCAGCAGCGGAATCGGCAGTTTGGTTTGAAACGCCTTGAGCACCTCCAGTGGAAGCGGAGCAGCCCCGCTCAGGCAAAGCCGCAGTGGAAGGTTGTGCGGGATGGTTGCATTGGCCAGGGACCGAAAAAACTGGGGAATCGCCGGAAGCAGGGTTGCCTGGCGCTGAATGATTTCAAGCAGGATGTTCTTGGGGGGATGCAGCGATTTGACCACCAGGATGGATCCACCCACGAGAAGCGGCAGCAGAATTCCCACGCAAAGCATGAAGCTGTGAAACATCGGCAGCAGAACAACAAACCGGTCCGCGTCCACCGCCTCGAGCACCCTGCGGCAACTGTCGACATTGTGCAGAAGGTTGCCGTGACTGAGCATGGCTCCCTTGGGACGACCGGTGGTCCCGGAAGTGTAAATGATCACCGCCAGGTCAGCCTCAGACCGATCCGGGACCCATTCCAGACTGGGAACAGCCGTTTCCTCGATTCGGATTGCATCCAGATTCAACACCTGCAACCCGGGTCGCGCCTCCCGAAGCCCGGCGAATGCCTCCTGCATGACCTCCTCGCTCACCAGAACATTGATGCCGGAGTCGGACAGGATATAGTCAATTTCTGGGCCCTTCAGAAAATTATTAATCGGCACCGCGACAGCCCCCGACTGGAGAATTCCGAGGAGTGCGGTGATAAACTCAGGCCGGTTCTTCATCCAGATCCCGACCCGATCCCCCGGTCCCACCCCATTCTGATCCTTCAAAAGACGCCCGATCGCAAGCGACTGCTGCCAAAGCATTTCGTAACTATGCTCGATTTCCCCCCAAAAAGCGGCCGGCTTTCCGGGATGGTCCAGAACAACAGAGGAAAAGGCCGAGAACAGATTCATGAACAAACGATGGAAGGGGGATGGTTAAGGTTCTGATTTTTAATCGGGTGTCGTCTGTGGCTGCTGCCGGTGAATGCCTCTATTCAGAACATTCCCCGGTCCGGTTCGTCAACGAGATTCTGCAAAATCGCTTTCGTTTTTGCTCCAGTTCGACTTTGCTGGAGCCTGTGATAGACAGCGATGAAAAACTGGCGCCGCTTTTGCCGCACCTTCAACAGGCAGAATGGATTGCCATCGATACCGAGGCCAACAGTCTTTATGCCTATCCGCCCCAATTGTGCCTGATCCAGATCAGCATTCCCGACAGGGATGTGATCCTGGATCCACTCGTCCCGATCGACTTGACGGGACTTTTCTCCGCCCTGGGGTCCCGCGAGCTCATTCTTCATGGTGCCGACTATGATTTGCGGCTCTTGTGGAAACATTTTCAATTCAAACCCGCCGCCCTCTTCGACACCATGTGGGCGGCACGCTTTCTCGGTTACACCGAGTTCGGTCTGACCCACCTGGTCGGCCGGATGATCGGTACCCCGCTCGAAAAAGGTCCCCAGAAAATGAACTGGGCCAAACGCCCGCTCACCGAGCGCATGGAACGTTACGCGAAGAACGACACCCACTACCTCCGGGATCTCTCCCAGCTGCTCTCTTCCGAACTCGAATCGCTCGGTCGACTTTCATGGATGCGCGAACTCTGCGACCGTTTGATCGGCGAGTGTTCCCAGACCACCGCCGTCGATCACGAGACCGTCTGGCGCATCAAGGGCAGTTCCCGTCTGAGTCGCGCCAGCCTCGCCGTTCTCCGTGAAACCTGGCAGTGGCGGGAATCCGAAGCGATCCACCGCAACAAACCTCCCTATTTTGTCCTCAGCAACGAATCCATGATTGAAATTGCGGATGCCGCCCCTTCCGGTCGCTCCATCTCCCACGCGATCCCCCCCATGTTGAACCATTCCAAACGCGCCGCGATCAAAGCCTCCGTCGAACGCGGACTTTCGTTGCCCAGCTCGGATCACCCGGCCATTCTTCGACAGCCCAGTTCCCCCCGCCTCACTCAGGCCGAAAAAAACCGGTACGAATCCCTCAAAAAACGACGCGATCAACATGCTGAAAAACTCAATCTCGATCCGTCGATCATTGCCAGCCGACTGATCCTGACCAACCTCGCCCGTGAAATCGACCAGCCGGAAAAAGCCCTTATGCGCTGGCAACGGGAGCTCCTTCTTTAGTCATATCAACAAATCACGATTCGTTGATTTTACAGTTGAATCCCTCCGGGGGGTTCGTTAAGGTTCGCCTGTCGGTTTGCCGGCAATAACCTTGAATAAAAGAACTGATCTGTTTTGAGCAGCACACCCAATTCACACGATACGCCGCACCCCCTGGAACGTCTCCTGCAGGAGCGCGTTGTCATTCTGGATGGTGCCATGGGCACCATGATCCAGATGCACAACCTGGATGAAGCCGCATTCCGCGGGTCCCGGTTCCAGGATTGGTCCAGGGATCTCCGGGGCAACAACGACGTTCTTTCGATCACCCAACCCGGGATCATCGAACGTATTCACTGCGAATACCTCGAGGCGGGTGCCGATATCATCGAGACGAACACCTTTAATTCCACGTCCGTGTCCCTGGCCGATTATGGCATGGAGAAGCTCGCCCACGAGCTGAATGTCGCCGGGGCGAGAGTGGCCAGGAACGCCGCCGAGCAGTTCATGAAGGAGCATCCGGAACGGACCTGTTTCGTGGCCGGTGCCCTGGGGCCCACGAACCGGACCGCATCCCTTTCTCCCGACGTCAACAACCCAGCATTTCGGGCGATCACCTTCGATCAACTGGTGGAGGCCTACCACGAACAGGCCAGGGCCCTGATCGAAGGCGGTGTGGATGTGCTGATGGTGGAAACGGTGTTTGACTCGCTCAACTCAAAGGCCGCCCTCTTTGCAATCGATACTTATTTCAACGAGACCGGACGCCGGGTGCCGCTCATGGTGTCCTTCACCATCACGGACCTGAGCGGACGCACTCTGTCGGGGCAAACCGTCGAGGCGTACTGGAACTCGATTTCGCACGCCCCGCTGCTCAGCGTGGGCATCAACTGCGCCCTCGGTGCCCGGCAGATGCGCCCTTACATCGAGGAACTGTCGAAGATAGCCCCCGTTTATTTAAGCTGTTACCCGAACGCCGGACTCCCGAATGCCTTCGGTGGATTTGACCAGAGCCCCGACCTGATGGCGGCCGATCTCCGTGACTTCGGAGCCAGCGGCTGGCTGAACCTGGTTGGCGGTTGCTGCGGTTCCACCCCCTCTCACATTCGTGCCATCGCCAATGCGGTCCGGGACATCAAACCGCGCCTCAGGCCCACGGTCGAACCCTTCAGCCGGTACAGCGGTTTGGAGCCGTTGACCCTCCGACCCGAAACGAATTTCGTCAACGTGGGCGAACGCACCAACGTGACCGGATCCCCCAAGTTCGCCAAACTGATTCTTGCAGGAAATTTTGAAGAAGCCCTGGCCGTTGCACGTCAGCAGGTCGAAGGCGGCGCCCAAATTGTCGATGTGAACATGGACGAAGGCATGCTCGATTCCGAGCAGGCCATGAGCACGTTCCTCAACCTCATCGCGTCGGAACCCGACATCGCCCGGGTCCCCTTGATGATCGACAGTTCCAAGTGGTCGGTGATCGAGACCGGACTCAAGCATGTGCAGGGTAAATCAATCGTCAATTCCATCAGCCTCAAGGAGGGTGAGGAGTCCTTCAAGGAGAAGGCCCGCCTGGTCCGCCGCTATGGAGCGGCGGTGATCGTCATGGCATTCGACGAGGACGGTCAAGCCGACACCTTCGAACGCAAGATTGAGATCTGCAAACGGTCCTACGGCATCCTGACGAAGGAAGTCGGTTTCCCGCCCCAGGACATTATTTTCGACCCGAACATCCTCACGGTGGCCACCGGCATCGAGGAACACAACGGGTACGCCCTGGCTTTCATCGAATGCACCCGATGGATCAAGGAAAACCTCCCGCACGCCAAAGTCAGCGGTGGAGTCAGCAACATCTCCTTCTCCTTCCGTGGAAACAATGCGGTGCGCGAAGCCATGCACGCCGCGTTTCTGTACCACGCGATCAAGGCCGGCCTGGACATGGGAATCGTCAACCCCGGCATGCTCGCCGTGTATGAGGAAATCCCCAAGGACCTCCTCGAACTGGTGGAGGACGTTTTGCTCAATCGCAATCCGGACGCAACCGACCGACTGGTTCGGTTCGCCGAATCCGTCAAACAGAAAACCGGCGTCGTTCAACAGGAGGACGCCTGGCGGCAGGGATCGGTCGAGGAACGTTTGTCCCACGCCCTGGTCAAGGGAATCGTTGAGTTCATCGAACTGGACACCGAGGAAGCGCGCCAGAAATTTGGCCGTCCCATCACCGTGATCGAGGGCCCGCTCATGGCGGGAATGAACATCGTGGGCGACCTGTTTGGTTCGGGCAAAATGTTTCTCCCCCAGGTTGTCAAAAGTGCCCGGGTGATGAAGAAGGCTGTCGCCTACCTCCTTCCTTTCATGGACGAGGAGAAGCGTTTGTCGGGTTCCAACGAAACCCAGGGGAAAATCCTCATGGCCACCGTCAAGGGCGACGTGCACGACATCGGCAAGAACATCGTCGGGGTCGTCCTGGGCTGCAACAACTACGAGGTGATCGATCTGGGGGTCATGGTCCCGAGCGACAAAATCATCAAGGCGGCGATCGAACACAACGTCTCGATCGTGGGCCTCAGCGGCCTGATCACGCCCTCGCTCGATGAAATGGTCCATGTCGCTCGTGAGATGCAGAGAAACGGCCTGAAGCTGCCGCTCCTGATCGGCGGAGCCACCACCAGCAAGATTCATACGGCCGTGAAAATCGCCCAACATTACGATTCACCCGTCGTCCATGTGCTCGATGCCTCGCGCGCCGTCGGTGTCGTGAGCAAACTTTTGAGCCAGGAAAACCGGGCGGAATTTGAAGCATCGGTCCGCGCGGATCATGAAACAGCCAGGCAACAACACGCAGGGCGTGTTCAGAAACTGATCACCGTGACCGAGGCCCGGGAGCGCCGGTTTGATTTCGACGTTGAAGAGTACGTTCCGGCAAAACCGCAGTTCCTCGGCGTTCGCTCCCTCGATTCACAACCGGACCCGGACAGCCATTCCGAACCGGTGTCCATCGACGATCTGATCCCGCTCATTGATTGGTCTCCCTTCTTCCACACCTGGGAACTGCGTGGACGCTATCCCTCCATTCTGGAAAACAAGGACTACGGCGACGAAGCCCGGAAACTTTTCAACGAAGCACAGGCCTTGCTGGAAAAAATCCGAACGGAACGGTCCCTCCGTCTTCGCGGTGTCTACGGATTTTTTCCCGCCAACAGCCACGGCGATGATGTGCGGCTCTACACCGACGAAACGCGCGGTTCGGTCGCGGCCACGTTCCATTTCCTGCGGCAACAAATGGAAAAGCGCCCCGGAGATCCCAACTACTGCCTGGCCGATTTCGTCGCGCCCGAATCCGGCTCCGCCCAGAGCAGGGGCAAAGCCGCGCTCTCTGATTACGTGGGAGCCTTCGCCGTGAGCGCGGGGTTTGGACTTGATTCCATCGTCAAACGTTTCAGGAGTGAGCAGGACGACTACAACGCGATCATGGCCGAAGCGCTTGCCGATCGGCTCGCCGAGGCGTTCGCGGAGTTCCTCCATCGGAAGGTCCGGCTCGAATGGGGCATCGAACCCGGAGAAGCCCTGACCGCGGAGCAACTGATCAGCGAACAATATCGCGGCATTCGACCCGCCGCCGGTTATCCGGCATCACCGGATCACACCGAGAAACAAACGCTCTGGGAACTCATGCAGGTCGAGGAGCGCACAGGGATCAAACTCACCGAGTCGTTCGCCATGTGGCCCGGGAGCAGTGTCAGCGGCCTCTATTTCTCACACCCCAAATCGTGTTACTTTGGCGTCGGGAAACTCGACCGCACGCAAATCGCCGACTATCAGGCCCGCAAAGGCCAGAGCCTGGAAGAAGTCGAGAAATGGCTCGGGCCCTGGCTCAACTACGAGCCAGAAACCCCCAAGCCCTGATCCGATTGTCCTACTTGCGTTTGGCAACCCACTCGACTTTGGTCTCGGCACCGTCCATTTCAGTCGTGGCGACTGCCGAGATTTGATTGCCGACCCTCTTTCCGGACATCCTGTAAATCATCGCCCCGCCGTCGGGTCGATCCCGCTTCACGATCCAGCTAAACGCATCGCCGTCCACCCGGCCCTGCTCGATTTCAAGCCATCGGGTTCCGTCGCGCGAGAACCGACCCGTCAAACGATTGCCCTCCTGCTTCAGGATGAGCGCTGCCGAAGTCTCGCCATTGGGAGTGTCCATGGTCCAGATCCAGTCACCGGAAAACGAAGCGGACACTTCCACCAAAGGTTTCACAGGCGTGTCTCCGAGGATGGTCGAAATACGACGTTCCATGGCCTCCGCCCAAATGCCATAGCCCTTTTCTGACAGATGCAGATAATCCGGCATCAGCTCACCCGGGATGGTGCCGTCCTTGTTGAGAAAACGCTGCCCAAAATCGATCCAGAACACATTCTGGTTGTCGGCGGTTTTTCGCAGCACCTGGTTGATCATCGCCAGTTTGCCCCGCTGCGCGCTATAATTCTCGCTTCGTGGAAAGATCGCAACCAGCAGGACCTTGGTGTCCGGCAGCTCGGTTCTCAGCTTGTCGACAATCGCCGTAACCCCGTCGACAATCTGACCGGGCGTGTTGTCTTCACCATTGGAATTGTTCGTGCCGATCATTACAACGGCCGCTTTTGGCTGCAGGCCCTTCAGGTTTCCGTTCTCGAGGCGCCACAACACATGCTGGGTCCGGTCTCCTCCGATGCCCAGATTCAGTGCGTTTCGCCCGGCGTAATAATGCTCCCAGACCTCCTTGCCCGAACCCTCCCACCCCTGTGTGATCGAATCTCCAATGAAGATAATCTGGGATTTCGGGCCCGTTTCGGCGACTCGCCGGTTGATCAGCTGATGCCGATCCTCCCAGCCTTGCCCGCTGCGCGGGGCCGGATCGTTTGCGGAATGGGCAGACAGCGCCGGGCAGAAAATGCCGACGCAGACCAAAACCAGGACACTGGAAAGAAGACGTTTTTTCATGGAACCACAATGCACTCCGCCCCTGTTTCATGCAAGCCGCCGATTGACACGCCAAACCGCAGTCACATTGTCGTTGCCACTCGAAAAAGAGTGCGAGCCAGTCTGAAAACTCAAACTCCCTGGTAGCTGAACTCTCTCCCACTAGAGTACCTCGCCTTTTCACGGCGCACTCAGACATGCTCTGAAAACGCTTGCGACGCAGCCCACCTGAAGCAATCCTAACAACACACCAGCCGGCGGTCCGGTTGGTCAATCCATGAAGCTGAACGTTATCCTCCCTTTCACGCTGATCGCCGTGATGACCATCCTGTTCCGATGGGTGGATCTTGATTTACGAATTGAACATTTCTTCTACACGCCGGAGGCGGGATGGTGGCTCTCCGAGAACTGGTTCGTGCAACTACTTTATCAATATGGCACCTGGCCCGCTGTGGCAGCGGCGATTGGCTGCCTGTTGATGCTTGCAATCTCCCTGAGACACCCTCCGTTTCGAGCCTTCCGTCGTTCGGTGGTTTACGCCCTGCTCGTTCTGATCCTTGGCCCCGGCCTGATTGTGAACACCGTGTTCAAATCCCATTTCGGCCGGCCGCGCCCCAATCAGACCGTCGATCTCGGCGGCCCTCAACCGTTCCATGCGGTGCTGGAACCTGGTGAATCAAACCAACACCGTTCCTTCCCGTCCGGCCACGCCTCGATGGGTTTCTACTGGTTCAGCTTTTTCTTTATCTGCCGCCGGCACGGAGGAAAACTCTGCGGCTTGTTCCTCCTGCTGGCCCTGCTGCATGGTGGCCTGATGGGCTTTGCGCGCATGGCACAGGGCGCCCATTTTCCCAGTGACATCCTTTGGTCCGGCGCTTTTGTCTACCTCACCGCGCTGGGACTTGACGCGCTCATCGGTTGTTCAGGCGCTCCGCGGCGTGTTCCTCCAACCACTTAAAATCCTGACGTCCGGCAGCGTCGAAAGGCATCGTCCCATACTGGGTCTTGACCGGTATCTTGGTCGTCATGCTTGCCCATTTATGAATCTCGGCGTGCCCGTCGGCGAACGTGAGACTGCCTGACCCGTTGTGATAGGACCCGGGAATGTCCCCCCACTGGTTCACCGTGAATCCGTTGATGAAATAGCCGTCGTTGATCGAATCCGCGTGCTCGTCAATGGTCACAAAATACCTCGTCGGCTGGGAAATCTGCGTATGTTTGGTCCATTGCTTGCGATCCTTGGTGAGTGGATTGATTCCATCGGCTCCGGAAGCGCCGGGACTGGCGCTGGTGTTGAACAATCCCATGGAAGCGTTCATCGACTGACTGCGCAGGCGCGATGTCCACCCGGCCCGTTTCTGGCCGTCGGACAGATATCGATCCGCAGGACATTTATAGATGCCCAACGCCGCTGAAGAATAGGGTGCGAGCACGCCGTTCTGCACGAGCACCACGTTGGTGATCTCCGAGTTGAGCGACCAGTCCATCACGTTGTTCACCCAGTTCGCATAGAGCCTCTGCGACACGGTCTGGCGCGTTTCGTTCACCCCGAAATTATTTGCCAGTTTATCTTCGAAATCGACCGAATAGAGCTGCCAGGCCTGCATCAACTGCCGGCCATTGTTTAAACACGCAATCCCTTGCGCCTTGGTTTTTGCCTTGGACAATGCAGGCAGCAACATGCCTGCCAGGATTGCAATAATGGCAATCACCACCAGGAGTTCGATCAATGTGAATCCGGCCGCTTGTCGTGAAATCGGTGTGGAGACGGTTTTCTTCATGGGTATACAGTGAGTTTTGTTCCCTCCATCATGCCAAGAGATCCCAGCGGACGCAAGCCCGGGACAGCCCGCTTCGATCGCCGGGTCAATGGATCCGGAACAGGCTCAGATCAAATCGGGACCTTCCCCGAACCAGGAGATCCGCCAGGACCTCCCCGATCGCACTGGAAAACTTGAACCCGTGACCCGAACACGGACTGGCAATCAGGACGCCGGGATGTTCCGGGTGGAAATCAATCCGGAAATGCGTGTCCGGCGTGTTCGTGTACATGCACACCACCGCGGATCTTAACGGCCCGTTCGCGTCCGGAAGACGACGCTCCACAATCCGACGCATGCGATCCACGTCCTCCGGGTGAACCGTGCGATCCAGCGAATCGGGATGACACACCTGCCCCGCATAGTGTCCGGCCACCTTCACGCCGTTGCCCAGTTCGGGAAACCCGTAAAAAAAATGCCCCGGTTCGTGCTCCCAAATGTAGACCGGACAACGCTCCGGCTGAAACACCGCCTCATTCCGAAGTGGTTCGAACCAGAACAGAATCTGCCGTTCCACCTCCAGGGCCAGCTCCAGCTCGGGCACCAATCCGCCCAGCCAACTGCCGGACGTCAGCAACACTTGTCCCGCCTCATACTTCCCCCGGTCAGTCACCACGACAAAACCGGAACCGGACCGTTTCCAATGGATCACCGCCTCATCAAACTGAAGGGTTGCCCCCTGCCCGACCGCCCCCTGCAAATGACTTTCAATACACGCCTCGGGAAACAGCGCCCCCGCCCGGGGTTCCCACACGGCCACCAGGTCGTCGCCCGGTCGCAGAGCGGGAAACCGTTCCCGCACCTCCGTCGCCGAGAGTGTTTGTGCCGGCAACTGATGCTCGCGGGCACTTCGTTGCGCGCCCTGCACCAGGACCCCGTCGGGTCTGCCGATCATCAGTCCACCGGTTTTATGAAAGAGCCGCCGCCCGGACTCCTGTTCCAACTCGGACCAGAGTTCATAGGCCCTCTGGACCAGCGGCACGTAGACCGGATCCTCAAAATACGCCTCACGAATAATTCGGCTTTGCCCGTGGGAAGAACCAAACGCGTGTGGCGGTGTATATCGGTCCAGGCCCAGCACGCGTCTGCCGGCCTTTGACAGGTGATAGGCCGCCGCACTCCCCATCGCCCCCAACCCGATTATGATGACGTCAAATCCTTTGTTCATCGCGTGCTCGTATCCTCCGCGTGGGTTGACGCACCGTCAAGATCGGACAAGGTGGCGCGAACCGTCCCGGTGAGCGATCAGGGATCTGGACCTCGGGGGGCCAAGCG
>JAIPJX010000158.1 GCA_021733945.1 Verrucomicrobiota bacterium | reverse complement strand
AGGGGGGGGCAGGGCCGCTGGGCGCGGCGCTGGCCACTCGCAGCGCGACTGGCTCCACCGCAAAGCGCGGCAGACTCCATCGGACAGCGGGTTTGGATGACGAAGTGAGAGAGGCGCTGCGGAGGGTATTCTGCTGGTTGTCAATCGGGTGATTGCATGTTTGATGGGGAAAAAGGGGAGAAAGGTGGAGGTTGTCGCGCTGCGACAACCAGGGCCGGGAGAGGGGGGCGGGACAGCCCCGTGTGTTCGGTGTTTTGAGGGGGGCGGCGGTCTCTGAATTTTTCTCTCAGGGAGGCCCTGAGGCACGGAGGATCCGGATCCAGATTGCCGTGGATAATCCGGGTGATCCCGTCACGCATCAGCGCTTCCCCAAAATTGAGCAGGTAGCCCAGCTTGAGCCCCGCAAGTCGAAGGTAAGTCGGCACCTGCTTCTTGTTTCAACGGTAAAGATCACCGACCGCCAGCGGAGACGCGCGCTGGCAGCGAATCCAGCGTCCGCTAAATCTGTCGTGTTGGAAAACACACTGCGGGGCGTTGGTTCTGGTGGATCGCCTGGTTCGACTCTTCAAAGTTTGGGAACGCCGCGGGCGGCATGCCAAAATCGCAAAATCTCAATCGATTCCGAGTGGGCGGCTCGCCGATAAACAATGCGGTATGATCCGAGTAGAAGCTCGCGAATCGAAGCATCTCGAAACTCCGGAACAACTCTTCCTCGATCTGGCAAATTCGACAATGATACCGCCCTATCAATCAGTGCGTCACCAAAGCGAACTGCGGCCTCCGAATCATCGCGAGCAATGAAGTGTGTAATGCTTCGCAAATCCGCAAGTGCCTGTTTCGTGATTACGACTCGTTGGCCCATTCACGGAGCAATCGTCTAGCTTCGTTAGCCGCCACAACTTCTCCTCGATCTGCCTCCTCAATGGCCCCGCGAACTCCGAGGACAAATTCCACCTCCCGAAGCATCTCCTCCACAGGCAGATCTTCGGGGAGTTGGCTGACTGCTTCGATCACCTTTTCGCGGTTGCTCATGGCAAAACTCTATCGCGATGAATTTCCGGCGGCAAGCTCACCGTTTTTTCGAACGACCAGGTGAGGCACAGACCACCGTGGACGAGGCCTCGATTCGAATAGTGGGTTCTCCTGCCCAAAAGCTGAAGACACGCCGCGGATGGGCTGTTGCCTCTGCCGATTTCTTCGAACTGTGTCTGCGAGGAACAATGCAGACACGAGACCGGTCATCCGTGGTCGAAGCCCTGCAATCGCCAATACAGAGATGATTATCGAGCGTGTGTTCATGATATCCAGCCAAAGGGAGAAAGGTGGAGGTTGTCGCGCTGCGACAACCAGGGCCGGGAGAGGGGGGCGGGACAGCCCCGCGTGCTCGGTGTTTTGAGGGGGGGGCAGCGCCGCTGGACGCGGCGCTGGCCACTCGCAGCGCGACTGGCTCCACCGCAAAGCGCGGCAGACTCCATCGGACAGCGGGTTTGGATGACGAAGTGAGAGAGGCGCTGCGGAGGGTATTCTGCTGGTTGTCAATCGGGTGATTGCATGTCTGTTGGGGGAAAAGGGGAGAAAGGTGGAGGTTGTCGCGCTGCGACAACCAGGGCCGGGAGAGAGGTTTCGGGACAGCCCCGCGTGTTCGGTGTTTTGAGGGGGGAGGCAGCGCCGCTGGACGCGGCGCTGGCCACTCGCAGCGCGACTGGCTCCACCGCAAAGCGCGGCAGACTCCATCGGACAGCGAGTCTGGATGCCGAAGTGAGAGAGGCGCTGCGGAGGGTATTCTGCAGGTTGTCAATCGGGTGATAGCATGTCTGTTGGGGGAAAAGGGGAGAAAGGTGGAGGTTGTCGCGCTGCGACAACCAGGGGCGGGAGAGGGGGGCGGGACAGCCCCGGGTGTTGGGCGGTTTGAGGGGGGAGACAGCGCCGCTGGACGCGGCGCTGGCCACGCGCAGCGCGACTGGCTCCACCGCAAAGCGCGGCAGACTCTGGACCGTCTCCAGCAAGGCGGTTCCCAGATCTCAGCGCAACTCAATCGCGCTGTCGACCACGATGGTCTCAATCGCATTCTTGTTCATCTCCGTGTCTTTGTGCCTCCGTGAGAGCCATCATTCTTCGTCGAACGATATGAGGCCCGACGTGGTGAGGCGAAGCGGAACCACGTTCGGTCACTCGCCTTTAGCCGCTTGAGCCGTTACCGTCTCATACTCGATACCGACGCTCTCGGCCCGTGAACTGGCATGCTCCAAGGTGATGCTTACACGCCGCCCTTCCCGGTCCCAATCAAGAAGGGTATCCTCATCCAAGTCTCGCGTCTCGACGGGCTCTGAATCCCTCAAGATCAAGTGGAGCGTGTCGGTATCCTGAAAATACTTGGCTTTCATATCTCATCCACGAAAGGAGGATCGAAAAAGGCGTTGTGAACAGTCGATCCATCGGGAGGAGGATCACTCGCAGGACCCTTCCCTCCATCGCATCGATCCGCGCCCAACGCCCGTCAGAAATCGTCGCCATCTCAAGTGGTGTGAATCTTTCTTATGTGTCTGGAAATCTCCTGAGCTGGTGTCGGGATTCGCGTGCACTCGATTGTTCGGTGCGTTATCGGTACACATCCTTGCGGTGGGCTACACGGATCACGAGGACCAGAAGCACTTCGTCCGAAACCTCATACACGACTCGATAGTCTCCGATGCGAATCCGATACGTCTTGTCCACACTGGCAGCTTCCTGACGCCGGGAGATTGCGGGTCGACCGACAGCTCTTTCCACCTTCGCTTGGTGAAGATGCTCTTCATGGCATGTGCGGCGGTTGGCTGTAGTGATTTTGTTAGCTCCCAATCTAACAAAACGCTGCATGGGTGCGAGGCTCGGGAACGGGCACTCCCTCTTCGCGAAGACCATTCACGTGAAACTCGATCGCCTCTTTCATATTCCGGTGCACCACCCGGCCAGGGCCCCTTACGGAATCGCCGAGTCCGGACCCGAATGCTCGGTGGTGTGGGGAGGGGGGGCTAAACACTCCCCTTTACCCGATCCGGTCCTTCGAAGCTCAGATGAGGGTGCTCCCCGCAGAAGTCCCTCGGTACTCAGATGCTCGTCAATATCAGGCCAGTGAATTCCGTAACCTCCAGCACAGGTCCTCCAGTGGGCACGTTGTGTTGGTGTCGCCCGCAGTAACCGTGGATACCAAGCCAGAGGAACGGATATCGTCCGTCCATCCGCCAAATCCACGGACAACAGATCGTCTGTGACGGCGACGTCCGAAACACGCTCATCAGCGCTGAGTGCCAAAATGCCCATGCCAAGAAGATAGCAGAAAATCGCCGTTGTCCTCCACAATTCTTTGGATGGCTCGAAGCTCATGAGATCGAAATCCAAAGTTCCGTGCCAATCCGACCGGCTGTAGCCAAAACTTGGCGCTGCGTTCGTCGCGATCGACATGAATATGCGGTGGTTCACTCGGCTCTTGGCTGAAGAAGTAAAAAGAATACGGGCCAACCCGCAGTACCGTCGGCACCCTGAGATCTTTCCAGCCGACGCTGCGGAGGCAATTCAATTTCTCGATCGAGAACCGGATCAAGCGCGGCTATAGCCGTCGCCTGTATCCGGCTTGGCGGATTCTTCCAGGATAGGGTAGGTAAGCCCGCTTTCCAAAAAACTGGAGGTGGCGGGGCAGAGCGCAGTGCCGATGCCAGTCTGGACGCCCGCCCCTCGCAACAGACTGCATCCCGTCCCACCCGGTCCTGGTCAATGGTGGCTCTGGGCTTCCTCGCGCAATTGTTTGTATTCGGCGATCACGCGTTGCTCCATTTCCCGGGGCATTTCCTCGTAGTGGCTGAACGTTTCCACGTGAATGCCGCGCCCGCCGGTGAGGGAACGGAGGGTGGTGGAGTAGTGGTAGAGCTCCTTCTGTGGGACCTGGGCTTTGACGACCTGGTAGTGCCCATCGGAGTCCATGCCATGGATTTTGCCGCGCCGGCTCGACAGGTCGCCCATCACCTTGCCCATGAATTCTTCGGGAACCTTGATCTCCAGGTCGTAGATCGGTTCCAGGAGACAGGGACGCGCGTTCAGGAACGCCTCTTTGAATGCGAAGTATCCGGCTATCTGAAAGGCGACATCCTTCGAATCCACCGGGTGCATTTTGCCGTCGTAGAAGTCAATCTTCACATCGACCACGCGGCTCCCGGCGAGGATGCCTTCCGCGCACGCGGATGCAACGCCCTTCTCCACGGACGGCACGAAGGCCCGGTCGACGTTCTGTCCGGTGAGCGATTGGGTGAACTCAATGCCGCTGTCCCGTTCCCGCGGTTCGATGCGCATCCAGACCTCGGCGAACTGGCCTGCCCCGCCGGTCTGTTTCTTGTGGCGGTGTTTTGATTCGGCGTTTCCGCGGATGGTTTCCCGGAACGGAATACGCGGCGGCACGAGCTCTATCCCGATCTTGTGCCGGCGTTTCAATCGATCGGAAATGACCTGCAGATGCAGTTCCCCCTGCGCCGAGATGACCGTCTGATGCAGTTCGCCGTCCACATGGTAGAGAAACGTTGGGTCCTCTTCGTGGAGTGCGCTCAGGCCCTGGGCGATTTTGTCTTCGTCGCCCTTTGAAGAAAGCTTGAGTGCGGCGTGGATGTTGGGTCTGGGGTATTCCACCTTCGGAAGATCGATCGCCCGTTTGTGACTGCTGAGTGTGTTGCCGGTGTGAGTGTCCTTGAGTTTGACAACCGCGCCGATGTCTCCGGCGTTCAGGACGGGGACGCTGGTGCGGTTCTTGCCGTTCAGGATGTAGATTTGCCCGATTTTTTCCGTGCATTTGCGGTCGCTGTTGAGCAGCTCTATCCCGGGCCGGATCGAGCCTGAATACACCCGGAAATAGCTCAGCTCGCCGAATTGCGCTTCGCTGATGGTTTTGAACACGTAGAGCACCGGCTCTTTATCGTCGAGCGCCACCTCCACTTCGCCGCCGTCGGTGTCATGGGCCTGCACCTTTTTGCGGTCGACCGGCGAGGATCCGTATTTGGCGATGAAATCCATCAGGCGCGCCACACCCACATTGGTTTCCGCCGACGTGCAGAACAGCGGGATAAACGATTGAGCCTGCACGGCGGTGTGTACTCCGGCCCGCAGTTCGTCCTCGGACAACCCGCCCTGGGCGAAGAACTTTTCCATGAGGGTGTCATCGGCTTCGGCAATGTGCTCGATGAGTTCCTGGTGCAGTTGTTTGACCTTGGCGGCCCATTCCCCCGTTGCGGGGGATTCCGTGTAATGCCCGCTTCCATCGGATTGATAGGTGACCAATTCGCTGCGCATCACATCCAGGAGCTGGTTGAACCCGGGGCCTGGATTGGTGGGCAGGGTCATGGGGAACACGCGGTCCCCGAACCGTTTCCGAGCCTGGTCGAGGACCATGTCGAAATCGGCGTTCTCCTTGTCAACGGCGTTGACCACGATCATCTTCGGGATGCCGTAGTGAGTCGCGTAATCCCACACCTGTTCGGTTCCAACCTGCACCCCGTGGTTGGCGTGCACGACGATCAAGGCGAAATCGCCGACCCGCAGTGCGCCCAGGCCTTCACTGATGAAATCAAGATATCCGGGCGTGTCCAGGATGTTGAACTTCTTTTCCTGCCATTCCAGATTGGCAAGCGAGGAATGAATCGAAATCTGGCGCTGATGTTCCTCGTCGTGATAGTCGGACACCGTCGAACCGCCGGCGATGGTTCCCATCCGGTTGACCACACCCGCGCAGGCAAGCATCGCTTCGCACAGCAGGGTTTTTCCCGCGGTGGCATGTCCGACAATGGCGAAGTTACGAATGTCGGCAGGTTGATAGTCTTTCATGACCCAACGATAGCCGGGTTGGGAGAGGCCAAGCTTCCGCGTTATTGGTGTGCCTTAACCAAATTTTGTTTAAATCCTCGAGGCGCTAAACCCCGGATCCGTATTTCGCGGACGGTTGTTGGTCATCTGGGAAGAGCGGCTGATGGGGATCCGGTCAAAGGCAGCGGAGGAATCCACGTTGCTTGTCGCAGACTGATCCCGTCCATGAGCCAGAGGGCAAGGGAGGTGCTGGCCGAGTGCTGAAAAAGAAGATCGGGCTGGTTGTCCCGGTCGAAATCGGCCGATCCGACGACGGTCCAGTGGCGGTTGTCGACCCGGTCCGGTCGCAACGGCACGGCTTGGGACAGCTGGAGTCCGACCATGGTCCAGAGCACGAGGCGACCGTCCTCGTGCTGAAAGAGGATGTCCGGATTGGCGTCCCGGTTGAAGTCAGCGACGGCGCGAACGTGCCAGCGAGGGTCGCCCGGATGGGTGGGTTGGATCCATTGAGCGGAGGCCAGTTGGGTTCCGTGCAGGAGCCAGGCGGCCAGTTCCCCGTTTTCGTGCTGGAACAGCAGATCGCTTGATCCATCCCGATCGAAGTCCGTCACGCCGACAACACGCCAGCGTTTGTCCCCGGGATGATTGGGGGTTGGAAAGACGGATTGTTCCAGAAGAACGCGGTTCATCAACCAGAGAGCCAGGGTGCCGTCGGTGTGTTGGAATACCAGGTCCTCCCTGCCATCGGAACTGAAATCGCCACTGCCCACGATCGACCACTGCGGGTCGGCGAGCCGGTTCGGGAACAGGAAACCGGTGCCGCGGCGGGTTGTCCCCTGCATATGCCAGATGGCGAGATCACCCGTTGAGCCTGCGAAGACAATGTCCGGATAGCCGTCGCCGTCGAAATCACTTTTTGCCGGGCGCTTGGCTGTGACGATCAGGCGGGCTTCGTGGCTTGTGGTGGAGCTTCCGGCTGCCGAAACAGTGACGCGGTAATCCCCCGCATCCGTTACTTCCACCGTGTCGATGCGCAGCCTGGCGTCCTGGGCGTTTTGAATGGGCACGTTTTCGTGGAACCATTGGTATTGGATCGGAGCCGCCGCCCTGGCTTCCACACGCAGCTCCACGGATTGCCCCACGGAGACGGATTGTTGGACGGGATGCCCGATGATCACGGGTGGTTGGGTGCCCGGGTCAACGGTGGTTGCCAGGGCTGCTGTGGCGCTTCCCGGGACGGGGCCCAAGCCCAGAAGATTGAGGGCGAGATTTGCCGCGTCCGAGTTTCGAATGGGCTGCAGCGGATCGGTGGACTCGGGATGGCTCGATCCCGGGTCGCGTCTTCCCGTCAGGTTCGCCATGTACAGGTCGGTCCCGGTCCCGACCCCGGGGCCCCAAACATAGAAGGGAATGGTATACACCAACGGGTCGGTGGCGTCTCCGTGGTTGTAGGCCACTCCGCCGTGGTCGGCGGTTAGAATCACGGCGGTTTGATCCCGCAGCGAGGGAGTGTTGTCGATGAGTTCAAACAACGCACCGAGATAGGTGTCAACGGCGCGCACGGATTCAAACCAGGCTTCGGATGCCCAGCCCAGGCTGTGTCCGATCGAGTCCGGATCGGTCAAATGAACGAAGCTGTAATGGTAGGGCCGGTTTTGCATGGCCGTGCGAAAGGCTGCGACGAGTGCCGAAGTATTGCCCTCGATCCAATACAGGTCGATTTTGTCCCGGCCGTTGTCTTCGCCCACAAGATCGGGAGCTCCGTTGATTTCGTTGTAGCTCTGTTTGTACAAAGCGAACTTGCTTTTCCCGGCGAACAGGGCTGTGGAAAGCCCGTGATCGTGCGCGACGTCGAAGACGCTGGAAATATAGTCGAGGTCGGGGTTGCTGCTGTGCAGGGTCTCCGTCCGTGCGGGTTGGCTGTTCCGGGTGTATTGGTGTCCATCGGGTCCGAGCACGTTTCGGCCGGTGAGTTGCCCGGTGTGGTTGGGCAGTGTCCAGGTCACGTCGGGATCGGTCCGGGCGTTGTCCGTGAACATGCCTTCGCGCCGGAGTCGGTAGAAATTGGGAAGCTGGTCGGGAGTCAATGCGGTCACGCCGTCGGAGCGCAATCCGTCCACGCTGATGTGAATGACATGCGAGACCTGCGCGGCGACCGGGATGGAGCCGGTCAGGAGGCAGCTGCCAATCAAGAAGAGCCCGAGGCGCTTGAGCGGATGACCGCGGGGGGTGGAACCGGGGGGTGGCATCACGGGTTTGATCCTAGTGGGATTCGCGGTTGAGTGCAAGCAACCGGTTGCCCCGGGCAATTGCATGAACTTAAGCGTTGCGAGGGCAATCTCCTGCTCGTAACTTTCGATCACGTGGCAGCTCGATTGACGATTCTCGGTAGTGGTTCTGGTGGCAACTGTTCCTATCTGGAGTGTGGCGAATCCCGTATTTTGATTGATGCCGGGTTTAGCGGACGGCAGATCAGGCAACGATTGGCGACCATCGGGAGGACCCCTGAGACATTGACCGGCATCCTGATCACCCATGAACATTCCGATCATGTTCAGGGCCTGACCGCGCTGACCGCCAAGCTGAATGTGCCGATTTACTGCAATCGGCTCACCAGGGAGGCCCTGGATCAACAGGTTCAGGGCAGGGCGGACTTTCGGGTGTTTTCGACGGGTTCCTCCTTTGAAGTGGGTGAACTGTCGGTGGACAGCTTCAGCATTCCCCATGATGCCAATGATCCGGTCGGGTTTCTGGTCAACACGGCGTTCGGGAAGTTCGGATTTTTAACCGATCTTGGGCAGGCCACGAAGTTGGTTTTGGAACGTGTGAGAGGGGCCACGGCATTGCTGCTTGAGGCGAACTACGATGTCAAACTCCTGAACGAAGATTCGCGTCGACCCTGGAGTGTCAAACAGCGGATTCAGAGTCGGCATGGGCATCTCTCGAACGATGCCGCTGCCGGAGTCGCCGAAGAGATTCTCTCCCCGGAATTGAAGCAGCTTTTCCTGGGGCACCTGAGCCGGGATTGCAATACTCCGGAGTTGGCCAGTGCGGCGGTCACCAACCGGCTTGCCGGGATCGGGGGGGGGCATGTGCGGGTGGCGGTGGTTTCGCAGGAGACTCCCTCGGAAACCTGCTGCTTTGAGGCCGATCCATCCGTCGCCGCTTCGGCCTTTGATCCGGCTCCAGCTCAGGTGAGCAGTTCCTGAATTTCTTCCCAGGTGAGGGACTCGGCTGCTTCGGGATCGTTCTCCAGCACTCCGCCGATCACCGCGCGTTTCCGGTTTTGCAGGCTCAGGATCTTTTCCTCGACGGTTCCCCGAGTGATCAGTTTGTAGACCGTCACGACGCGATCCTGTCCGATTCGATGGGCCCGGTCGCTGGCCTGGTCCTCCACGGCCGGGTTCCACCAGGGGTCGAAATGAATCACCGTATCGGCGGCCGTCAGGTTGAGCCCCACACCGCCCGCCTTGAGGCTGATCAGGAATACTGGCGCGGAACCTTTCTGAAACTTCTCAACCTCGCCGGCCCGGTCCCTGGTCGAGCCGTCCAGGTAACAATGTTCGATCGAACTGGCTTCAAGGCGTTCGCGGATCAACCCGAGCATGCTGACGAACTGGCTGAACACCAGGACGCGATGTCCCCCGTCCAGACTCTCGTCGAGCAGTTCTTCAAACAGATCGAGTTTTCCGGAAATTGATTCCGGGGAGGTGGATTCGAGCTTGAGTAGCCGGAGATCGCAGCAGGTCTGGCGGAGCCGGAGCAGGGTGTTCAGCACGAGCATCCGGCTCTTTTGTGCTCCCTGTGCGCCCACCGCCGCCATGACCTCGCGTCGGCCAGCCTCCAGCACCTGTTGGTAAACACCCTTTTGATCCGGACTCAGCTCGCAGAAGGAGATGTTCTCGATCTTCGCCGGGAGCTCCTTGGCCACATCCCGCTTGAGCCGACGAAGCAGGAAAGGCCGGACCCGACGGGCCAGACGCGACTGGGCGGCGCCGTCTTTTTCGCGAACGATGGGTTGTTCGTATCGTTCCCGGAAATCGGCTGCTGAGCCGAGGTAACCCGGCATGAGAAAATCGAAGATGGACCAAAGATCGAGCACCGAGTTTTCCAGGGGAGTCCCTGTGAGCACGAGTCGGTGCCGGGCACGGATGGATTTCACCGCCTGGGCATTCTGGGTTTGTCGGTTCTTGATGTGCTGCGCTTCGTCCAGAACAACCGTGTCGAATTCGATTCTGCGATAGACCTCGGCGTCGCGTCGGATCAGGGCGTAGCTGGTGATCACCAGATCGGCCGAATGCACCTGGTCGAGCTGACTGGTTCTCTGGGTGCCGTGCACCGCGATGACTTTCAGGTCCGGGGTAAACCGACCGGCTTCGGCGACCCAGTTGAACACCAGACTCGTGGGGCAAACCACCAACGACGGCGCGTGCCGGTCTGCCTTGGCGGTGCGCACCAACCGAAGCAGCGCGAGGGTTTGTACGGTTTTGCCAAGCCCCATTTCATCGGCCAGGATGCCACCAAAATTGTTCTCGCGCAGAAAACGGAGCCAGGCGACTCCCTGTTTTTGATACGATCGCAGCTGGTTCTCCAGTGGTCCCAGATCCGGGGGGGTCAGGTCGATCGCGCCAGCGGCACCGGGAACCTTTTGCCGCCACTCGGTGGGTGCGTTCAACTGCCACGGCGTGCGTTCGCGGATGGTTGAGTCCAGGAAAGCGGCCTGGGTATTGGCAACGCGGTAACCCTGGGCACCCTGGACCGGGGCGCAATCCAGCAGAACCTCCTGCAGTTCCTCCACGGCACCGGTGTCCAGCAGGCCGATCCTCCCGTTGCGCAGGCGAACGTGGTTTTGTCCGGAAAGAATCAGCCGTTGGATTTCGGCTGCGGAGAATTTTTCTCCACCCGAGGTTGCGAAGTTGATGTTGAGGTCGAACCATTGTTCGCCGGAAGGGGTCGCCTGCAGGGTTGGTTCGATTCGTTCCAGATTCTTTGCGGCGCTCTTTTCAAGGCGTTCCTCGAGGGTCACCTTCCAGGTTCGCTCGAGTTCGGGATAGTCCCTTGAAAAAAAGCTCAAAACCGGGTTCTGTCCCAGCAGTTGAAAATGGCCCTCCTGGTTGGGGCCTGCAAAACCGCTTTGGCGCAATCGTTCCAGGGCCCGGGCTTCGCCCTGCCAGTCGCGGGTGGCATACGTGACGGGGGAGGCGGGGTCGGGCATCCAGAACGATCCCCCCGATCCGGAACTTCCAAGGGTGTACTCCCGCTCTCCATAAACCACCTTGAGCTGCGCCTCCAATCGGGCTAATCCGCCGACAAGGTGCAATTGGAAGACCGGTGCCAGCGATTCCAAAACAAAATCCTCGATTTTGAAACTGGCCGAAACATCGCATTGCGCATTGATCTGCCCCCAGTCCTGACTCAGGAACGGCGGCACCTGGTCGCGCCCGATCCGGACCGGCCCGGCGAGCACGGACTTCAGGCTTTCGGGAAGGTCGATTCGCGCGATTCGTGCGCCGGTGAACAACCAGGACGGTTTTCCCTCAATCAGGGTTCCGTGTTCGTTCGGTTGGCTGCACCGGATTTCGATCTGTCCCGAATCCAGAAGATTGGCTGTCAGGGCCAATCGAACCGGAGTCTCGGGAACCTCGAGGGACTGGCCGCGGCCGAGAGTGACACGCGGATGCCCTGTCAATGAACCCAGAAGCCTGCTGAATTCAAACCGGTCCAGCGCCAGCATTGCCGGCGGTTCTCCCTCTGAGAGCACTTCAACGAGGTCCAGGAGTGCGGCGTCCTGACTTGAGAGCTTGTAGGTGGAATTGAGAGGAAGCGCGTTCAGGGGACATCGGCCGTGCCGGCCCTCTGCCTCGAAACAGACGGTTGTTCTTCCCCGTTCGATCGATTTCAGGAAGTTCGGAGGAATGATCACCGAAATCTCGATCGGTTCGCCGGCCTCATCGGGTTGCGCGCGCCCGAGCCGTTTGCTGGGTGCGGCAACGGCGCGTTTGGCTGTGGGCGGAGAGCGCAGGGCCTCGACCAGGTTCCGTTTCGGAGGGGGCTGGGCTGGTTTGGGGCCGGATCGACCGTGGATCTGGTAAAGACCAACCGTAATCGAATGCACACAGATGATCCCCCTCTGGCGGGAGGCCCGACAGGTGCACAGATTGTCAATGTCGATGCTTCCCTTGATCGACAGGCCTGCCTTGTGCGTGAGTTCTCCTTCCCGGACGATTCCGGTCAGAAGGGGGGGGGACCACCTGCAATCGATGACTTCGCAGCGTTCAACCAGGGCACGAGCCTGTTTCATGACATCCCAGCCGGCGATCTTTGCCAGGAACGCTTCGGTCAATTCAATCGGTTCGCTCATTGAGGGTGGGAGGAGGAGTCAATGAGAAGGCATAACAGGTGCTTTACCCGGTTCGTACGGAATCGGGTTTGGCAACGAAAAGGAGGGAATTAAAAATTCCCTCCTGAAACTTTTGGCGGAAACAGACGACCCGGAGGTCGCTATTTCATCAATAACATCTGGCGCGCCCGCTTGACGGACCGGTTGAGCTGCCGCTGATAATGAGCGGGCAGACCGGTGTATTTGCGGGGCAGAATGCGTCCCTGATCCGTGACAAACTGACGCAGCAGGTTGGAATTCTTAAAGTCGAGCGATTCGATTGTAAAATCGACCTTCGGCTTGGGGCGCGGTGTGCGCACCTCGGAACTGCCGTTTCTGCCGCGACCTTTGCGGTCTCTCGATGATTTGTCGGTGTTGTTCTTGCGGGGCATACAGTCTATTTGATTTCGCGATGCACAGTGTGACGACGGAGGAACGGATTGTACTTCTTGAGTTCAATCTTCTCCGGTTTCAATTTCTTATTGCGCGTGGTCATGTACCGCGAGGGCGGTTTGCCTTCTTTGCGCGCCTCAGTGCATTCTAAGGTTACGGTCTCTCTCGGCATGAACTAGTCTTTCTCTTTGGACGGCTTGTCGTCCGTGTCGTCGTCGTCGTCGGAATCGTTTGCCCCCGTGTTGTCCACGGTGCCCAAAGCTCCGAGCCTGCGCTGGCGCAGGGCACCGTCGCGTTCAAGCTGGGCTTGCGCCTCGACCGTGAAACGGGCCCAGGGGATCGCATCCAAACGGGCTTTGGGAATTGTCTTTCCCGTCAGTTCGCAAACTCCGTAGGTGTCTTTTTCGATCCGTTTGAGCGCCTCTTCAATCTCGTAAATGGCATCCTGATCCGCCGAAAGCAGGCTTAGGGCGAAATCACGGTCAAAATTATCAGTGCCGGAATCCGCCATGTGCAGGCTGTAACCGGGCATTTCTTCTGCCGATTCCTTGGCCAAACCACTCATCTGGTGCATCAGCCGCTCGCGCAGTTCGAGCAGGTTATTGTAATACTTCGCCCACTCCGGCTTGATCTTCGGCTGTCCGTTGCGCGATGTCTGCTGGCCAGGGCCGCTGAAACCCAGGATCGCGGCTGCCGTGGCGGCACCCACCGATTTGGACTTGGCGGAAGAGGGCGTAACGCTCTTCTTCGGGGTCTGTTTCTTCTTATTTACCATTCTAATCGCGTATGTCTCTCGTTGATGTCGTTGGTGTGCATTCAGCAAACCACACCCATACGAAAGCGGGTGAATTTAGCAAAGGAATTCAAAAGTGCCACAAAAAAATGCGGAAAAAAATTGTGGGGGGTGCAGTGCGGTTCGTGCCACCTTTTCAGATCTTCACCCGACGTGGTGCTTGGAGGTCAGATACTTTTTCCAAATAAGCCAATGGAAGCAACGGTTCGAAGAATTCTGTCTTGCACCCGCTGAGGCGCGCCGGCAATTCGAACGGTTGAAAAGCAGTTCGATCCCCTGTAGAGTCC
>JAIPJX010000157.1 GCA_021733945.1 Verrucomicrobiota bacterium | reverse complement strand
CCCGATTCGCGCTCCACTGCTCGCAGTGGAGCGCTGGCCGGGATCAAAGTATAAAGCAATCCGCCAGCGGGTTTTGACACCCGCTGGCGGAGCTAACCTTCACCCTAACCGAACCGAAATCCGTATTTTCGAAAAGCAACCCGGCATCTTCACTGGTGTTCCTGCCCAAGCCTTTCAGCTGCCTCCCGCAACCGGCGGCGGTGCAGCTGCCTTTTCCAAATAACCCAGAACAATATCCGGGGTCAAAATCTCCGGCAGCACGTAGGGCTTGGAATCAACACCGGGTGGATAAACCAAGACCAAGGGAACCCCGGCACGTTCGTAACGTTTCAGTTCCGCAGCGATTGCAGCGTCTTCGCTGGTATAGTCACCCAACAGAGCGATCGCATTCACGCTCTTGAGCTTCTCGCGCACTGCCGGGATCTCGAGGCTTGTCCGCTTGTTCACCTGGCAGGTGACGCACCAGTCTGCCGTGAAATCAACCAACACCGGACGGCCCGTGGTTCGCGCGCCCATGAGCGCTTCCGGACTCCAGGTTTCCCACGAAATGCCGCCAGCCACTTGCTGTCCCGAGCCGGCCATGCGATCCAGTCCCACCGGAGCGCGCCAGTGCAACTGTTTTTCCAGCACGAAAAAATACGCTCCCGCCAGGATCGCCAGACTGCAGGCAACCGCGAGTGAACGCCGACTCGAACCTTTCTGAACAAAATCTCCCCAGATCCAGACCGCCATCGCGATGAGCACCAGGAAGATTCCGATCCAAAGAATGCCATTCCTGCCAAAATGAGAGGAACTGAGCCAAAGCAACCAAAACGCGGTGGCCAGCATCGGGAACCCCATCGCAATCTTAAACTTCAGCATCCAGACACCGGGCTTGGGGATAAACCGCAACCAGGAGGGATTCCAGCTCAGTACCACATAGGGCATTGCCAGTCCCAACCCGATGGTGGCGAACATGAGCGCGATGATTCCGGGGGGTTGCGAGAACGCGAACCCGAGGGCCACGCCCAGAAACGGCGCCGTGCACGGCGTGGCGAGAGCGGTCGCGAGCACACCATGAAAGAACGCTCCGCCGGCGCCCTCCTTGGAAGCCAGGTTCGATGCGGCCCCCATGGCACCACCGCTCAGGGTAATCTCAAAGAGCCCGAAAAGATTCAGTGCCACCAGGGTGACCAGCACGGTCATTCCGATCAGGAACTGCGGATTCTGGAACTGCATGCCCCAGCTGGCTGCACGACCCGCCTGTTGCACGCCGATGACAACGGCCGCCAGCGCCAGGAAGGACGTCACCACCCCCAGGGCGTAGATCCCGGACAACTGGCGAACCCGGCCCGGTGACTCCCTGCTCTGATTCACGAAACCCAAAACCTTGAGCGCAATCACAGGCAGCACACAGGGCATGATGTTCAGGATCAACCCACCCACAAACGCCAGAACCAGCATTTTCCAGAGGGATTTCGCCGCTCCACCGACCCGTGCCTCCATCGAGCCCTGTTTGTTCAGCTCCGGCACCTGCGCGGCCTGGGTCTCGCCGGAGACTCCGACGGGCATCGTGACTTCATACGCTGTCATCCGCGCCTCCGAGTTCTGCGTCACCAACAACCCGCGGACCTGCGTCGGCCAGGTGTCGCCGAAACGAAGCACCGGCTTGCGAAGCGTGATGATTCCAGCCTCCGAACCGACACGTTCGGTCGGACCTGAAACTTCAAAATCGTCGGTGGCGTAAGGATAAAAATCGGCGGTTGCGGTATCAGGCGAAGTTTTCCATCGAATCATCAACGGACGGGTATCCGAATCGCTGCCCGATTCCCAGAACGCTTCGGGATTCAGCGAGAGGCTGGTGCCGGGAATTTTCTTCTGCGACGTGCGGATGCGATCGGCTTCCGTCGAGGGCTTTGTCTCGGAGCCAACGAGCAGCGATGTCTGCACCTCCGCGCTGCCCGGAACACAGACTTCATCGCATTCGAGCCACGAAATCCTGGCCCGCAATTCCCTGGTCCCGGCGGGCACTCCTTCCGCGATCGTGAGCGGGACCAGCAGCATCGCTTCATGGCGATACACGTAGGTCGTCAGTCCGGCCGTGACATCCTTTTCCGGAACCGGCCACTGAATGGCACCTGCCGTAATCCCTTCGGGCAACTGCCACGCGATCTTGGTCGGCGCACCGGAGTCCCCTCCATTGCGCCAGTAAGTGTGCCAATTACCCTCCATGCGCAGTTCCACAGCCGCCATGACCACGTCACCCGGACGGGCACTCTCAACTGCCAGCAACAGCCGGGCCTGTGTGTGCTCCGCAGCAAAGCCAGTGGGGCATAAGAGCCCCATGGCCGCGATCAAAACACAAATCCGGACAAACCTCATCACAAAGCATATCATGCACGAAGTTGGGCGGAATTTGAATGGAATTTCTCGATGTGCGTGCAGACGCACACCATCGAGGGCCGGGCGCATCCGCAATTTTCCGATTCCAAACCTCCTTCAAAACTGCTTTATCATACTGCAATCCTGCAAGTTCTGAAGCCCTGATCCATGATGAAAAAACTGCCGCGCACCCATTCCTGTTTCGTCTGCGGAACCTCCAACCGCCACGGACTCAATCTCGATTTTGAAACGGATGGCCAAATCGTCCGGTCGCGGTTTGTTCCCCAACCTGATCACGTTGGATTTAAAGGGGTCACCCACGGCGGCATCCTTGCCACGATTCTCGACGAGATCATGGTCTGGGCCTGCGGGGTGAAGACCCGGCAGTTCGCCTTCTGTGCCGAACTGAATGTCCGGTATCTTCAACAGGTCACACCCGGCTTGGAACTCTGGGCCGAAGGCGAGTTGGTGAGCAATCGCCGGAACCGGATCTTCGAAGCCCGCGGCTCGATCCTGGACGCGGCCGGAAGCGTGTTCGTTTCAGCCACCGGGAAATACATGCCGATCAAGGAGGAAAAGAGCCGGAGCTTCCTGGAGGAGTTCGAAAGCCGTCCCTCCACCCAGGCCGATCTCTTTGAGTGAGTTGCCTCAGCGGACGGGCACGTAATTGACGTACCCGATGAACATCTCCTCCCAGGACTGTTCTCCAAACCGCACGGTCGCCGTCGGGTCCGGGTTAAATCGATTGCGGACCGAGTTGTCAAAACTGCCCTGAACCAGCAATCGCGTTCCGGCGGGAACTTCCTTGGGTTCGGCCAGCCGATACAGGGCCTGCCAATCAAAGAAGTATCTCGGCACATTCAGGAGCAGTTCCCGTTTTCCATCCGGGTAGATCAGGGTGAACCGGGCGGACGCACCGCGGTAATGCATGTGCGGACTGAGTTCCAGAATCCTGGATTTGCCCTCGAAGGTCAGGGAGGCAGAAACCGGGGCGTCCGCATCCTGGGGCGGAATGACAAACTGGGTATCGTAAGCGGCGGTGGTCACCAGCTCGCTCGCCGGTTTGGAGGGCGAAAGGTACAATCCCAGGCGTGTCACGTCGGTGGCGGCTTTTCCCGTGGAGGTATAATGCATTTGAAACACGATCACATCGCTCTTGCGAAGCTGTTTGCCGGTTCCCTCGGGGAATGCCGTCTGTTCCATTCCTGGAACATACGCGGCAAAAAACCCGCTCAGGCCACCCCGGAATGCAAGGAACTCCGCAACGGAGCCCTTGAACACCAGACTGTGGTGCACCACGGACCGGTCGCCCGGAGCAACCGCCACGGCACGCAGCCAGACATCCCCGGGAAACGGGCTCTGCGCAAGCAGGTAACGATAGTCCACCACTCCGCTGGCCGGGACTTCCTGGGGCGGGATGGTGATGACGGCGTCCGGTTCTCCCAACGGCCAGTCTACGGGTGCCGCTGCCGCCGTTTCCATCAGGGGATCGGGTCCCTCGCCGCGCGGGCTCCCCCGGTCGATCCAGTCGACCAGCCGGGCGATGGCATCCGGCGAAAGGTTTTTTGAATTGCCGAACGGAAGTGAGACCGGGTCCGCGTGCCAGGGCGGCATTTCGCCGGTGAGCACCGCCGATTTGATGAGTCTGGAGTACTCTGCCACCACGGAGTATTCGGTCATGGCCCAGGGAGCGATGTTGCCCGGGCTGTGGCAAGGCATGCACGATTGCAAGAGCAGCGGCGCGATTTCGCTTGAATAGGATGCGGGAACCACGGACCGCAACCCCGCCGGCTCGGCAACCACCGCCACACGCGAGAGGGACACGGGCCGGTTTGCCGCCAACTCCGCCACCGCGTCGGAGAAAGGCTGCGTTTGCACGGTTGCTGTCCCTGTTTCGGTACGTGTCTCCACAGGGCCCCGGTATGCAAGCGACCAGTCCCGGGGCGAAATCACGACCACCTCCGGTGCGACACCGCTGCCCAGGGTGCGGTGCAACGCATGGGAAGAATCTTCCAGCACCGGAAACGAGTGCGGCCAAAGACCTGCCAGTTGAGCCACCGAAGCTCTGTCCTGCGGGTCGCTGGCGCTCACAACCCAGATCGGCAGAGCCGATGCTCCATAAACTTTTTGAATCCGTCCGAGCTCCTCCGTCACCGGGGCAACGCCGTTGAGATCCGTTCCCGCCAAAACCACCACCACCGCCATGGCGTCCTGTTGATAATAAAGTTCATGGGCCCTGCCGGATGTGTCGATCAGACGAAAGTTGCTGACCTCGACCGGGGGGGCATCCAGCAACTGGCGCAGTCGAAAAAACCGGGTCTCCGAAGTCGTGCAAATCGCATCCACGAAGGGCCTGGGCGCGGCTGAACCACGAAACTGCATCAGCGGTTTCCACTCCTCGCCCTCCATGATCCGGGCAACGGACTCCAGCAAATACTGTCGCTCGGGTTGGGTGGGTTGCAGGGTCAGTTGAACCTTGTTCCCCACGGGTGCAATCCCGACACGGCCATCGGACTGGGCCAGGGACGACGGGGCGACCAGGATCAACAGGGCGAATGAGGCAAGTTCAAGGAGTCGAATTTGTATCTTCATGATGGCGATGGTTCGCTTTCCAACGGGTGCGGCACACCCTTTCAGATGGCTTATCCGGAAGCTAAAAGAGCGACAATATCGCTGATCACGGGAGCTCGGCAAGGGGGATCCTGGAAAAGCATCCATGAAATTTGACCGAATCCGTTTGATTTTATGCGCTCGTATGGTAGAAATCCGCCTCTGTCGGAAAACCGGCAGCCTGAAATTGCAACGAAGGTAATAGACGTATGTCACAGCATCCAAGTTTGAAGGGCGCCAGCGCATTAGGCGCTAAGCGCAACGTACTCAAAAGGTTCGAGCGCGTGGAACTCCTTAAGAAACGGCGCCAGTGGAAGAAGGGAGACCGCGTCATCGGTCTGCGCAAAACCAAACCCGAAGCGTAACCGGTTGCCAGGTCGGTTCCCGGAATTTTTGCGCGCCGAACGAATTTCATCGGTCGGACGCAGGGATTCCATTGCCCGAAAGGCCCGGACCCGGCTTTCATCGGTCCATTTGCAGCTGTGTTGAACAGCTTGCAGCCCAACAGATGCTGGTGCGATTGCAAAAGCTCCTCGCCGATGCCGGAGTGGCCTCGCGGCGCGCCAGCGAGCAGATCATTCTCGAGGGACGGGTCACTGTAAACGGTCGGAAAACCACCGAGCTCGGCCACAAGGTCGAAGCCGGGACGGCTGTCGTTTCGGTGGACGGTGTGGAGGTCAAACGCAAGAAGAAGCTCTATCTGGCTCTCAACAAACCGAGGCGGGTGCTTTGTTCGCGCAAGGATCCCCTGACCCGACGTGCGGTGGAGGATCTGATTCCCAAGGAATGGGCTCATCTCCAGACCGTGGGTCGCCTCGACCTCGACAGTGAGGGTTTGATCTTCCTGACGAACGACGGCGATTTCTCGCTTCGGCTCACGCATCCCAAATTTGGGGTGATGAAGAAGTACCTGGCGACGGTTGAAGGATTGCCGGACCCTGGCATGCTCGCCCGGATGCGCCGTGGAATTGTGCACCAGGGAACCAAGCTGAAAGCCGAAAAAGTCCGGGTTCTGAAAGCCAGCGTGGCGCAGAGCCTGGTCGAGCTGGTGCTCAGGGAGGGGAAAAACCGCGAGGTGCGACGCCTTTTTGAAAGTCAGGGCATGGGAGTGCTCCGATTGCAGCGGGTCCAGATTGGCCCGATCAAGCTGGGCGAACTTCGCGAGGGGAAATGGCGAATTCTGACCGATGCGGAGGTCCGGTCCCTCACGAGGGACACGGCGGAAGAGAAGACGACCGATTCGGCTCGTCATTGACAGAACCGTCCATTGAATCTTAACTGAAGTTTATGAAAGCAAAGCGATCGATCGCCTCGCTTCTCCTGGGCTTGGGTTGGTTTCTTGGAATGCCATCCCACGCGGAGCAGGTTGCCACGGTTACTGAGGACAACCTCAACGTCCGTGGCAAACCTTCCTTTTCTGGAGAAGTCATCACCCAACTCCACAAGGGAGAGCAGGTTGTTGTGCTTGAGCAGATCACGCTCACAAAACCCAACCCGGGCGAACCCGCCGAATGGAGCCGGATTCGGCTGCCTGCCAACACCCCTGTCTGGGTCTTCGCCCCTTTTGTCGATGCAACCGCGCATACCATCAATGTGACCCGCTTGAATGTCCGCGCGGGCCCCGGCGAGAATTACAGTGTCATGGGCCGACTGGAACGTGGGGAGATCGTGACTCCCATTCGCACCGTCGATGATTGGATGGAAATTGAACCTCCCGCCAGTGCGGAGGCTTACGTTGCCAAGGAATACCTGGCACTTCAGAAGCCAGCCGAGCCCGTGCCGGCGGCGGTGCCAACACCCGCCCCAATCGAGCCTGAAGGGGTTCCGCCCGAATCGGTTCCCCTCATTGAACTGGTGCCCGCCGCCGTGATTGCCGCTCCGGTGGAAACGGTCATTCCAGAACCGGAGACCATTCAACCCGCTCCGGCTCTCCAGGCAACCGAGAACGGTCCGGCCCGGGTTCCAGTGCCGATCGTTCCGGCTCCACCCCCGATCATCATTGAAGCGAAGCCGGATCAGATCAACGAACTTCAAACGGAGCCACGCCGGCGAATCGTCCGCCGGGAAGGCGTCCTGCGCAGTTCCCGGAGCATCCAGGCACCCACCTACTTTGAATTGGTGAATCAGGAAACGGGCAAGGTCATTGATTTTCTCGATCCGAAACGTTCTGAGATCGATCTCAAGGAGTTTAAGGGCAGAGCTGTCGTGGTCTCCGGCGAAGAAGGAATTGCACCGCGGTGGCCCAAGACTCCCGTTCTGCTGGTCGAGACTCTGGAACTGATCCCCTGATGCCCCCCGAAAACCTCATTGACGGTCGTGGCATAGCCGATCAAATCCACACGGAAACCACCCTCCGGGTCGAATCGCTCAAAGCCAGAGGCATTCAACCCAAACTCGTTTTCGTGCGCGTAGGCGATGATCCCGCCTCCCAGGTCTATGTGGGAATGAAGGAACGTACCAGCAGACGCCTTGGCATTGAGTCCACCACCCATGTCCTGCCGGAACAAACTGCGGAATCCGAACTGCTCGCCCTGATCTCCCGGCTCAACGCCGATCCCGACACTCACGGAATCCTCGTTCAAGCCCCGCTTCCGAATCAAATCGACGCCCATCGCGTTTTTTCGGCGATTTCCCCCGGGAAGGATGTCGATGGATTTCATCCGGTCAACGTGGGCAAGCTCCTGCTCGGCGATTCCTCCGGCTTTGTGCCCTGCACCCCCGCCGGCATCCATGAACTGCTCCTGCGCACCAATACCCGGATCGAAGGCAGTGACGTGGTCGTCTTGGGCCGCGGGAACATCGTGGGCAAGCCAATGGCCGCGTTGCTCTGCCAGAAAAGCCCGCGCGCCAATGCCACCGTGACACTCTGCCATTCCCGAAGCCGCACCCTCAAGGAGCACTGCCAACGGGCGGACATCCTGATCGCAGCCATCGGCGTTGCCCGGTTTGTGACCCGGGATCTTGTAAAACCCGGTGCGGTCGTCATCGATGTGGGCGTGAACCGCGTTTCTGACCCATCCGCTCCGAACGGCTCCCGTCTGGTCGGGGACGTCGCTTTTGACGAAGTCCAGCCGATCGCCGGCCGAATCACTCCCAACCCGGGAGGTGTTGGCCCGATGACCATCGCCATGCTGTTGAGCAATACCGTCCGGGCCGCGGAGGCACTCACCCGCTGAGCTCAGCCAAACCATCAGCCTCCAGAATTTATGCAACCCTCCCGAATCCTACCCGATCTCCAATGCTCGCTCCTCTGCGAAGAGGTGCGCCAGGAGGTGAACGGAAACTTTATTCTCATCGGCGTGATCGGACACGTTCAAGTCCCGCAGGTCCCTGTGACGGCGGCCAAGCTGTGCGTGTTCAACCGCTGGACGGCCGGAGTCGGTTCGTTCACCGAAACCGTTCGACTGGTCGCGCCGGACCGGTCGACCGTGCTCCGCCACAGCAACGTGAAGTTTGTGCTTCAGGATGCCGACCACAACGCAACGAACGTCACCTTGTTCGGACAGTTGAAATTTGAAGCCGCCGGCGTCTATTTTCTCGAAATTCTCGTGGACGACGTGATGAAACTGCGTTACCCGATCATGCTGACCGTGGCGAAAGCTCCCGAGTCGGAAACAGCCCCGGAAGCACCCAGAACCGAAGGGTAGCCGCACCCCCGGGATGGGCGGATGCGAGGTTTGATTCCAGGGCGATTCCGCTGAACCGCACCGGCGCGGCGGAATACGCAACCGTCGCAACCGTCGAATTGCTGCGGAATCCGCCCCGGGGCGGGGACAATGCCCCGAAGCGTGTGTCAATGGCCTCCGAAGACAAACCGAATCGCCTCCCATGGCAACCGCTCACGTTCAAGGGAATCGCCCGGCTCGGCCGGGCCCCACTGGGTCGGCTCATGGCGGTGCAGTGTGTTGTAGCCGCGATCGTCGCCGCGAGCGTCCTCACCACGGTCCTTGTCAGTTGGAAACCGGTCATCACGGAGACACTCCTTCGGCTTCCGGATCAGGGGGGCATTCGTGACGGCACCCTGGCCTGGTTCGGCCCGGAACCGGTCCGTCTGGCGAACAATTCATTCCTCTCCGTCGTTGTCGAGCTCATCCCCAACGGATCGCTGGGTCTGTCGGCCGATCTGCAGTTGGAATTCGGACGCCGCGAACTGCGTTCACGATCAATTCTCGGATACCTCGCCGTGCCGTATCCGGTCGACTGGGTTATTCCTGCAAATCGCAAACAACTTGAACCGTGGTGGGGTGCCTGGAACTGGCCGGTCATGGGGGGATTGGCCCTCGGAGTGTTTTTCGGTCTCCAGGTGCTTTGGTGGTTGCTTGCCGTTGTGTATGCCTGGCCGGTGCGCCTGATCGCCTTTTATTCCGACCGCCAGATTTCCCTGCCCCAATCCTTCAAACTCGCCGCGGCTTCCCTGCTGCCGGGTGCGCTTCTATTCAGCGCCTGCCTGGTGGCCTATGCCTTCCAGAGGATCAATCTCATCGAACTGTTGCTGGCTCATGTGCTGCACCTCGTCATCGGGTGGCTGTACGTAGTCGTCGCTCCGTTCCGATTGCCCAGGCTCGGAGCGGCCCCCAGCAACTCCAAATCCGAAAACCCGTTCAACGACTGATACAACGCCCGACCCTGCCGGAACCGGCGCGCCTCCTCGTGGCGCAGACTGGCAGTCTGCGGTGCGGCAGGTTGAAAACCTGCGAGACGGCCGATTGCCAATCGGCGAAAGCCCCAAAGCTGCAAAACCACCAAACGACATGGATTCGCTGCGTTAGTTTGAGTTTCCATCTTTCCAAAGCCCGGCTACACCTCTGCCTTTCTTTCTTGTCTCAACAGCTCCGACGCCTATGTTCGGGCCGGCCGTGAAAAAAAACTTCCTGTCGGTCATGGTTCCTTTGGATTCAATTGAGCGATTTGCATGAATCGGGATCTTAACAAAGTGGATGAGCTCTTCAGGCTGGCTTTGAAGCGTGAGCCCGACGCGAGAACAGCATTTCTCGACGGTGCTTGCCTCGGTGATGCCGTCCTTCGCCGGGAGGTTGAATCCCTGCTGGCCGCACACACGGAGCAACCGGGGATCCCACCCCAGGCCCGGCCGGGCGCGAGCGACGCCACCACAACCCTCGGATACACCAAACCGACCGAGGAAACCGGCACTCTCATCGGAAGATACAAACTCCTTGAGAAACTCGGTGAGGGCGGTTTCGGAACGGTGTGGGCCGCCGAACAAAAGGAACCCGTTCGCCGTCGGATCGCCTTGAAGATCATCAAGCTGGGCATGGACACCAACCAGGTCGTCGCCCGGTTCGAGGCTGAACGGCAGGCCCTGGCCATGATGGATCACCCGAACATCGCCAGAGTGCTGGATGCGGGAACAACGGACCTTGGAAGACCCTACTTCGTGATGGAACTGGTCAGGGGGGTTCCCATCACGACCTATTGCCAGCGGGAAAAGCTCATGATCCAGCAGCGACTGGATCTGTTCGTCAAAGTGTGCCAGGCCATCCAGCACGCCCATCAGAAAGGCATCATCCACCGTGACATCAAACCTTCCAACATCATGGTCACGCAACACGATGGGGTGCCCGTGCCCAAGGTGATTGATTTCGGAATTGCCAAGGCGACGCAACAGGAACTGACCGAAAAAACCATTTACACCCAATACAGCCAGTTCATCGGCACCCCGGCCTACATGAGCCCGGAACAGGCCGAGATGAGTGGTCTGGACATCGACACCCGCAGTGACATTTACAGCCTTGGGGTGCTCCTGTACGAGCTGCTCACGGGATCAACCCCCTTCGATTCAAAAGAGTTGATGCAGTCCGGTCTCGATCAGATGCGCAGGATCATCCGGGAACGCGAGCCGGTCCGGCCGAGCACGAAGCTCAGTCAAACTCTTGCGGGTAAAACCCCCGGGAACCGGAAGCCGAATGAACCCGGGACCGAAGAAACAAAATCCTTCTCACGTCATTTCCCGCATGAACTGAAGGGGGATCTGGATTGGATCGTCATGAAGTGCCTTGAGAAGGACCGCATGCGTCGCTACGACACGGCCAATGCCCTGTCGATGGACATCGAGCGGCATCTCAAGAACGAGCCGGTGACCGCCTGTCCACCCACCGCCGGTTACCGGTTTCAAAAGGCGTTTCGTCGAAACAAACTCATGTTCACGGCGGGGGCAGCGGTGGCAGTCGCGCTGGTCCTGGGTATCGGAATCAGCTTGTGGCAGGCCCGGGTGGCGACACGGGCGAGGAACGCCGCCTTTGAATCCGAGGCGCAGCGGAAGGAGGAGGCACGAATCGCCCAGCAGGAGCGCGACCGCGCCATGGCGGCGGAAGCCCTGGCCAGCCGGAAGACCAGGGAAGCCCGGGGCAATCTTTACGCTGCGGACATGAACCTGGTGCATCGTGCGTTGCAGGAAGGTGACCTCGGACGAGCCGGCCAGCTGCTGAGCCATTACAACGATCAGGACCTCGATCTCATCGGGTTCGAATACCATGTATTTAAGGAGCAGGCCCAGGGCGACCAATTGCACACCATCGATGCTTATGGCGACATCGTGAACTCGGTCGTCTTTCTTCCGCATCAAAACCGGCAGTTTGTGGCCACCACCTATGATGGCCGGATCGCCGTTCATGATCTCGATTCAGGGCGCAAACCCCTTTTCCTGACGCCTCGAAGAAATCCCGAAAGCCTGGGGCATCTCGCCGCGTTTTCTCCTGATGGAAAAACCATGGCAACCTCGGGAAGCGACGGCCTGCAGCTTTGGTCAACTGAAACATGGAGCCGATTGACACCTCCCACGTCTTCCATGCTCGAAGGTTCGGAATTCTCTTCAGTTTGTTTCTCTCCGGACGGCGCTCGTTTCGCCGCAAGACGTCACAGCTCGATCCATGTCTGGAACACGTCAGACTGGCGATTGATTTCAACCGCCGAATGTAACTCAAGCCAGTGGGGCCGCACCCTGATCTTTATCGACAACCAGCGCCTGGCAGCGGGCACCAATAACGGGGTTGAAGTCTGGGCGATCGAGCCTTCCCTCGCCCGGGTCTGGAAAAGCCCCGGAAACATCGGCAAACCGGGAGGCCTCCTTGCTCACAATGGTTATCTGGCAGCCCTTTCGGGACCGGGTTCCTTGGGCTGGTTGAAGGTATGGAAGCTGGAAGATTTTGAGTTGGTCGCCAACCGGGAGGAAACGTCCCGTGACTTTGGAATGGACCTTTGCCTGGGTGGCGATGGAAACCATATCCTGAGTGCCAACTCGGATCAGACCATCAAAATCTGGACGTTTCCTTCCCTCGAATTGAAGGACAGTCTCATGGGGCATCACAACGAAGTCAGCGCCCTGTCCCTGTCTCCGGACAAGAGGATGTTGATCTCGTCCAGCAAGGATCACACGGTCCGGCTGTGGAAGATGGACCCCGAAACCTCCTTCAGCCGGATCGCCCAGCAGGCACTCGGGGACGATGGCCTGGTATCCGAGGACGGGTCGCTCATGCTGACCCTGGATCCCGCGAACGAACACACCATTCGTAATGTTGCCACCGGAAGCGTTCAGGCCGCTCTCAAGACCGAAGGAAAGCTGCTCGCTTTTCCCGGAACCAACGGGATCCTGTTCTGGCGATTTGCCCCCCCCGAAGGCCCCCTGGTGCTGGAACGATTCGATCCTTCGACCGGCAACCTTGTTGGATCGGTCAGGTTTGATGCGATCCCGAAACCAACCGGGGAAAACGTGATCCGGGGTTCGAGTGACGGTCGCAGGTTTGTCATCAAGCGCGAGGACGGATGGGAGCTCTGGCAAACAGACGAACCTCAGCGCCTCAGGAGATACGAGGATCCCGATGGGGACTTCGTCGCAATTTCCACCACCGGCAAATATTTTGTCACCCGGAACGGACTGGAATCCGGTCATACCGCATTCAGAATTTGGAGGCTCGGGGAACCTGATCCCAGGACCATCGAGGTGCCCCCCTATCTTCAGATCGCCACCATCTCCCCGCGCGAAGATTTTATAGCCACCGCCCACTTCGACACGAATGCCGTCATGCTTTGGGATCTGGCTACCGGCGGGTTGCACGGCCAATTGATCGGTCATCCGGCCAGCATCGGCAGCCAGTTTTTTTCACCCGACGCACGCACCTTCATATCCAGCGATCTTTCGAGCAAACGACTGTGGCATGTGGCCACGTCCCGCGAAATCGCCCGCATGGACATTGGCGTGCCCCCCATCAACCGACGCCTCTCCTGGGATAACCGGGTGATCGGAAGGAACCCTGCACACAACGTTGAATTCTGGCGCTTGAAGACGATCTCGAAAGATTTTTAAGGGCACGGCCCGCAGACACGCGAGGGCTCTTGCAATGACCGCGAGAACGCCCGGAAGGAGGACTTTGCCCGTCATCAGGATTCTGGATTCCCACCGCCTCCGACACACCCACACGAAGCGCGCCCGACTGCCGCAGCCTACCCTTCCCCCGGTATTGTTGAGGCAAAGATCACCCCGCCTCACCGTGGACGACCAAAGCGGCGTCGGCGCTGCGCTTTGCCGCGCGCACTCCAAAACAGCGTCGTTCTTCCGACGCCATGCCTTGGAATGCATCCCCATGGCGAATCCGTCCCGGTGAGCCGACAAGCGGTTGAGCGGCTCAGCGGGGACGCTTCGCCCTACCGAGATTGGAACGGGAGAGGGGGAACGGTGGCGCGAACCGTCCCGGTGAGCGAGGGGGGATGGGGATCTCGGGTGGCCAAGCGGCTCAGCGGGGACGCTTCGCCCTACCACCCCCCCCGGGGGGTGGGGGAAAGGTAGCGCGAACCGTCCCGGTGAGCGAGTCCGA
>JAIPJX010000156.1 GCA_021733945.1 Verrucomicrobiota bacterium | reverse complement strand
GCCAGGCGCTCAACCGCCGGGCGACGGACTGAAGTTGGGGATGGATGTCATGAGTCGGGATCGTTGAAGTTGTCATAGTTCGCCGCCAACCTTAGCGGGAACCGAAAACCGCGTTACGCACGTTTGCCGAAGCATCACGATTATATGCGGTAAAAAAATCCCCGACGCGTAGCCCCGGGTTCGAACTGCGGTTCCCGGGAATCTTTGGTCGGTCCTCAGTCGGCGAAGCGCACTGCCATTCGTTGAAGGGGCGGAGATGTCTTCGTTGAGAATTTCGAGGTTCCTCACGGCTTACAGTTGAACGGCTTGGGATCCTGGTTGGAGTGAGTGGGTTAGCCTCTTGGGGCAGAACCAAAGCGGCGTCGGCGCTCCGCTCTGCCGCGCGCACTCCAAAACACCGTTGTTCTTCCGAGGCCATGTCTAGGACTCCATCCGCACATCACCTCGGGGTCGTCTCTGCAGTTTTAACCGGATCCGGGGAGGGCTCCTGAAGGGTGGGGGCGCCTTCGAGAATTCCGAGCGACGCCAAAAATTTGTCGGCGGCGATCGTGGTTCGTTGGAGCCATGGAGAACGATTGAAGAACCCGTGTTTCTGTCCTTCCGCCAGGACCATATCCGCCCGAATGCCGGTCTCCCTGGCTTTTTCCGAATAGGCAATGTTCTCAGGCAGTGCCAACGCATCTTCGGTTCCGCAAAACAGAATCGAGGGAGGCGTGGTTCTGTCCAAATGCAGGGTGGGTGATATTTGTTCGGCAAGCGCCTTGTCTCCGTTGACACGCTTCAGCAGGTTCGGCTGGGTGAAATCCAATGCCGGATTATACAGAACCATGGCCTGCGGCATTGTCGAAATCGACAGGTCATCCTGCTTGTCCTCCACCGAATCCCTGACGAAGAGGCAGGCAGCCAGGTGGCCTCCCGCAGAACCTCCTGAGGCGATGAATTGGTTTGGGTTTACCCCCAGCTGCGTGGCATGCTTACGAATCCAGCGCGCAGCGCTCCGCGCGTCCGTGACGCACTGGTCAGGGGTCACGTCATCGCGTGACTTGACCCGGTAATCTGCGCGCGCCGCAACCATGCCCCTGCTGGCGAAGTATTCTGCCTGATAGGCAAACTGCTCCACGCTCCCGCCATTCCAGCCGCCCCCGAAAAAGAAGACGATCACCGGGCGAATGTCGGTTTGTTTCCAATTCGCGGGGAATGTGAAATCGATGCACAGTTCTCTGGTGCCGACGGTTTTGTAAACGCGTCGCTCCTGGGTGAGATTGGAACCCGCTTTCTGTTGTGTCGGCTGCCCCTCAGCACCCGAGGAGACGTGTGCATTGGGAATCAGGGCGAACGCCAGGACGCCGCATACTGTGATCAGATTCGTCGTTGATCGAATGAGTTTTTTGGTCGTTGGAAAAGCATGCATTTTCATGGTCGATGGAACTGTCCAGGGTTGGTTGTGTGGATCAACGGACGAATTCTTTGATTTTCGTGGGAGTGATCACTGAGGTCTCGTGGGTACGGCCAAAACCTATGGTCCGGCCAATCGACAGTCAAGGTGGTTTTGAGCCCGACTCGGACTTGGTGTGCGAACTGCCGAGCACCGGTGCCTCGCAGCTTCGTTACGCCGACTCAAGTCGGCGTCCTCGGAACGATCCGACACGTGGTGGGCAGTTAGGCCAACGCAGCAGAAGAATCCGGAGACCAAATGTAACACAGGCAGTTTTCAGGATTATTTCCTCCGAGTCGTTCGCCGAACATGATTGCCGGTCCAGAGGCTTTCGGGAAGGTTTACTTCATTATGGATGTTGCCACAATTGAACGAGAGGCGCTTGCACTGACGCTCGCCGAACGGGCGTTACTCGCTGACCGACTGCTCCAGACGTTGGACTCTGAAAACCCTGAGCGCATGGAGCGTTGGGGGCGAGAGGCAGACCGTCGGCTCGAAGCTTTCGAACGAGGTGAGATGGCTGCAATGGACGGTCCTGAAGCCGTTGCGGCTATCCGACGCCGGTTGGAATGAAATACCGACTTCTGAGCGTACCGGACACTGAGTTGACCGAGGCTGCAAGATGGTATGAGACCCAAGCGACAGGTCTGGGACAGGAGTTTTTGGAGGAGTCACAGCGGTGTAAACCGAGGAGCCGCCTGCGTTACCTTGCTGACGGGTTTTCAGAATCCATCGAACATTCCTCCGCTCCAGTTCTCTGACCGCCTCTCATGCCGCTGGCAATGGCCCAGCAGCCACCAATTTCTTCCTTCGAGGATCAACTGCCAATGAAAGGCCCTCCAGCGTACGTGCGCCAAGCAATGTCATATCTCCGGGCTCGCCAAAAACCACCTCGTCAATCGTGAAATGCTTCTCCACCCTGAGGATCGCGAATCCGACGCTCCTCGTGATTGTCTGACCATTCGCCATCGTGAACACCAAGTCCTTCTTCTCACGACTGACTCCGATCTTTTCAAGCGTCTTGGACGGAATCCATGTGTACTCACTGCCAGTATCCACAAGGGCGCGAGGAACGGTAACCGCTCGCTCCCGGTGAATATGATTCTCCAGCTTGCAGCCAACGTGAAATGAGCCCATGAATCACAATCTATCGTCTAGTCCGGCTCGATGGCAAGCGGCGGAA
The DNA here is from genome assembly GCA_021733945.1 of Verrucomicrobiota bacterium. Taxonomy (GTDB): domain Bacteria; phylum Verrucomicrobiota; class Verrucomicrobiia; order Limisphaerales; family SIBE01; genus JAIPJX01. The sequence goes on along the minus strand of JAIPJX010000156.1, from coordinate 11,361 downwards.
TTGACTTTCAGCTGCGGGGGATGTCTCGATCGCGCAGCGGATCAGTGCTCGCTGGATTTGATCCCGCCAACCCGATAGTGACCTGTGATCTTGAACTCAAACAGTCGGTCTTCCTCCCTGGTCCCGGCACCGATGTTGTGAATCACGAACGGGCGGCCTTGGGCGTTGGTGCGATCGCTCACGATCATGATATGCGCGAGGTTGGGAGGCACCGTGCAGGTCACCAGATCACCCGGCCGGTAATCCTGGGGTTGCCTGGAGATCGCCAGCGACCATTTGTTTCGCTCGAAATACGCCTTCAGGTTGGGGACACGACGATGGTCAATGTTCCTGTCAGGCTGCTTGAGTCCCCAGTTTTTGGGATAAAGCGAAAAATGACGCTTCATGTCCTCATGCACCAGCTTCTGAAGGTCCATTCCAATGGCTGTGCGCAAGGCACGCACCACCACATCCGTGCATACACCCATCTCCATGGGAACGTCGCCGTTCGGATAATCCAGGGACCGGTAACCCGGATCGTAACGAATGGTTTTTCCAATCTGCGCTCGAGCCGCCTCGGCAACAGCCGCCGGAGCCGCCTGCTCTCCGGCGCTGACCATCAGCTCGCCCGAGATGAAGGTCACGAGGATGCTTAACAGAAGTTTCATTTGTTGGATGGGTATTTTCACATGCTGGAGATTTGGGGTTGAACGCCAAATCCAATGCACTGTACCATCGGGCATCGGCAACGCAATTTCAGCTTTTGGCCTGCTATGACAATCAACGATCAGGAAGTGGTGGATATCGAGACCCCGACGGGTCCGATGCGGACCCATGTTTTCAGACCTTCCGCGCCAGGGAAATATCCAGGGGTGCTCCTGTATTCGGAGATATTTCAGGTGACCGGACCGATCCGCCGGACCGCAGCGCTGCTGGCCGGCCATGGGTTCGTGGTGGTGGCACCGGAGATATCCCATGAATTCGAGCCTGCGGGCACCGTATTGCCGTATGACCAGCCGGGTGCGGACCGCGGCAATGCCCTGAAAACGACCAAGGAACTTTCCAGCTACGACACCGATGCACGCGCCGCGTTGGATTACCTCAAAACCAATCCCCACTGCACGGGGCGTCTTGGCGTCATGGGGATTTGTATTGGGGGCCATCTGTCGTTTCGAGCGGCGATGAATCCGGATGTTCTGGCGGGAGTCTGCTTTTACGCAACAGACATCCACAAGCATGGGCTCGGAAAGGGCATGGCGGACGACACGCTCGAGCGGATTCCCGAAATCAAGGGCGAGATGCTGATGATCTGGGGTCGGCAGGATCCGCATGTGCCCCGCGAAGGCCGTGCCCTGATTTACGCGGCCATGGCGGATGCGGGCCTGTGTTTTACCTGGCACGAATTCAACGGTCAGCACGCGTTCCTGCGGGACGAGGGGCATCGGTACGATCCCGCGCTGGCGCATACGAGCTATGGCATGGTGGTGGAGCTGTTTCAGCGCAAACTGGGCGAGGGGGATCTTTCCGCCTCGAATGCGGACGGCAAGCCCGCCGAGACACGGCATTAAGCTCTCATGAAGATTGACATACGGGCCCGCGGGTGAAATCGTCCTTCAACCGTCATGACCGCAATGAACGACTTAATCGAGTCCCTGTGGCCGTTCCGTGCCGATCCAACCAGAAGGCACAGGGAACGTTCGAATGGCGGTCACCCACGGTTTGCCTTGGCAAACCTCACATTCCACATCTCCAACGCATCGAACGCATGAAGAACCATCTCTCTCGTCGTCAGTTTCTACACCAGGCGTCCCTGGCCGCAGCCGGTTTCTGGGCTGCGCCCCATATTACGAGCGGATTACGCGCCGCAGCCGCCTCTGGTGATCTGCTGCAGCACGCCAGCATTGGGAGCGGCGGCATGGCCCGCAGCGACATCGAAGGATTGATGCGCGGGCACGCCCGGCTGGTTGCCGTGGCTGATGTTGATCTCGTTCAGGCTCGGGCGCTGAAGAAAAGTTTCCCGGATGTGAAGATCTATCAGGATTGGCGGGAGTTGCTCGACAAGGAGAAGAGCATCCAGTCGGTCAACGTGACCGTGCCGGATCATATGCATGCCCCGATCGCGATGGCCGCGATGCAGTTGGGGCGGCATGTCTATTGCCAAAAACCGCTCACGCACGATGTGTACGAGGCGCGGCAACTGACGGAATATGCGAGGAAAGAAAAACTGGTGACCCAGATGGGCATTCAGATTCATTCCAGCGGGACTTATCGCGAAGCGGTGCGCATCATTCAGGACGGCGCGATCGGGAAGATCAAGGAGGTGCACACCTGGAGCAACAAGGCCTGGGGAGATCCGTCCCCACTTCCGACACGGACCGACAAGGTGCCTGCTGACTTCAACTGGGACTCGTGGCTGGGAACGGCTTCGGCGCGGCCGTTTATTGGCGAATCCTATTATCATCCGGGCAACTGGCGCAAGCGGCTGGATTTCGGAACTGGCACCTTCGGGGACATGGGATGTCACATTTACGATCCGGTGTTCAAGGCTTTGGAACTGACCGCACCGATCTCCCTACGTTCCGAGGGGCCGGCACCCAATGAGTGGAACTGGGCGATCAACGCACGCATCGAATACGTGTTCCCAGGCACCACGTTCACCGATGGCAAGACGGTGAAAATCACCTGGTACGATGGAAACCAACGTCCGCCGAACGAGGTGGTGCCTGATCTGGACGGTGAGAAACTGCCAGGGCAGGGGTCTTTGTTCCTCGGAACCAAGGGCGCCATGCTGCTGCCGCATATTGCGCGGGCCCAGCTTTTCCCTGAAAAAGATTTCGAAGGCTGGACCCGGCCCAAGGTCGGCGAGAACGATCACTGGCAGCAGTTCGTGGAAGCGTGCCGGGGCAATGACAAGACGTCCGCGAACTTCGATTACGCCGGGCCATTGACCGAAGCCATTCTGCTGGGCAGCGTCGCAACCCGTTTTCCGAACACCACGATGCAGTGGGACGCGAAGGGGTTGAAGTTCGCCAACGTCCCAGAGGGAAACCAGTACATCCGCCGCCAATATCGCAAGGGCTGGGAAGTCAAGGGACTGTAAGCGCGGCAGGGTGCCTCCGAAACAGGTCTTGGGAAGCAGGGAACCACGGCGCACCTCCGGGTGGTCAGCATGAACTCCGCAGTCATCGTAGCCGCCGGAAGCAGCCGGCGCATGGGACCCGGAACCGACAAACTGTTTCTGGAGGTCAACGGACTTCCCCTGGTGGCGCACACCTGGAGACGGTTCGATGCCAGCAGCCGGATCGATGAAATCGTATTGGTGATTCGATCCGGCCTGGAGAAGGCGTTTCTGGAAATCGCGGAGCGAATTCGCCCGGGGAAACCGTATCGGCTGGTCGTGGGGGGAGCCGAACGGCAGGAATCGGTCTGGAACGGATTAAATGCCGTGGATCCCAGATGCCGGATCGTGGCCATCCAGGATGGCGCCCGGGCGTGCACTTCGGAGGCCGTGATCGTTTCGACCATCGCGCGGGCGGTTGAAATGGGGGCCGCCGTGGCGGCGCAACGGGTCACGGACACGCTCAAGGAATCCGACGGGGAGAACCGGATCCAGCGAACCGTGGATCGAACGCATCTGTGGGCGGTGCAGACCCCCCAGGTTTTTCGGATTGAAGTCATCCGCAAGGCCCTGCAATCCGTCCGCGAGAAGGGCCTTTCAATCACCGACGACACCGCGGCCTGTGAATCGATCGGGCAACCGGTTGCGTTGGTGGAAAGTCGGGATCCCAATCCCAAGGCGACTGCTCCCGGCGATTTACCCTTCATCGCTTCGCTGCTTGGATCGGAGGGCGACGCCTGAACCCGTCAAAAATCTCAAGGGCACCCTTGCCAACACGCGGCAAGCGTCCTATTTTTGCGTTCAAATGACAGTCCATGTCCAGTGGGAGTGACGAGTCGGAGCGACCCGTGAACGGGTGCTGTGGTGCTGCGCGCCCATGAATGTGGAGGAAATCGTGATATGAAGAAGCGAATCATCTATTCGGTGCTGCTGGCAGGGTTGAGTCTCAACCTGCTGATCGGGGCACAGATTTACCTGAAGTCCGACGAGGCACGCGAGAAGAGCAAATTATACGAGCAGATGGAGCTCTTCGTCGGGGTTTTGGACAAGATCCGCAAGGAATATGTCGATGGAGACAAGGTTTCGTACGAGGAACTGATTCATTCGTCCCTGAAAGGCATGGTCAACAGCCTGGACCCGCACAGCGAGTTCATGGAGGCCAGAAAATTCACGGATCTGAAGAGTGACACCGAGGGCAAATTCGGCGGGATCGGCATTGAGATCGTAAGGCTGAGCAACGGCGCGTTTCCCTTGACGGTCATGGCGCCCATTGAGGATACACCGGCTTTTCGTGCGGGCGTTTTGCGGGGGGACAAAATCATCGCGATCGATGGCAAAAGCGTCGAAAATCTGAGTTCATCCGATGCGGTGGAGCAACTGCGGGGAGAGCCCGGTTCGCAGGTGACCATAACGGTTGTGCGGTCGTCCCTCAAGGAACCCAAGGATTTCACCCTGACACGGGCCGTGATCAAGGTGGAAACCGTCAAGGACATCGATGGGCGCAGTGCGTTTTCGCTGGGCGAGGACAGGATCGGATACGTGCGGATCAGTCAGTTTGGGGAAAAGACCACGGACGAACTGGAGTCCGCTTTGGACAAACTTTCGGATCAGGGAATGCGCGGGCTGATCATGGACCTGCGGAACAACCCGGGGGGGCTGCTCGATCAGGCGGTCAAGGTCTGTGACCTGTTCGTGCCCCGGGGGCAATTGGTTGTTTCCACGGAAGGCCGGGCTGCTGATTCCAAGGAGGAATACCGCGCGCGGCAGCGAAACCGTTTTCCCGACTTGAATATCGTCATCCTGGTGAACATCGGCAGTGCCAGCGCCTCGGAGATTGTGGCCGGATGCCTGCAGGACCTGGGTCGGGCTTTCGTGATGGGTGAAAAGTCATTCGGCAAGGGATCCGTGCAAAGCATTGTGCCGCTCCAGGACGGGTCGGCATTGCGCCTGACCACGGCCCACTACTACACCCCGAGCCACAAACGAATCCACGGGAAAGGCATCGTCCCGGACAGCGTGGTCCCTTTGTCCGAGGAGGAGGATCAGATCCTGTTTCTTCAACGGGTTCCGGGCGGGATCGAGACCCTCGATCCGGAGCGCCAGGAAATGGCGCGGAAAGTGACCGATGTGCAGATGGACCGGGCCAAGGATTTTCTTCGGGCAATCATTCGATTTGCCGATCATTCGGGAGCGCCCCGCAAGCTTGCGCGCCGCGCCGACCCTTGAACGGATTTTAATGGGGTTCGAACCACGGGAACACAGGCGAGGTGGGATGAGGGGGATCCGTCGATGACGTTGATCGCAATCGAATCCTCGTGCGACGAAACCAGTGTGGCTGTGGTGCGGGACGGAACCGTCCTGTCCAATCAGGTAGCCACCCAAATCCAGATGCACGCCGAGTACGGCGGAGTCGTTCCGGAACTGGCCAGCCGGGAGCATTTGAAGAATCTGCCCCATGTCGCGGCCGAAGCGCTGAGGCAGGCGGGAGTGAAGGTCGGAGATCTGGATGCCGTGGCGGCGACACGGGGCCCCGGCCTGCCAAGCGCTCTGCTCATTGGTTACAACGCCGCGCAGGCGCTGGCCTTCGTCCTCGAAAAGCCGTTCATCGGTGTGAACCATCACGAAGCCCATCTTTATTCACCGTGGATCGGAGGAGATCCGGTGCGGGCTGACTGGGAGGGGTTTGTTCCATCCGTTTCACTCATCGTCAGCGGCGGACACACCATGCTCGTGCATGTGGAAGGAATTCTGCGGCATCGGCTGCTGGGATCCACCATTGACGACGCGGCAGGAGAATGTTTCGACAAGATCGCCAAACTGATGGGCCTGCCGTATCCGGGCGGTCCGAAACTGGATCAGCTGGCGGAGCGCGGCAATCCCGCGGCGTATGAGTTCCCGGCCCCCTTGATCCACGATCCCTCGCACGATTTCAGTTTCAGCGGACTCAAGACATCCGTTCGTTATTTTCTGAGGGATCGGCCGGGTCTGCTGGATGATACGGGCGCGTTGTGCGACGTCTGTGCGAGCGTGCGTGCGGCGATTGTGCGGGTTCTGGTGACCAAAACCATGCGTGCGGCCCGGCAGCTCAAAGTGTCGTGTGTCACGGCTTCGGGCGGGGTGACCTGCAACATCGCCCTCCGACGTCAGCTGGCCGCAGCGTGTCAGAAAGAAGGATTGCAGCTGCGTCTGGCCGTCCCCAGTTTGTGTACGGACAACGCGGGCATGATCGCCGTGCTGGCGGAATACAAACTCAATTCGAGGGCGGGATCGGAGACGTGGCTGGACGAGGATATCCTGCCGGGATGGCATCTCGGGTAAGAGGCGGTCTGAAAATTTTGATTTCATGGCAGGTGCCGAGGTGACGAGGCTCCAGATGCTCTGGAAATTGACCGGTTTGGAAGCTGAGGATCTTCGGATCCTACTTTTCAGACACGCTCCAACAGCCCGCTAAAAAAGTAGGAGCCGACGTCAGGAGGCTCTGCAATACCTAAAGACACCCAAAAATTCAGAGTCTCGTGACCTCGCCTCCTGCAAGATCTGGAGTCTTTGAACGGTCTGCTAAGGGGGGATGGGTTACTCCGAGGGTGCGGGGGCGCGGGTCTGGATTCCCACGCGTGACTTGATGCCGGCCTCGGTGGCTGCATTGACCAGATTGATAAACAGTTCCACCGTCGCTTCCTTGTCCGGTCGGATGGACAGGGCGATCTCGGGGTTTTTGGCCACCGCCGCCTGGAGTTCCTGTTTGAGTTGATCGAACGTGATTGGCCGTTGACCCAGGTAATAGTTGGGAGCGTCCTTCGAAATGGTCACCAGGAGAGCGGCATCCGAGGAGCCCTGCGTGGCTTGTTTCGATTCCGGGAGCGCCAGCTTGAGTGCCGGCTGATTCTTGAACGTGGTGGTGACCATGAGAAAGATCAACATCACGATCAGCACGTCGATCAGCGATATGATGATCACCGGCGGAGGTTGCCGGCGTTTTTGATTCGTGAAGCGCACGGGCTAGTTTTTCCTGGCAGCCTGGTACTGGCGACGAAGGAACTTGTCGCAAAGTGTTTCCATCTCCACCGCCAGTGTCTCCACTTTCTTGTTGAAATAACTCCACGCAGTCAGGGAGGGAATCGCGACCAGAAGCCCCATCAGTGTTGTGTTCAACGCTTCGGAAATCCCCTTGGCCAGCTGCGCGTGATCCGTGACGCCCACATCCCCCAGATTCGCGAACAAACCGATCAACCCGTGAATTGCTCCAACCAAACCGAGCAACGGGGCGATGCCGACGACAATTTCCAGAACCACGAGCCCACGTTCCAACTTCAAGACTTCGTGCCGGGCGTGGGTCTGGATTGAGTCGACGTTTTCCTCGCGTGACCGGGAGAGATGATCCGTGGCCACGAGAATCAACCGGCTCAGGGTGGAGGGTTGCTCCCGGCAGAGCTTCTCGAGCTGGCTCAGCCTCCCGGGTTGCCAGTTTTCCACCGCATCTTCAATGTCCGGTGGAATTACCTTTCCCCACCGAAGCGCCAGACCGCGATCAATGATGAAGCCCAGCCCGACGATCGAGATGAACACCAGGGGGACCATAAAGAGTCCGCCCGTACGTAAAAACTCCCACATAAACGTCTACTTTCAGCAATGCCAATGGAACGTATTCCATGAAATCCGGAGGAGTTTACCTGAGCATCGGTGCAGAGGCAATGCCCGGCCGGGTAAATTCAATCTTTTCTCCAGCGCCCCGGTTCCTGCGGCGACCGGTTGCGATGGCTGTGTTACCCCAACCGGGTTCCATCCGGCAGCGGATGACCCGCGAGAAATTCAGCCGGGGTCATCGCCCGACGCCCCTCCATCTGGAGTTTGACGATCCGCAATGCGCCATCGCCGCAGGCCAGCACCCATTCGCCACGCGTGGGGGAATGGGTCATTCCAGGTGGTGCCTGCATCGGGGGGGCGGGCTCCACCTGGAGCAGTTTGATTGTTTTGGAGCCGGAGGGAGCGGGCAGGGTGGTGAAGGCACCCGGCCAGGGAGTGAAGGCCCGCACCCGGTTCCGGATGGCAACGGCCGATTGCGACCAGTCCACGAGGCCGTCTGATTTGGCGATCTTCGATGCGTGGGTGGCCAGGCTCCCGTCTTGTTTGCGGGGATGGACCGAGCCTTCGAGCAGCCCCTGGATCGTACGCACCAGGAGGGTTCCTCCGATGGCGGCAAGACGATCATGAAGGGTTTGTGCGGTGTCCGACTCCTCGATGGGCGTGCTTTCCTGGGTGAGGATGTCCCCCGTGTCCATGCCCGCATCCATCTGCATGATCGTGACCCCTGATTCGGCGTCGCCGTTCAGAATCGCCCATTGGATGGGGGAAGCGCCGCGGTATCGGGGCAGAAGCGAGGCGTGCACGTTCAGGCAACCGTGGATCGGGAGCGTGAGAATGCCCGGAGGCAGGATTTGTCCGTAGGCGGCCACAACGATCAGCTCGGGTTGAAACTCGGACAATTGCGGGAGGAAATCCGGGCTTCGGCAACGTTCCGGCTGCAGGACGGGAAGATCGTGAATCAGCGCCTCCGTCTTGACCGGCGGAGGTGCCAGTTTCATGGTTCGCCCCTGCGGCCGGTCGGGCTGGGTCACCACGGCGCGGACGGAAACGAGGGGCGATTCCAGGAGGCTTTTCAGACTGACAACCGCCAGAGGTGAAGTTCCGAAAAAGACGACCGGCGATGGAGTGGACATGGCGCTGCTGGGTGTTGAATGGAGGATGCTCCCATCGGTTCGGTTCAAAGGAGGCACCGGGAAAACCTGCCGGACGGCCCCTGTTCGGGGCTTGTCCTCAAAAAATCCAATGGGTCGGAACCCAACCGGAAATCAGCTCTTGGCGTCCTTGTGCCGAACCCGCACCTCGACCATCTCGGCAAATGGAATCGTCACCTCGGAACCTCCCCCGCGCATGCTTTGAACATGCATCTCGTTGGCCGTGATCCGGCTGATGCGTTTGGCGACATACTCGTTCTTGGCAGCCCGGACCACGAGAACCAGATCCTTCTCAGCATCCGAGGCAACCACGCGGAAAAAGCCTGGGAATTTGGTCTCGAAGAAGCGGCGGTTGAAAGTAACTTCTCCGCGTTTAAACACGGCACCATCCAGGCTGCTCGCAACTGTGGCGGCGGCAACGCCTCCTCCGGCCAATCCCAAACCGGATCCAGTGGCCACCGGGGAACCAATCCCGGCGCTCGGGGCAAGCGGATTGGCTGCCAGGGGTTCGGGTTCCGGTGCTGCAACCGCGACCATCTCGGGTTCCGATTCCTCATCCTCGCCCTGAGGGAGCGAGAGGAAGATGATGGGGCCGACTCCGGGCAGAATCAGGGAAAGGCCACACACCAGTGCGATGGGTCTTTGACGAAACATGGCCACTTCGAAGGCGGCGTATAAATTCGCCAGATAAAACACCAGAGCGATCATCATGCCGGCCGGACTGCCCAATGCCGCGATGACCCCGGTGCTCATGGGATTTTCAACGCGCTCGACCTCTTTCAAGGTGATGACGGGCTTGCGGCGCACCCGGGCGCGTTCGAGTTCCTCCGGAGTGGGATCGATGAACGGATCGACATACTTGATGGCCCTGGGATCGGTCGAGAGTTCGCGAAGGGTTTCCTGGCTGAGTCTGCTCCAGCCGATTCGCGATGAAAAACCTCCGATGTCCAGGCGAATGGTGAGTCCCAGATCGTCAAAATTTGCGGCAGATCCCGAATGGGTATCCCCGTTGGTCAGCTTAAACTCCGTGGCTTTGGTGGAGGTGAAATCTGACAGACTGGTTACGATGATGATAGCCGCTAAATAAACGAACCGCATGTTGCCTTTCTCAATATCAGAGCTGTTCTGGCGACGAAAGCAAAATCCAACCGGGAAGTTGCACGCCACGATTTGATAGCAGGATTTCGGCCAGCATATCCGGGGGGATCTCCTGAAACCGTTGATGTTCTTGCTGTTCTTAAGATTATGGGGTTTGAGGGTTGTTTCCCAGGCCGACCGCAAGTTCTTCCAGCGTCCATGACCGGTTCCGGGCCATCAGCGCATCGGCAGCCGCGCCGTGTTGCCAGACGCCGTACCGAAGCGCGCGTTCGGGATCTTCCTGCAGTGCAGGTTGAGCCAGGAGCCCCGCCAGATATCCCGCCAGCAGATCGCCGCTCCCGCCCTGAGCCAGGTATGGATTTCCCGTGGGATTCAAAAACAAGGGACCGGAGCTTCTGCCAATCATGGTCTGATGCCCCTTGAGAACTACCCGGCAATCACCGAATTTCCGGGACAGTTCGGCGGTTGCCCGGACCCGATCGGCCTGTATTTCTGCCGCGGAGGTTCCCAGCAAACGAGCCGCTTCCCCCGGGTGTGGGGTGATGACTCGCAAGGCCCCGGATGTCACCGGACCGGGAATCAGCCAGTCCAGGCCGGTTGCATCGGCCAGGACTGGAATGGGGGCTTCCCGCCAAAGGCGTCTCATTTCGGCCCGCAGTTCTGGTGCGAGGTCCGGCCCCGCCAATCCCGGACCGAACAACAGCGCGGTTCCCGCGTGTCCGGAGAATTCCTTCAGGGTCCATGGCTTCACCATCACCGACTGGAGTTGACTGGCCACCGGAATGTAGACCGAAGGATCCGGAAAGAGCGTGACGAGACCCGGCTGCGCCCTCAATGCGCCACGGGCTGCGAGCACTCCGGCACCATGATATCCGAAACTGCCGCCCACAATGGTCACGTGCCCGAAGGTTCCTTTGTGCCCCGCCACCGGGCGGGGCGGGGGATAATCCCGGAAATCGCCCGAATCGGTCCAATAAAGATCGCTCTTCGGCGAAGCAGGGATCAGGCCGATGTCCGGAGCGATTTCGAGTCGCCCCACGTACTCCCAGGCTGCGGCCTGCACCAACCCCAGTTTCGGCGCAGCCAGGGTGAGGGTGACCGTGGCGCAGATCGCCGCCCCCCATGCGGTGCCGGTGTCCGAATTGAGTCCAGAGGGTGAATCGATCGAAAGGACTGGAATCTGCGAATCGTTGACTTCCCGGATCAGGGTCTGCCAGGAATCATCCAGCGTGCGATTCAGTCCGATGCCGAAGAGTCCGTCCACGACAAGCGCCGGTTGCAGGCTTCGTTGAGCTGAAAATTCCTTCAAGGCCTCCACCGGATCGGTGGCATCGATCAGGATCACTTCACGGTCGGAAAAATTGCGGCTGCATTGCCGGGCGTCGTCTCCGTTGTGACCCTTGCCAGCCAACACCACGATCAGGTCCCCCC
>JAIPJX010000155.1 GCA_021733945.1 Verrucomicrobiota bacterium | reverse complement strand
GGAAAAGAGCGTGCACCCCCCCCTGCATCCGTGGCAGCATGAAGGCATGAGCAGAATCGTGGGTATTGATTTGGGAACCACCAATTCACTTCTGGCCGGAGTGGATTCCGGGATTCCGATGGTCATTGCCGACACGGAGGGTCATCGGATCACGCCGTCCGTGGTCCATTTCCCGGGGAGTGGGCAACCTCCCCTCGTGGGTCATGCGGCGCGGCGGCTGCGCCCGTTGAAACCGCGCGAAACCATTGCATCGGTCAAACGCTGGATGGGCTGCCGCGCCTCGGAGCAACAGCCCGAGGGGGCGGACCACCCACCCCTGTGCCCCTCGGCCGCAGGTGATGGCATTGCGTTCAACATGCACGGGGAGAACATCACCCCCGAGCAGGTTTCTGCGGAAATCCTCAAAAAACTCAAGGCCGACGCGGAGATTTTCTTCGGAGAACCCGTCACACGCGCCGTCATTACCGTGCCGGCCTACTTCAACGACAGCCAGCGCAGCGCCACCAAACGAGCCGGCGAACTGGCAGGTCTGACCGTCGAGCGGATTGTCAACGAACCCACCGCCGCCGCCCTGGCGTATGGACTGAATCGTTTGAACGACAAATCAAAACTCGCCGTCTACGATCTGGGCGGCGGAACATTCGACCTCTCCATCCTCGAAATGAACGACGGGGTCTTCCAGGTGCTGGCCACCCACGGAAACACCCGCCTGGGTGGGGATGATTTCGATCAGCGTCTCGCCAGTCATATCGTCCAGCTCATCCGCGAGGCCGACGGCCCCGATGTCGCCGGGGATCCCGCCCTGTTCGCCCGTGTCCGCGAAGCGGCCGAAGCCGCAAAAATCCGTCTGTCCACCGAGGAACAGACCGATCTGACCCTTCCGTTCCTGACGCAGAGTTTCTCGTTTCAATACACACTCACACGCGCCGGGCTGGAAGACCTGACGCGCGACCTGGTTGAACAAACCCGCGCCCACTGCATCCGGGCTCTCGCCGATGCGGGGCTGGAAGCAAAAAACCTGGATCAGGTCATCCTCGTCGGCGGCCAGACGCGAATGCCCATGGTCCGCGAATTTACTTCCGAACTCTTCGGATGCCGACAGTTCGAAGCGGTCTCCGGCGAACTCCGGGTGGGTTCCCAACCCCACACCCCGGAGGGACCTTGGTTAAATACGTCTCAGAACCCGGACGAAGCCGTTGCCCTGGGAGCCGCCATTCAGGCGGAGATTCTATCGGGGGGATTTCAAAACCTCCTCCTTCTGGATGTCACCCCCCTTTCGCTCGGACTCGAGACTTTCGGCGGTTTGATGAATGTCTTGATCCCGCGCAACTCAACCATTCCCGTCAAGGCGGGAGAGGTGTTCACCACCGCCATCGACAACCAACCCAGCATGCTCATCCACGTTCTCCAGGGCGAACGGGAACGAGCCGCCGACAATTGGAGCCTGGGAAAATTCGAGCTCGCCTTCCAGACAGCGGCCCGCGGGGTACCCCGGGTGGGCGTGCAATTCGAAATCGACGCCAACGGAATCCTGCATGTGCTCGCGCGGGATTTAAAAACAGGTCTGCAGACCGTGGTGGAAATGAAATCCGCGGTGGACGTGGATGACGCCGCGGTTCAACGGATGGTGGAGGAATCGGTGGAGCACGCCTTCGATGATCTGGAGGCACGCCGCTGGGTGGAAGCAACCCTCAAGGCCAGGGAGACACTCACCGCCACCCGCAGTGCCCTCTCCCGGCTGGGGGATCAGGTCGATCCCGGCTACAGGGATCAACTCGAACAGGCGCTGCGCGATGTGGAGGAAGCCATGAACACCGGAAACAGACCGGATGAACCGGGAGATTTGAGGCTTTTGCAATCGGCACACTCCGAGCTGGATGAAAAAACCAAGCCCCTGGCCGATCTGCTCATGGATCAAGTCATGGAGGATGCCCTCAAAAAACGGGGCATCCTCCAATAAAATCGCCCGGGCCCGTTTAAAGAAACGAGCCAGACACTGGTCCGCGTCGCTCAGCGACAAACCGGCTCACCGCCGAATCTGAAGGGATCGCAGAAAAGCCGGGGTTCGACTCTTCCGCCTGCCATGCATCACGCTTCCTGCCGAGATTCCTCGGCGACCTCACCCTCCTGCTCGTCGGAATCCGAGGAAACCTCATACTGTTCGTCCTCGAAATGGGATTTGTCCCCGCCTTCACGCGGGTTCTTGGCCCGTTTGTTCCGGGGCAGAGGGCTCATCATGACGTTGAGCCCGCGACCGACCAGTTTGGGTGGGGAATCCGGATGCCCAAAAGGCGCGATCTCAGCAAGAAATCTCTCGACCACCTGGAAACCGACCTCCTTGTGAGCCATTTCCCGCCCACGAAACCTCAGTGTGACTTTGACTTTCATCTCTTCACACAAGAAATCGATGGCGTGGCTGAGCTTCACACTCAGATCGTGCGGATCAATCGTGGGCCGGAGTTGAATCTCCTTAACCCGGTTGGCGTGTTGGTGTTTCTTGGATTCCTTCTCTTTCTTCGATTGCTCGTAGCGAAACTTGCCGAAGTCGACCAGGCGACAGACGGGCGGTTTCGCATTGGGAGCAACCTCAACGAGATCGACACCATGGTTTCGAGCCATGCTGATGCCTTCCGCGAGCGAAAGGACTCCTAGTTGTTGACCTTCAACCCCAATGACGCGAATCTCACGGGCACGGATTTTCCCGTTGATTTTGACATTCGAACCAGCTGGAGCTTGACGGCGAGGAAAGAAAGGGCGACTCAAGACACCCTCTTCGGTTGAAGTTTAGGCATGCAGAATACGGTAAGATAGATCAATACTCATCTATTTCTGGAATAGATGTAGCGTGATTGAAGCTCCGAAGCAAGAGAAAACTCATCATTCCGTTTGATCCAGGTAATCTCCAGGCGGCAAATCTTCAAATCCGGAAAAATGCTCGGGGCGCAGCGGCTCCGAAATCCTGTGTTCTTCGTTGAACCACTCACCCAAATCGACCAGCCTGCAACGCCGCGAACAAAACGGACCGTGGTCTCCACCAAACCAGTCTCCCACCTGCTTGCAGGTGGGGCATTTGATTTTCGGCATCGGTTTCATCGGTTACTTCACTTCCTGCGCAAAACAAAGGATCGTCTTCCCGATCCCCCACCCCGCCCCTGGGCCCCATACGGCCAGCGTCGCGCCCGCACCTACTCAACGGCATGACCCGTGGCTCGCGCAAGCGCTTTTCGCCGAACCCACACCAGGCCAAACGCCATTGCCGCGAGAACTGCCGCCATCGCAAACACCGGCCTGAGATCGTTCTCAAAATGTTTCGACAACGGTCCCGCGGCACCGTTCGCAAACATCGGCCCCAAACCGGAACCGAAAAGGACGAGCAGCGTCTGCGCCGTCGCCTTGACTTCTCGCCCGGCAATCGCATTGGCCAGAATGCTGCAGCCAATATGAAAAAACACGATCACCATGCCCGCCAACAGATAACTCGCGGAGAGCACCCACGCATTGTCGCTGTACACGTAGACCAGATGCCTGAGCAACAGACAGGCGCAACCGATCAGGACCGCCGACACATACCCCCGCCGCTGAACATACCGGGGCAGAAACGGAAACATCACGATCTCCAGCACCACTCCAATCGATTGGATCGGCCCAATCCATTCACGCGAAACTCCACGATCCTCCAAAAACGGCGGCGAATAAAAAATCATCAACGAAAACGAAGCGGACATCAAAAAAAACGCTCCGATGATCGTCAGGTAATTGGAGTTCCCGAGCAGGCGACGCGTTGCCGGCCAATACCCGATCAACGGAATCCCGCCCGGCGCGACCGGTGCCGCACCCGCAGGCGTGTGAGGCAGCATCAGGGCAGCCAACGCCATCGCCAGGGAGAACCCGATTCCAAGCACAATCACAAAGTCGAAGTTCCCACTCAACCCACAGGCAATCCAAACCGAGACAGGCAGCGAGGGAACAATCCATCCAGCCGATCCCCAGGCTCGCAGGCGGGCAAACTGCGCCTGAGGATCCTCCAGGTGATGAAAACAAAGCGTGTTGATGAGCGTCAGCGTCGGGTGAAAACAGGCATAGAACGCGGCAACCGCAACCATCAAGCCGATGAAGGAGGTTTGCCCGGCGAGACCAAACAACGCTGCCGCCGCCATTCCATTGAGCACGCTGAACAACCGGTTCAATGGCAGATACCGGTCGGCAACCATACCCCACAGGACCGGGCATACGAGCAGCGTTGCCGAGGAAACCAGGAAAATCCGGCTGATCTGCGAAAAATCCAGACCCCGATCACGCAAAAGAATGGTCAGGAACGGGATGACGGCCCCGCCCACCGCGAACTGCAGCAGCATCGCCGCGTAAAGCGACCGCGGAACAGGAGCAAACAAAATGGGCTCAGGGCTAATGCCCCAATTTATCCAGCTTTTTCAGCTTGGGTTGGATCACCACCGCGCAGTACGGCGCATTCGGGTTCTTTTGAAAATAATCCTGATGGTAATCCTCAGCCGCATAAAACGTCGGCAACGGTGCTATCTCAGTCACGATGGGAGCCCGAAACTTGGAGGCCGCGGCTTTCACCGATTCCTGCGCCAGCTTCTTCTGTTCCTCATTGTGGTAGAAAACAACAGACCTGTATTGCGTGCCCCGGTCAGCCCCCTGCCGGTTTGGGGTCGTCGGATCGTGCGCATCCCAAAACAACTCCAGCAACTTGTCGAACCCGACCTTCGCCGGATCAAACTGAATGTCCACCACCTCGGCATGCCCGGTCTCCCCCGTGCATACCTCTCGGTAGGTCGGGTTCGGCGTCTTGCCCCCGGCGTATCCGGAAACCACCGACTTCACTCCCTCGACCCTCTCGAACACCGCCTCGACGCACCAGAAGCAACCTCCCCCGAATGTGGCGTGCTCGTACTTGACACCCGTGGATCCACTCGCTTCGTCTGCAGCATTCATAAAGGGAAAAAGCAACATCAACCCAAAAACAGCCAACCGGCACGCGGGTTGAACACCTGGCCAGGATCCGTTCCCGTCGTTTGATCTGAATCGTCTCATGGTAAGTAAGAATTAACCGCGTTAAAAACTCTCCGAGCGCACCCGGTCCCATCACGGACACTCAACCTCGGGAATCCCGCACCCCACAAAAGTGATGGAGCCACTACTCCCTGTCAAGGGCCCTCTATTCCTCCTGAAGGATCACGGCCGGATCGGCGCGCACGGCAACCACGGCGGGCAACCAACTGCCCAGCACCGCCAAGGCAAACGCCGCCAGCACGGCTCCCAGAAAAACTGGCAGGCTGAACAACTGCCCAACGGACGCACCATGACTGAGCGTGCCGGCGATCAACCCGCAGCCGTACCCGATCACGCCACCAACCCCGCCAATCGCCGCCGCCTTCACCATGAACAGCGCAAAGATGCGACCCGACGCAAACCCAAGGGCCCGCAGCACCGCGATCTCTGGGAACCGTTGCCGGACATTCCCATACGCCAACAATCCCATAAACACCGTGCAGACCACGATCGACAGGGGGACCAGCCTGGCAGCCACACGCTCGCGCTGTTCCCGGATCTGGGATCGCCGCGCCGCCTCCATTCGCAAACCTTCCTCGGCGGCTTCCTTGGCCCGGTTCCGGGCCTCCGCCCGCGCCAGAGCCGGCGGTCCGCGTTCAATCACCTGGGTTCCCGGAAGGATTGCCTCGATCTCCTTGCGGATCTGCCCGATCCGATCCCCCGCACACTGGCATTCGAGAGCCTGGATGGCATGGATCAGGTTCTGCATCCCCAACAACTCCTGGGCCTCCTTCAGGTTGATCCACACACTGCTGTCATCCCGGGTCCCCCGCTGTTCATGCACTTTGAGCACCTTAAAATCCCGCCCCAGGAGCCGCGTTTGATCCTCCCGCTTGAGCCCCAGGCTGCGGCCGGTCTCATACCCCACAATCATCGTCCCTTCCGGCACCGCATCCAGCAGCGGCTTTTTCGGGTCGGCGTGCAAAATCGGCACCTCGCCCCGCGTCCCATGGAGAAACACGGACTGCCCGGTCTCCGGCCAGGTCACTTTCTTGACCACGGTCGGGAGCAGGTGATTGATGGTGACGATTCGTGACGCTGCCAGCCGGTTCACGTAGTCCTCGGGCATCGTCCTGGACAGACTACCCTCCAGGTGCAGTTCATTCAGATCCTGATCCTGCGGCAGTACGATCACATTAAACCCAAGGCCCTTGGTGATTTTCCGCATCGCATCCTCAAGCGCAGCCCCCGCCGCCTCGACCTCCTGTTGCTTTTCCTCCAGAACCCGCTCCGTCAACTGCCTGTCCGATTCCAGCACGGTGAGCGATCCGGCCAGGCATCCCACGGCAACCACCACCGATACCAGTCCCCAGAACACATTTCGTTTCCGGTGCGCCATCTCACGAAATACCAATCTCAAAACATTCATGAATTCTCAATCCAACCGCCCTGCTCTCTCTGCCCTTGCGAATGCCCCTGGCCAATGCTGATCTATCGCCCTCGAACAAACAGCCAGCCTCCACCGAGAACCCCCAGCCCAATCAGCGCCACAGCCAGAATTGAGTTTCGGACCACAGGATTCACGCCGACCCGAGCCGCCTCCAATTCTGGATCCCCGTCAAGCCGTAGCCCGATTTCCAATTCGGAAACCTTCACGTCCGGCTCTTCGCTCGCCGGAGATTCGCCCGAATCCTCCAACCCGGCCAAGCCCGTCAACGCCGGCAACTCGCGATCCTGGTCGGTCATCGGCACCACCCGACCACTCCAGTCGATGGAAAGCAGCAGATCGACCCCCGGGTTCTGCTCCTTGACCTCGCACGAACACGGGCCGACCAGGAAACTCGCCGCTTCGTCGATCGTTGACCGTTGGATGCCCTCACCAATCAACGCATACAACGCCCGCCCCTGACCAAACACCGGGAATACCATCGGCTCATCAAACTCCCTGAGATCCTCCTCCGTCTCGAGCAGCATGTTCACAAACAATGCCTCCTCAGGATCCTCTCTCGAGAGCCGAACGACGGAAAACGAAACCTTCAGCGCATCCGCTGTCACGGACACCAGCCCCTTGGCGATGTCCTGAGGATCCAGTTCCTGAATCTTCAACTCCGTCTCCAGCTCCTTCAACCGAGATTCCAAACGATCAAACGCCTCCGCATCTTTCCCCGCATCTCCGCTCTCCAAACAAACCCACACCGCCGTTTGCCCTGACACCAACCGCGCTCCAATCTCCCGTCGAATGGGAGAATCGACCAACCGGTTGACGGCCTCCGCGCTGAGCGGCCCCGACCAGATCGTTCCGTTCGCGACGCCCGCCTTCGGATTCACCACCACCAACCACGGCAAATGATCGGATTTCTGTCGCGACCAGAAGTCACGAACTCCCGGTTCCAAATCCTGATCCAGATCAATCAACCGTGTCTGCGCGTTTGCCAATCCGGCAATAACACCGGTGCCCGTGCCGATTTCCCCAACCAGCGCCTTGTCAGCCTCCGACAATCCCCCCCTGTAAAACAACGCCAGGTGATAAGCGTCCGGTGTCCAGCGCTCAAGCGCATAGCGGAATACCGGAACAGAACAGCCAAGGACAACGGCACCGCCAAACCCCACAGCTACGGCAAGCAACACCGGAAGCCATGGTCGGCTTCTTTCCCTCGATTTCAAATTCAGATTCATTGGAAGGATGATCACCAACACCAGAACGGATCACGGACCAAAACCGGGATACTTCCGTGCGAGATCGCACCTACCTAAACTCCGATGCATCTGTTTTTCAACCCCCATTTCGCCGCGTTCGAAACGCCATTCCATCCCACACCCGAAAATCACCCGTTTGACTGGGCAGCCCGAACGTGGTACAGAGGAAGGACATTGGAACGGTTGAAAGAGATTCACCAAACCAATCCGTGCGGAGACCGCACCAAAAACTGAAACCACCGACCCAGCCCGGAGACGTCGTTGACCGACCCACCGCCCCCCAATGAAAACCACCCTGATCCACCGGTTTCTCGGCGTCATCGCCGCTGCCACACTCAGCGCCACCACTCCGGCAATCGGCCTGGGGGACGCCGCTCCTCCACTGCAAATCAGCAGCTGGGTCAAAGGTTCCGAAGTAACTCTCTCCAAGGGAAAACAGATCTACGTGGTTGAATTCTGGGCCACTTGGTGCGGCCCCTGCCGCGTCAGCATCCCTCACCTCAGCGAACTCCAGCGCGAGTTCAAGGAGAAGAATGTCACGTTCATCGGCATCACGGATGAAGAAGCGGATGTCGTGAAACCCTTCGTCAAACGCATGGGCGACAAGATGGACTACGTCGTGGCCGTCGACAAAGACCGTAAAACCTACGCCGCCTACATGGACGCTTTTGGTGAAAACGGCATTCCCCATGCCTTCGTTGTCAACAAGGAGGGCGAACTGGCCTGGCACGGACATCCGATGGATGGACTGGACAATGTCATCCGCGATCTGGTCGACGGTCGCTTCGACATGGCAGCAGTCAGGAAGGAAGCCGAGACCACCAGCCGGATTCAGGAGTATTTCTCTCTGGCAACCCAGGGGATCACCACCGATGCAAGCCGGGATCTGGGCAACCAGATCCTCACCGATGCCGCGAAAAACCCGGCCCTGCTCAACGAGTTCGCCTGGGTGGTCCTGACCGAAGAGCAGATCAAGAACCGCGATCTGGATCTCGGGCTCCGCGCCGCCAAAATCGCCTTTGACGCAACCGACGGCAAGGATTCCAACGTGATGGACACCTACGCACGCGGGCTGTTTCTCAAAGGCAAACTGGCCGACGCCATCCGGATTCAGAAGCAGGCGATCGAGTTCTGCAAAGACGACCAGCTCCTTGCCCATCTCAAGCGGAGCCTCGAAGAGTTCCAGGCTGCAGAAAAGAAATAGCGCCCCTTCCGGATCAGGGGATCCGGCGCAACTCATCGAGGATTGTCTCAGGCCGCACACGGACTCTCCAATTATCCGTGATGTGTCGCCAGACGACCCGCCCCTCCCGGTCCAGAATAAAGACCGCAGGCCGGGCGATGTCCCCCCCGTCCATGGCCGCTCCCGAATGCCGGAGTCCGAACGCGTCTATCCCGTCCAGGCCAGGATCCGACAACAATGGAAATTCCAATCCCCGGGTTTTGGAAAGCCGCAGGCTCTGCGCGGGCAAATCGGTGCTCACCGCCGCAATCTCAGCGTCCAATCCCCGAACCTCCGCGATGATCGACTGCAGGCCCTGCAGTTCTGAAACGCAGAACGGTCACCAGTGACCGCGGTAAAACGTCAGCACCAGCCTGCGCCCACGAAAATCAGACAACCGCACCAACCGCCCGTCCTGATCCTGAACCTCAAACTCGGGTGTCGCCGAAAGCCCCTCCGCAACCGGTGTGGGTTTGGGCATCTGGTAGGACAATCCAAACACGTAGTACGCGAACAGCATCGTCAGCCCGACCGAGAACCCGGCAGACGCAACCGCCGCCAGTCTCCTCCCGATCCCGGCACGGCCCGCAAACACTCGACGCGCCCCCACCAAGGCCATCAGCGCGCCTGCGATGACAATCGGCAGATTCACCCAGGGAAAATCACGAAGTGCGGCAAACCGGACGAAAAACAGAAAATAACTCACCGCTCCGGCAAACACCACCATCGGACCAAGCCATGGAAAGAGATTACGCACCCGCTTCTTCGGCGCCTCCGTTTCCCGCTCTGAGTCCAATGGATCCACGCTCCGAAATTGCACCCTCCAGCCCAAGGGTCAAGCCGAATTCCCGACACCCGATTTCGCCTTTTCGCCACTCCAACCCCGGCGCTGCTTCGGGCCAATCTAATCGTCCGCCAGTTCCCTTTCATTCGGTGATATGCCGTGTCCCACCAGACTGCACGCCTGAATCACGTTCAACCCAAGCCCCCGCGCTTCGCTCAGGACAAGCTCCGATTCCGTGCCCGGATTGAGCCACAGCTCATCACACCCGCGCTCGGCAATTTCAGGCAATACCTTCACCAACCGATCCGGCGCAAGATAAACACTCACCAGGTCCGGTCTTTCCGGCACATCACGAATGCTCCGGTAAACCGCCCTGCCCTCGATCTCTTGTTCCGTCGGATGCACGGGATACACCTCATACCCCCTCCGTGCGAACCCCCGCACCGCCTTGTTCCCGAACTTGGCTCTGTCTTTTGAAGCCCCGATGATTGCGATCCGTTTCATGCAGAGACTCTGGCACCGGCCGTAAAATGCGCAACCCCCGGCAAAATTCATCGCAACTCCGAATCCCTTCACCGACGATAAACCCTTTGACCGCGCTCACCCGTTCCTGCGTAATAAACCCCATACGAGCATTCGGTCACAACCGCCTTCCCAATATGAGCTCCTCTAAAACAACTCCTGGAAACCGTCCAGGCAGGTTTCAAGCGTGTCTCGCGCTTCTTGTATTCCTGACGCAGTTCCCCTCAACCACGCACCCGCAGGAACCCGGCACCCCGAACCCACTGCCGACCGGTGTGACCCCCGTTTGGGATCTCGCAAAAGCTCTCCACGAAACCACTGCCACACGTGAAAAAATCTGCGTGAACGGCCTTTGGAAGTGGCAACGGCGTTCTGGCCGTTTCGGAATCCGTCAACGCGGTCTTCTGCCAGCTCATGCGATAGACTTTCGATGCCCGCAGCCAGACCAACCAGAAACGCACCTTCCGCCGCGTTTCCTTCGGGTGCATGACAGAATGCTTCGTCGATGACGAACGAAGTTTACCGCCGCCCCCCACCCACGCGAAGCGTCTTGGACGGCGGTAGTCCTCTCCCGCTTTTGGGGTGCGCGAACCGCACTGCCATTCCTGAAACGGATGGCAGTAGGGCAAAGCATCCCCGCTGAGCCGTGGGCCACCCGAAGTCCAGATCCCTGACCGCTCACCGGGACGGTTCGCGCTACCTTTCACCGTCCCCTCGGCGGTAGGGCAAAGCATCCCCGCTGAGCCGTGGGCCACCCGAAGTCCAGATCCCTGACCGCTCACCGGGACGGTTCGCGCTACCTTTCACCGTCCCCTCGGCGGTAGGGCGAAGCGTCCCCGCTGAGCCGTGGGCCACCCCAGGTCCAGGTCCCTGACCGCTCACCGGGACGGTTCGCGCTACCTTTCCCCGTCCCCTCGGCGGTAGGGCGAAGCGTCCCGCTGAGCCGTGGGTCACCCGAGGTCCAGATCCCTGACCGCTCACCGGGACGGTTCGCGCCAATGCCATTCGTTTCAGGGGCGAAATATCCTCGTTGAGGATTCCGAGGTCCTCACGGCTTGCCGTGGAACGGATTGGGATGCTGAATGGGAGTGAATGGGTTTGCCTCTTGGGGCAGGACCAAAGCGGTGTCGACGCTGCGCTCTGCCGCGCGCACTCCAAAACACGTTCTTCGGGCGGCGCGTGCGTGGCAGCCGAACGTTTGAATAGGGGATGCTCCGGTCTTCGCCAGGTTCGCGGAAGCGCACTGGAGTGCGGCAGTCATCGGCCGCTTTTGGACCTGCCAGCGCGGTGGAAAGCGGCAGAGGACTGTCGCACTCCATGACGCTGTCGCGACCAAGTCACACTCACTCTCAATCCCACCGGAGTCTCCAGCAGCACAACACCCCACACCTGTGAAACCACCGGCAAGCAGCATTGATTGGGCGAATCCGTCGCTTGCATGGTAATCCGATCCTGTTAATCTCCGGGAAATTTTCCGTGCTCCGATTCCGCTCGACGGAACTGGCGCCGCGACCCAAATCGTATAACGATGGCCCGATCGATCTCGCAGCCCATGAACAACCGATTCATTGCTCCCACCCGGATACGCACGTCGAAACTCCTCGCCCTCCTGCTCGTGGCGACAGCCATTCTCCTGCCTGCACAACGCACCGTCATCGCTGCCGTGACCGTCTGGGACACCATGGCTTCGTTCTCCGACACCATTGATCCCACCTCCCGCGGCCATTGGACCCGGGTGCCCGGTGATCTTCTCTCCCTGGAATCCGATCCGCTCAAAGCAATGTCCGATCCGGCCTATTACGGCCGCGACTACGCATTTCCAGAGCATCTTCGAGGCGGGCACGGAATCGAAACAAACCACCGAGATCGCCGAGGCACTCAATGACATGCAGTATTTCGTGGAGAAACACGTCGAACGAATCGAGGAATACCAACGTTTTGCCGCAGAGTTGGGCCGGTTCTTGAAAACAGCCAAATCCGCGACACCGGCCCTGGGCGATTACCTGGAACAACTCGAACCGATCGTTGCCCGGATCCCCGAGGAATACTCCGTCCAGAAGGAAAACATGAAATCGCTGGAGCACGCCAAAGTCCTCGCGCATCAGACTCAGACTCTCGCCTCACGCAAGGGAGCCAACAACCTCGAGGCCTACATGGAACTCCTCAAAGCCTGGCGCGCCATGGGAGGCGCTCAGGACTACGTGCTCGCCCAGTGCCACACCATCACGCGGAACCTCCATCAACAGGCTGGTTACACCGCCACGACTCACCCGGAAGCAATCGATCTGGCAATCGAAATCCGAAACCGTTGCCGTCAGGTCCTCCGTAATCCGGACGGCTACGAAATCTGGGCGGACTATTGATCCGGCAGAAACTGGACGGAACCCGGCAGGGGCAAAAACTTTGATCAGGTCGATTATTACGAAAACTCAGCCAAATCCGATCCCAGAGGCCCGACCGAGGGCGAGACCAAGGTGGTTCGTGGTGGCGCCTGGCGATTCAGCGACGACAGCTGCCGTTCGGGTTATCGATACAACGAAAGCCCGGGCTACGCCGATGTCTGTTTCGGATACGACATCTACGGATTCCGCTGCGTACGCAACGCGTCGGCCAAATGATTCCCCGCCCCGCTCAGGGGCCGGCCTTCACGTCGGCCCTCAGCGGCAATCGGAGACAGGCGGCTTCCCTGTCGTTGCGCATCAGCAAGAGGTCCCCCGCCAACGCCGGAGGATTCCAGGTTTTGGAATCGAACACGGCGAACCGGGCCAACTCCCGCCGTTCCTCGGGGCTTGGTTCGATCAACACCAGATCACCCGATTCCGCGGTCATCAGGAGCAGGTCCCCCGTCAGGATCATCTGACCGTGCCCATAGCGGCCGTCCTTCCAGCGCAGCGCTCCGGTCTCGGTTTCGAGACAAACCAGGATTCCGTCATCCAGTCCATACAGCGACTCGCCCCGATACAACAGATTGGCGAACTTCGATTTCAACCGGGTCGATTTCCAGAGCTTTTCGACCTCCCACGAATCCCCTCCACGCACCAAGAGCAACTCACTGCCCGTCCCGTATCCGCTGGAAACAAGCAATCGATTCCCGGGAAGCACCAACGGGATCGCGACGTGCGGATGCCCCCCTTTCCAGGGATATTCCCACAGCACCCGCCCGGTGCCGGGTTCGTGTGAGGCCACCCCATTGTTGTTAAAAACAACAACCTGCTCCCTGCCATCCAGCACCACTCCCTCCGGAGCGCTGTACCCCACTGACCCGTCACCGCCCCCCCAGGCAAAAGCCCCTGATTCCTTCTCGTAGGCCACCAGAGATCGTGCCTCGCTTCCACCCACACTCACGATCACGTGTTCCCCGGTCACCAGAGGCGAACTGGTAATCCCCCAGTCCGGCACCCTGGCACCATTCTCCGTCACCGCATCGCGACTCCAGATCACCGAGCCGGTCGCCAGATCCAGGCAGTTCAGCCTTCCGGTGGCACCCATGGAAAACACACGCCCTCCGTCGATGGTGGGTGTCGCACGGGGACCCTCCCCTGCGATGGTTGTGGCATAACGCTCGGGATCGCCGTGCGCCCAGAGCACCGACCCGGTGCCAAGATCATGACAGACCACCATCTCCTCCTCACCCCGTTGCTCCTGGGTAACCGCATACTCCCCCGCAACGGCAAACCCCGACCAGGCCGCACCCACCGGTTGACGCCACACCACCTCCGGTGGATGCGCCGACCAATCCCGGTCCAGCAGGGGCCACGCGAGAATGCCCGTTCGGTCCGGACCAAGAAACTGCGGGTAATCGTTTGTCGATTGCAGAACTCGATCGGCCACCACCCCTGCCGGGGCACTCGACTGGATGGACTCGACCGCAGTGCTCCTCCAACGCCATTCCAGAATGGGAACCAGATCCCCGG
>JAIPJX010000154.1 GCA_021733945.1 Verrucomicrobiota bacterium | reverse complement strand
CATAAGGCCACGTAAACAGCGATAGCAGTAGGCACCTCCCCATCTCTGTCAAACGCCTCCCTGATCCTCCGCAACGCAGACTTCGATTGCCATGCAAACGGGGTGCTCTTGATGCTCCTGGTCGGAAAACTTTTTGACGAATCCCGATTGACTTCCGGTGGTGGGTCAGATAGAGTTTGCATCGATAGAACAACAACGAATCAAAACATGATTTTGAGCGCCTTGCCGGGCGCTTTTTGTTTTAGTGGATCTTCTCATTCAACCTCCTTCATGAACTGGTTGCGCTCCTCCTGTGTGGCCTTTTTCCAGAGCGTGATCAACCTTGCCAGAATCTTTGATTTCTTCGGCTTGCCGGTGGCCTTCGGCTCAATTTTCTTCAACACCTCGACCGGCTTCGTGGTGCCTGCGATAACCCCGTCAAGATCGGCCTGAGGAATCTTCCCGGCGTCCACGGCCTTCTGGATCTTGATGGCTTGCCTGGCCTTGTGGATTGTTGTTCCGGCTTTGGCGGCGAGTTTGCCGGCGGTGGTTGATGCCTCAGCTTTTCTGCGGTCACGAGCAGGTGACGTTGAATTCGACGTCACCTGCTCCTTGCGCTTGCCTGTTGGATTCGGTGACGCTCCCGGCTTGAACTGCGTCTCACCTCGGTGTTTGGCGTTTGATTCTTCGATGATCCAGCTTTCAGCGTTAGTCGCAATCTGCACTCTCTGCTCTGGTGTCAAATGTCTACGCTCAAGGTTCTTGAGCATGATCCATTCGCCCATGCTGTCATCGAAACCAAGCGTTTTCCACTCGACGACCTTCGGCTCAATCCCGAGATACTCACAGGCTCTGAGTCGATGCCTGCCGTCAATCAGCGTGTCGCCGTCGACAACGATTGGATCTTGTTGGCCCAAGTTCTCGATTGACCCAAGCAGTTTCCGGAACTCAATCGACCGTTCCTCCATCAATGGGAACATCGCGGCGACTGGATGAATTTTGTATTTCGAACTCATCAGACAGCACCTCCGACTTTGTAGGCGCGTTCGATGTGCTCCAAGACATCGGCCAGCCGGTATCGGACGGATCGCCCGATCTTGTAATGCGGGATCTTCCCGGCTCGTGCCCAGATTTCGATTGTGCGCGGGGTCAGTCCCAGGTGCGTTGAGAGTTCGCGTTTGTTAATCAGCAACCGCTCGGTGCTGCCAGTTTGATTCAATGATGCGTTGTGCATGTCGCAAAATGTAGCAGCGTTTGTGTAGCATGTCAACAAACATGCTTGAATGCCGACGACAGCAGCGGTTAGGGTGAATCCGTGTCAAAGCGATACACTCGCCATGTCCTTGCTTCACTCAGGGAAAGGATTGGATTTTCCCAGGAAGAATTTGCTGCCCTGATAGGGTGCTCACGGTCAGCGGTGGCCTCCTTAGAGCTAGCAAACGGACGACTTGGACTGTCGCCAAAGATGGCTCAGACCATTAGCGGAAAGACGGGTGTCAGCGTTGAGTGGCTACTTGAAAACAAACCAGGATCAACCCCTATTCAACCCAACGGTCGACCTTGGACGTTAGATGATTTCGACCGGGCGTTATCAGGCGCGAATGACAACGCGGCTACTCGCCCCGACTGCGTGCATACCGCATTTGCGCTGGCGACAAGCAGAATTGCATCTGTGCTTTTGAGTTCATTTCGCAGCGGAAAGTTTCCGGTTGCGAACCACAGGCTTTCAAGATTCCTTGAATCATTCGAAGCTGAGTTCGGATCTGACAGCTCGGTTGACTCCAAGGACAAGTCGGGCGCCACAGTTTCACCCCAGCCCCCAGGGACAACAGACCGGCTGCTCAAGGTTGCTCTGGAAAAGGACGATGCGTGAAGATTCCCGACCGATTCCCGGTGATGGTTCGGCGCGGTTCGGTGACGATCCGCATACGTTCGGAAAGCATCGGTGGTTATCAGTTTTACGGAATCGACTTTCACGATGGGCGGAAACGATGCCGTAAGCGCTTCAATACTTATCAGGATGCCCGGCGCGAAGCTGATGTTATCGCAGCACGCCTGGCGTCGGGTGAAGCCCAGGCGCTCCACCTAACGGGTCACGACCGGCGCGAGTATGTCCAGGCCATGGCGATACTAAGAACCTCAGGGGTCGGCCTTGTGGACGCTGTGGAGCGGTTCACGAAAGCCCAGGCACTCCTCGGTGACGTGTCGCTGGTGGATGCTGCGGAATTCTATCTCAAACGGAATCCGAAGAATCTGGTTCGCAAGACGGTTTCGGAAGCGGTCGCGGAACTCCTCCAGGCAAAAACGGAAGCGGGTCGCTCCCGTGTCTATGTCGCGGATCTCCGGTATCGGTGCGGTCGGTTTGCTGATGCTTTCCAGTGTGCTTTGACTGATGTCACCGGCGATCTGATCGAGTCGTTCCTGGGTAGTCTGAAGCTGTCTGCCCGGTCGCGGAATAATTTCGTTCGGGCAATTCGAACTCTGGTTGAGTTCGCAATCAAAAAGCGGTATTTGCCGAAAGACTGGGAGGAAATGGAATCTGTGGAGCGCCACTCTGAAGGTTCAGAAAAGATCTCGCTGTTCACTCCTGGTGATCTCCGATCCATCCTGTCCAGAACACGAATTGAAATGGTGCCGTTCATCTGTCTGGGTGCGTTCGCGGGATTACGCCATGCAGAACTCGCCCGGCTCGACTGGGGTGATGTGAACCTGGAATCCGGGTATGTGGTGGTCGATGCAGCCAAGGCAAAAACAAAAGCTCGCCGGCTCGTGCCGATCTCCGCGAACCTGATGGCGTGGCTTCTCACGTGTCCGAACCGCAACGGCCCCGTGGTGCCGTTCAAGTGTATCGGCGACCAGGTGCTTTCCATTTGTCAAGGTGGCCCAGGCGGTCAACCTCCGGCGATTCAATGGAAGCCCAACGGATTGCGTCACTCAGCCATAAGCTACAGGTGCGCACTTACCGGCGATGTCGCCAGGATAGCGGCTGAATCAGGGAACAGCCCCGCGGTCATCCATTCGAATTACAGAGAACTGGCGACCTTGGCCCAGGCGGAAGAGTGGTTCGCTATACGCCCAGAGACGGCGGGTTAAAGGGTGGTCGTGTCCATGTTTCGTCCATGAAAACCGCCAAATCAACGTAAGTCGTTGATGGAGATGGCGACCCTAACGGGATTCGAACCCGTGCTGCCGCCGTGAAAGGGCGGTGTCCTAGGCCTCTAGACGATAGGGTCGTCGACAAGAAAGGCCAAATATAGGGATGAACCGCCGGTTGTCACGCAAAAAGATTTTTTTCGTTGCGGACCGACTGGTGCGCATGGCGTGAATTCCCATCTTCTCGCTTGCCAAATGGGCTTGTCGATGAACAATCCTGTCGGCGGCAGCCATCGGTGGCCTAAGATTCTTTTTTCAAAATGAGCAGCATGAAAAACAAAACCCGGGATCCTGTTTTCCTGAACTGCCGGAGGGAGACCTGGGTGATCCTCACGGCGTGGGGCTTGTTTTTTGCCTGGGTGACGGGTTACTGCGGGGTGGCGGCTTACCGCGAACCGACAGAACCGCTCAAGCTGGCGCTGGGCATGCCGTCCTGGGTGTTCTGGGGAGTGTTCCTTCCCTGGGTGAGCGCCTCGGTTTTTACGATCTGGTTCAGCCTGTGGTATGTCGCGGATGATCCGTTGGAGGTGACAGATCAGCGGACCGTGGGCGTGGCTCCGAACGGTCCGGAGTCTGTTGTGGGAAGGGGGGAGACAGGTGCCTGATCCGTTGAGTCCGCTGCTGTTGGGCGCCGGAGAGTCCGGCGCGACCAATTCCGCGTTGATCAGTTTCGGTATTTATCTGTTGGGCGTTTTTTTCATCGCCTGGCTCTCGGCTCGTGTGCTCAAGGGCAAGGAGTTTCTCAGTGAATATTTCCTGGGGAGCCGCAACCTTGGGATGTGGGCGTTTGCCCTCACGTTCGCGGCGACCAACGCGTCCGGCGGCAGTTTCATGGGGTTTCCGTCGCTGATCTACACCCACGGCTGGGTGCTGGCACTCTGGATCGGCAGTTACATGATCGTGCCATTGGTGACGATGGGACTTCTGGCCAAACGTTTGAACCAGGTGGCGCGGACGGCCGGTGCGATCACGGTGCCGGAGGTATTGCGCGAACGATTCGACAGCAAACGTCTCGGCATGCTGGCGACGTTGCTTCTGACGTTCTTCATGTTTTTCTATCTGCTGGCTCAGTTTAAGGCCGGCAGCCACATCCTGAGCACGCTCCTGGCGAACGTGCCGCTTTATCAATCGGCGGTGGCATGGGTCGCGGGGATCACGACGGATCTGCCCTGGATCGGGAATTCCGAGCCCGACTATTTGTTGAGCCTGATGGTGTTTGCCGTGACGGTGATTCTGTACACGGCGTACGGCGGGTTTCGCGCCGTGGTCTGGACGGATGTGATGCAGGGATTGGTCATGGTGGTGGGAGTGATCGTGATGCTGTTCCTGGTGCTTTCGCAGGTGGGCGGATTGGGAAATGCCACACGACAGCTCGCACGCATGACCCCTCCGGAACATGGCCAGGCCATTCTGCGCCTGGCCAAGGCTCAGGACCGCGATGTGGTGGTGCGCAAGGGAACATGGCTGCGGACTCAGACATCCGATGGAACGGGCATCGTAAGAACAGCCTCGGTGGCCGTGATCCCGGCGAAGTCGACGGTCAGTGAGTCGGTGGCGATCCTGAAAATCACGACGCCGGAGGAGATTGAAAAGATTCAGCCGGATGTTTTGGAGCTGGAGGTTGCGGTGGAGATCACCGAATTAACTCCGTATCGACGCGGCGCGGGGCAACGCGGTGTTTACGTGTCCGCACCCGGGCCGGACCCGAAGAACGAGACCGGGTTTCTTTCGTTTGGGATGGCCATGAGTTTCTTTGTGTTCTGGGCGTTCGGAGGTGCCGGTCAGCCGAGCAACATGGTCCGGCAGATGGCGTTCAACAACACCGCGACCTTCAAACGGTCCATGGTCATGGTGGTCTTCTATTATTCACTGATCTATTTCCCGCTGGTGTTGATCTTTTGTTGCGCCCGCGTCCTGCTGCCCGGCATGGAGGCCGATGCGGATCGGATCATGCCGGAAATGGCCACCGCCCTGACGGCGGCAGCGGGTTACCCCTGGTTGGCTGGATTCCTGATTGCCGCGCCATTTGCGGCCGTGATGTCGAGCGTGGACAGTTTTCTGCTGATGGTTTCCTCCGGTCTGGTCCGGGATATCTACCAGCGCAACATCAACCCGAACAGCTCGGAGAAAACGTTGTCCCGGTTGTCTTACGCGGTGACGGCGTTGGCGGGGATCGGTGCGGTGCTGGCTGTGCTGAACCCGCCGGAGTATCTGCAGAATCTCATCGTGTTCGCCACCGGTGGTCTGGCCGGTGGTTTCCTGGTGCCGATGGCCCTGGCGCTCTATTGGCCGAGGTTCAACGCCGCCGGTGCCGTGGCCGGGATGTTGAGCGGTTGCGGGACCCATCTTCTGTTGTATATCGCGGGATACATGATGGAGGGCCGGTTCACGGTCTATCAGTTCCTGGGTGTGCAACCGTTTATTTGGGATCTTCTGGGATCCGCCCTGATGAGTGTTGCCTTTACACTGGCGGGTCCTCCGTCCCCGGATCGGTTGGTGGAAAAATTCTTCGGCAAACGATCTTGATCGGTTGAAAGAATTAATCCGTGTGCATCCGTGAAATCCGTGGTCAAGAGTCCCCCGGCTTTCCGTGGTTGAACACCGCGATTCGGATTACAAATCAGGGGAAGTAGGGGGGCACGCCGGCGTGCCGGGTGCCATTCATCATTTCCCTGAGGTAGCCGGCCACGCGTTCGGTGATTCGTTCCAGGAAAATCCGGCCCTGGCGTGCGGTGGCTTTCGATGGGCTTTGATCCGGTTGATCGGTCCACATGTCCTGTCGCACGTTCTCGGGAAACGCAGCCAGAGCGATCGAGGTCTCAAATTCCTGGGCGTGTCCGGGAAGGTCTGTGGGTAATTGGTGTCCGAAGGTGAGCAGTTCCCTGGCGTCGTGTTCCGTGAGCACCTCCCAGTAGGGGAGGAAATGGAGGTTCACCTGGTGCAGGCGCTGGAACTGGTCCCAGACCGCGCGGCAGGGGGCGGTGTTTCCGCCGTGTCCGTTGAGCACGAGAACATGATTAAACCCGGCACGGGTGATACTGGCGATCAGATCCGAGAGGGTGGCCAGGAAAACGCCGGGCGAGAGCGAGAGCGTGCCCGGGTGGGTCATGTGATGTTCGCTGATGCCGGCCATGAGGCCTTCGGCCACGAGCACTTCGGGGCGCAGCATCTCGGCCACACGCACCGCGATCTCGGTGGCGCTCCGCCAGTCATGTTCCATGGCCATGTGTTCGAGGTGCTGTTCCATGGCGGCGGTGGGAAGGATGCATGCCTTGAGTTCGCCGGATTGCATGCGGTAGCGGAACTCGCGCCGGGTGAGTTTGCCCAGTCGGACTTCAGGTGCGGTTTTCATCGTGTGAGCCACCATGCGGTGAGTCGGTTGCCGCCCATGATCCAGAGCATCGCCGCCAGAGCGATGTAGGGTCCGTAGGGAAGGCGGCTCGACCATTCCTGTTTCTTGAAGACGATCAGGGTGATGCCCACCATGGACCCGATGATCGCACTGACCATGAGCGAGAAGAAGCAGGCCTGCCAGCCGAGGAACGCGCCGATCGCCGCCATAAACTTCACGTCGCCCAATCCCATGGCTTCGCGCGGGATGACGATTTCGGTGGTGACCACCTCCAGCCAGACCACGCTTTCGGGTGGAAACTGATCTTCCCCGATCCGGAGCGCCCGGGGAGAGAGACGCACCCGGACATTGGCGTAGCTGCGGTCAATCATCTCCACCGTCCTGGCGTCCAGCAGGACGGTGTCCGAGTCCCGATAAAACATCTCTTCATACGGGATGGTCTGGTCCGGCAGGATCATGGCTTCTTCGGTGAAGATGACGCGTGAATCCGGCGCCAGGTCGAAGCGTTGTCGGCCGAAGAGAAGTTTGCCGAGTCTCAGGATGGCGTAGACAACGCCGGCACCCGCCGCGATGCCAATAAAACTTGCTTTTAAACCTGCCGGCGGACTTTGCGCCGCGTGCAGGGCCGGGACGATGGCTGAGCAGAGGAATCCGGCAACGGTGCCGCCGAGTGTGATTTCGTCCGGAATGATAAAATGTTCGATGTCGATGAAGGAAGCGGTCACGAGTCCGGCCAGCAACAGGCAGTAGACGGCGGCCAGGGCGGGTGAGCGGTCGCCGTAAGCGAACCAGCTGGCCAGGAAGAGCAGTCCGGTGAGCAGTTCCACCAGAAAATAGCGCACGGATATGGGGGCCCTGCAGTTGGCGCATTTGCCACCCAGAAAAAGCCAGGTGATCAGCGGGATGTTCAACATCCAGGGAATTGCGTAGCTGCAGTGCGGACAGTGGGATCCGGGGGAGACAATGCTTTCACCGCGCGGCATGCGGTGGATGCAGACATTGAGCAGACTTCCGATCATGGTGCCGAGCACGAAGAAAACCACGGCCCAGAAGGTGTCGGGTACGGCCGACCAGTATCGAGTGTCAAACATGGCCGTAGATGTGGTTCTTGAGTGCCTGGCGCATTTCTTCGACCGGCGCGGTTTGTCCGGCCCAGATTTCCAGGGCTTTGGCACCCTGATAAAGCAGCATCCCGAGGCCGTTTGCGGTCCGGCATCCCGCGGCCCTGGCGGCTGCCAGCAGCGGGGTTTCTGCCGGACGATAGATCATGTCGTACACGGCCGCGGCGTTTGCCAGATCGAACGACTGCGGATCGATCGGCAGTGGATCCGAAGGTTTCAGGCCGAGGGACGTTGCGTTCACGATCAGATCGACGGGTTCGGGGGAAAGGCCCTCGAACGCCTGCACACCGGGAAACTTGCGTCGGACTTCGGCGGCGAGCTCGGCGGCTTTTTCGCGGGTGCGATTGACCACATGGAGCGTGCGGACCGATTCGGAGGCGAGTTTGAGTGCGGCCACCCGCCCGGCACCGCCTGCGCCGAGCACCATGACTTTGGCACCTGCGAGATCGCATTGCAGGTCCTCGCGAAGGGAACGCGTGATGGCGTCGGCGTCCGTGTTGTATCCCCGGCTCCGGTAATGTTCGATGGGAGCGCCTGGCGGAAAGTCTGGCAGGGGCTTCCATGCGCCGTCCGGGCCCGCCCCTTCGAAACGGATCGTGTTCACGGCACCCCAGGTGCGCGCCGTTTCATCCAGTTCGTCCACCATCTCCACAGCCAGGAGTTTGTGGGGGATCGTGAGATTCAGGCCGACGAATTTCATGGCCAGCGCTCCGGAGATGGCGGAGCGGAGCGAATCGGGATGGACCTCGAAGGCCAGGTAACGCCAGTTTAATCCGAGCGCTCGGATGCCGGCGTTCTGCATCGCGGGCGACGCCGAATGATGGATCGGGTGCCCGTAGACGGCGCAGAAGCGGGTCGTGGCGGAGATGGATTGTGTGCGGGTTTCGGACACGGGCTAGAAGATAGAGACAGGCGGTCAAAGGTCAAAGGCCAAAGTTGGGTCGGATGGGCCTGCCATCGGATTAAGATCCGAAAAGGTGGGGTGAACCGTCCCGGTGAGCGTTTCTGGCGTTCCGCCCTTTCCGCACCCGACGAGCCGGGACGGACCCGTCCCCGATCCTGTGAACGATCTCGGCGGAGGTAGCTGCCGGACAGTGTGGTGTCTGGAGCAGTGTGGAGTGGTGGAGTGGTGGAGTGGTGGAGTGGTGGAGTCTGTCGCGCTGCGACAGACAGGTGCCGCGTCCAGCGGTGCAACGAACCCAAGGTTGTGACACTGCCGGGGCCGTCCGGTGAACGCGGACGGGATTGTCGCAGCGCAACAATCCCCACCTTTCCTGTCTCCGAATCCCGCAATCTAAGGACGGATGGGCCTGGAGGGGGGGAGGATAATCGGCTTTCCAAGACCTGCTTCTGGACTACAATGCGTGCGATGAAAAGTTCGCGCATCGCAAGATGGACGGTTGAGACAGGCTCGTTGTGCCTGATCGCAGGCTTGAGCGTCTCCGCGGTCGCGCTGCGGGACGGGGTTGGAGATGGCGAAACGGACCTTGTGGTGAGAGGGTAAGCCTATGAGCAGCCAACCGAACGGACAGGAGGGGGAAAAGCTCCAGATCTATCTGTTGCCGAATTTGATGACTGCCGGCAACCTGTTCTGCGGGTTTGTCGCTCTGACGAAGATTGTCGAAGCGGACATCAACCAGCCCACGTTCAATTCGATCATTCGCAATGCGCTCTTCTTCATTTTCATGGCCTGCATCTTCGACGTGCTCGATGGGCGCGTGGCCCGGATGGGTGGTTCGGAGAGTCCGTTTGGCCGGCAGTTTGATTCGCTGGCGGATCTGATCTCGTTTGGTGCGGCGCCCGCCTTCCTGGTGCATCGGATTGTATTGCGCGATGTGGTGGTGCAGCACGCGGAGGTTGGCTGGTTCATTGCTTCGATCTACCTGATCTGTGGGGCCCTGCGTCTGGCCCGGTTCAACTGCCTGGCCACGATGCCCGGAGGCAAGCCGGACAAGGATTTCCTTGGATTCCCGATTCCGGCTGCGGCGGGTTTGGTTGCCTCGTTGACCCTGCTGATCATGTGGGTGGAAGACCGGGATTTTGCCAAGGGCAACTGGCGATACGTTCTTCCGGTGATCCTGGTATTTCTTTCGATCATGATGATCAGTGAGGTGAAGTATCCCTCGTTCAAGAAGATGGATCTCCGGGCCAAACGCCCGTTCGTCAAGCTGGTGGGTGCGATTCTGTTTATTGGACTGCTGCTGGTTCTGCGGAACAAAATCCTCCCCTTCGTGTTGCCTGCTCTTTTCAGCGCCTACCTCATCTACGGGTTCGTGCGTCCCCGAATTTCGCGTCGCATGCGCATGGAGATTGAAGATGGAGCGGACGAAGATGAGGAAGAGGCTGATCGTGGGGCGGATGGTTCGGGGAATCGGTGAAGTATGGTGTTTTCTGAACCTTTTGTTGCCTGCTTGCTCGGTGTTGCCAGCGGTTTCCTGGTCTCGATCCCGGTCGGGCCGATCAACATCACGATCATCAACGAGGGTGCCCGGCGCGGTTTTCGGTCTGCGGCCCTGATCAGTCTGGGCGCGATGACGATGGATTTTCTATACTGCGCACTCGCGTTCGCCGGGTTCTCCGGCGTTTTTTCGTCACCGATCCTGCGTGCTTCCATCGAGCTGTTGAGTTTCCTGGCCATGCTCTACCTCGGGATCAAATACCTGAGAGTCACCGATCTTCCAATTACCTCCAAGAGCCTGGAGAGGGTCGAGCACCGCCTTCATCCGCACTCGGCGTTCATGATCGGGTTCGTGCGGGTTTTGGGGAATCCGGGTGCCCTGCTTTTCTGGATTGCACTTTCGGCGACGTTCATTTCTCATCGATGGATTGACACCACCTGGATCTCGAAGGCGAGCTGCGTGGTCGGCATGACCATTGGTGCCCTGGCGTGGTTCCTAGTGTTGAGTTATGCGGTTTCACTCGGCCACGGCAAGATTTCTGCGAAAACCCTGGCCCGGATGTCTCACATCTCCGGGGCCTCGCTCCTGATCGTCGCGTTCTGCATCGGCAGTCGGTTGGTGTTCCTGTTGGCTCAGCGCGGACGGTAGATTTCGGCGATTTGGCTTCGGACGGGCTGCGGCTCAGCGGGACGCTTCGCCCTACCGGCGGTGGGGGCGGGGGAAGGTGGAGGGGAAGGTAGCGCGAACCGTCCCGGTGAGCGGTTCGGTGGTCTGGTTTTGGACGGGCCGCGGCTCAGCGGGACGCTTCGCCCTACCGGCGGTGGGGGCGGGGGAAGGTGGAGGGGAAGGTAGTGCGAACCGTCCCGGTGAGCGGGTCCGGCGTGCCGGCTTCGAGAGTGACTGGTGAATTTATGAAATGCTCATGGCGTTCTGGGATCGTTGGATGGGTGGTTCTGATGTGGTTGGTTCCGCGCGTTTCCGCCGGTGCCGATGCAAAGATCGATCCGGACGGATCGCACGGGATTGAGACCCGTGTGCCGTGGACGACCTCGCGGGTGATCGGTTCGGATGGGCCGGCTGCGCCGTATGGGATTCGCCGCACGTTTTCGAGCCTTTCCTTCACCAATCCCGTCGAGATGGTCAGTGCCCCCGGTTCGGACCGTTTGTTTGTGGCCGAGCTGGGTGGAAGAATTGTTTCCTTTCCGAACGATCCGGCGGTTGATCGGGCCGATCTTTTTTTCGATGCGAGCCGTGAATTGAAAGGGGCACAACAGGTCTTTGGACTGGCGTTTCATCCCGAGTTTCAACGGAACCGTCAGGTTTATCTGTGTTATGTGGTGCGATCTGGGCTTCCGGATGGATCCCGGGTTTCCCGGTTTACCGTGACCCAGTCCGACCCTCCGCGCATTGATCCGGCCAGCGAGGTGCAGCTCATCACCTGGCTCTCGGGTGGGCACAACGGAGGATCGTTGAAGTTCGGGCCGGATGGGTTTCTGTACATTTCCACAGGCGACACCGCCAGCCCCACGCCTCCGGATCCTCTGAACACCGGTCAGGATACCAGCGACCTGCTTTCGTCGATCCTGCGCATTGATGTGGATCACGCGGACCCGGGTCGGGCTTATCGGGTGCCTCCTGACAACCCGTTTGTCGGAGTGGCTGGATCGCGTCCGGAGATTTGGGCATACGGATTTCGGAATCCGTGGCGGATGAGTTTCGACAGATTGACGGGAGAGCTTTGGGTGGGCGATGTCGGATGGGAACTGTGGGAACTTGTGTTTCGAGTCGAACGCGGCGGGAACTACGGGTGGAGCATTGTCGAAGGACCCCAATCGATCAATCCCAACCAGCCGCGTGGTCCAACGCCGATCCTGCCTCCGGTGCAGGTGCACGCCCATTCCGAGGCGGCGTCCGTGACGGGCGGGTATGTCTATCGCGGTAGCCGATTGCCTGAGCTGAAGGGTGCCTATGTTTATGGGGATTGGGTGACGGGCAAGATCTGGGCGCTGCGCAGCCGGGATAATCGTAGGGAGAGCATTCGGGAGCTTGTCGATTCGGCGCTTCAGATCATCTGTTTTGGTGAGGACGCGGATGGGGAATTGTATGTCGTGGACTATGCGGGTGGCATTTACGAGCTGGAACCGACCCCGCCTACACCCGATCGGCCGCCGTTTCCCAGACAGTTGAGTGAAACCGGCCTGTTCGAGGGTGCCGGGATTCCCGCTCCGGGTGTGGTGCCGTTTTTTGTAAATGCGGAGATGTGGTCGGATCACGCGAAGGCGGAGCGGTTCGTGGCGTTGCCGCGGAAATCCGTCATTCAGACAAACGCCAGGGATGTGTGGCTGTATCAATCGAAAAACGAATGGCGGTATCCGACCAACGCGGTGTTGGCCAAGACACTCTCGCTGGAAATGGAATCCGGAAACGTGGATACCCTTCGGAGGGTTGAAACGCAGCTGCTGCATTATGATGGAATGGACTGGCGGGCTTACAGCTATCGCTGGAACCAGACGGGGACCGACGCGGTGTTGGTGGAACCGGACGGAGCGGAGGAAACGTTTAAGATTCGAGATTCGAATGCGCCCGGCGGAATTCGGGAGCAGCCCTGGCGGTTTCACAGTCGCATGGAATGCCTGCGATGCCACAATCCCTGGGTGAACTATGCACTTGGGTTTACGGCACCCCAATTGAATCGGGATGTTGCGTATCGGAACAACCGACCGGTCTCAGGCGGGATCTCCGGGAACTCCGCTGTGGAGAAAGAGCAGGCAGAACCGAGTGCGATCGACAATCAGCTGCGTGTGTTTTCCCACCTCGGATTCTTCGATCAGCCTCACGATGCGCGGGTACGCCCACGCCTTGTGAATCCATCCGATCCGCGCGCTGAGATTTCCGAACGGGCCCGTTCCTGGCTTCATGTCAACTGTGCCCATTGCCATCGGGAGGGAGCGGGGGGCGCGGTGGTTTCTCATTTCGATTACGACACGTCCCCCGCGAAGATGCAGGCGATTGGGCAGGTGCCCTCGCAGGGGGATTTTGGATTGCTGGGTGCGCATGTGATTACCGGGGGGGACCCGTACAGTTCGACGTTGTTTTACAGGATTTCCACTTCGGGGCAGGGGCGCATGCCGCGGATTGGTTCCCGCTTGATCGACGAGGAGGGTGTACAACTGATGCGCGAATGGATTGCCCAGATGCCATCGAAATCCGGAGAACCGGTGCTGCAGCGTGCCGCGTGGGCAGGACTTCGAAGGGAAGACGCCGATCGATTGACGGAACTTTTGAAATCCGGATCGGATGAAGGTCGGCGAACGGAATTAATGGATCAGTTGCTGGAAACGTCGAATGGCGCGCTTGCGTTGCAGTCCGTGACCGGAAAACAAGGGGAGGCATTTGTGGAGTTGGCGGCCGGGAGGGCCCGGATTCATTCGAATTTTCAGGTGCGCGATCTGTTCGAACGATTCCTGCCCCCGGAACAGCGCGTGCAGAAGCTGGGGGCGAATGTGCAGCCGGAGATCATACTTGGGTTGCGGGGAGACGCTGCCCGGGGGCGAACGCTCTTTTTCCAGGAAGGAACCCAATGTTCGCGCTGCCATCGCATCGGTGGTCAGGGAGTCGAACTTGGTCCGGATCTGAGTACGATCAGCAAAAAGCTGCGGCCGGCACAAATCCTGGAAGCGATTCTGTTTCCGTCGCGGGTGATTGATCCGGGGTTTGTGGCGTATCAGGTTGAAACCAGGGACGACCTTTCGTACTCGGGATTTGTAATCCGAAGGACGGACCGGGAAATTGTGCTAAAGGATGCGAGTGCCAGGGAGATTCGCCTCCCGGTGGACGAGGTGCGTTCGATTCAGGCGCAGCCAGTCTCGGTGATGCCTGAACTGCTGCTGCAGGATTTGACGGCGCAGGACGCGGCGGATCTTCTGGCGTTCCTGAGTTCGCAGTGATCTTTGGGCTTGGAATTCGGGGGCAGTCGGCCAGGTGTCGGGGAAGGTAGCAGGGGAAGGTG
This sequence comes from Verrucomicrobiota bacterium, assembly GCA_021733945.1. Lineage (GTDB taxonomy): Bacteria > Verrucomicrobiota > Verrucomicrobiia > Limisphaerales > SIBE01 > JAIPJX01. The sequence continues at coordinate 222 of JAIPJX010000154.1, read as the reverse complement.
GAGGGGAAGGTAGCGCGAACCGTCCCGGTGAGCGGTTCGGCGGTCTGGCTTCGGGCGGGCCGCGGCTCAGCGGGACGCTTCGCCCTACCGGCGGTGGGGCGGGGGAAGGTGGCGGGGAAGGTGGCGGGGGAGGTAGCGCGAACCGTCCCGGTGAGCGGTTCGGTGGTCTGGTTTTGGACGGGCCGCGGCTCAGCGGGACGCTTCGCCCTACCGGCGGTGGGG
>JAIPJX010000153.1 GCA_021733945.1 Verrucomicrobiota bacterium | reverse complement strand
AGGGCGAAGCGTCCCGCTGAGCCGCCCCCCTGCAAGGTCCAAATCCTGAAACCACTCACCGGCACGATTCGCCCCACTCTTTTTGTTTCCTCCCTGCGTCCCTGCGCCACTGCGGGAATGATTAAAGCCAGTGACTGCCAGCGGGCGGATCCCCCCTCCAACCAGCCCGAGCCTGCGGTGGCGCTCAGCGCCACCGCAGCTCGCAAAGAAACCGCAACCCAACAGGCTACACCGTCGCCGCGTCCGGATGCACCCAGGGTCCGCGATACGGCCGAGCGAGCAGCCGGTTCGCTTCGTCGTCTCCAACCACCTGACCGGCGACCGGATCCCACTTCAGACTTCGTCCCAACTGCATCGAGAGATTTGCCAGAATGCAGGACGTGGTGGAGATGTGCCCCTGCTCGATGTCCGCCACGGGTTTGCCTCGGGAGGCGATTGCGGAAAGAAAATCCTTCCAATGAGCCCGGATGGCCGGCGCGCAATGTTTCTCGAGGTCTTTTTCCGTTTTATCCTCCGGAAACTCTTCGAGTTCGTAGGTCACATCCTTGTGCACCGGATTGCCGCCGCCCCGGGGAATGAAGTCGTATTTTTGCACACTTGCCTTGAGCGTGCCCTTCTCCCCGTAAATGATCGCTGCCCACGGATATTCCGGATCGGGGGCATCGCCCCAGCTGCGGTGCGTCCAAACCACATTGAGTTCATCGAACGCAAAGGTGGCGGTTTGAGTATCGGAAATGTTTGCCTTGCTGTTCTTGTCCACGAAGATGCCGCCTGAGGAATGAACCTGTCCGGGCCATCCCAGGTCCATCATCCAGCGCACCATGTCGAGCATGTGAATGCACATGTCACCCACGATGCCGTTGCCGTATTCCATAAACGCACGCCACCCGCGCGGATGCGCGATGCTGTTGTAGGGACGCATCGGAGCAGGACCGGTCCACATCTCGTAGTCGAGGTTCGCGGGAGGGGCGGTGTCCGGCGGGTTTCCACGGGCGCGCATATGGTAATAACAGCAGATCTCCACATGGGAAATCCTGCCCAGTTTGCCTTCCCGGATGATTCGATCGCGGGCTTCCGCCAGATGCGGCGTGCTGCGCCGCTGGGTGCCCACCTGCACCACGCGGTTGTATTTGCGGGCGGCGGCCAGCATGGCCTGCCCCTCGCGCACATCGACACTGATCGGTTTCTGAACCCAGACGTCAGCCCCGGATTTGACGGCATCAATCATCGCCAGCGCGTGCCAGTGATCCGGAGTGGCGACGATGACGATATCCAGATCCCGCTCCTTGAGCATTTCCCGGTAATCACCGTAGGTGCGCGGCTTCTTTCCCGACTTCTGGCGCGAAGCCACCAGCTCGGCTGCGGCATTCACCATGTTGCTGTCCACATCACAGAGCGAAACAACTTCGACCGGGGCAACCTGGATCAGGCGCAACAAGTCGCACTTGCCATACCAACCGCTCCCGATCAAACCAACCCGTTTCCTGGTATCCGCAAAAGCCGCGGCGTAATTGCCCAGGGAGGAGAGAGCCAGACCGGTGGCACCAATTTGAAGAAATTCTCGACGGTTCATACCGCGAATCATTGACATACTTCCCGACGAAATACAAGAGGACTTCAAGCCGGATCAATCTCCGCGGGCACCGGGATCGAACGCGCTTCCAGGAACGCGCGCAGTTCGATCGCCGTCCGCCCGCCAAACCCGGGCACCTCGGCAATCTGCTCCACCGTGGCGAGCTTCAGTCGCTGCAGGGAACCAAACTTTCGCAGTAGTTCCGCCTTGCGACGTTCGCCAATCCCGGGAAACTCGTCGAGCACACTTTCGGAAATCCGGCGCAATCGGATCTGGGCATTGTAAGTGTTCGCAAAACGATGCGATTCGTCGCGGATCCGCTGCAGGAGCTTCAGAGATCCCGAATGATGGCTGAGCCGAAGCGGTTCCGTCTGCCCGGGACGATGAATCTCCTCGAATTCCTTGGCGAGGCCAATCGTGGGAATCCGGCTCAATCCGAGTTTGGCCAGCTCCCGGCGCGCCGCATTCAACTGCCCGGTGCCTCCGTCAATCAGGATCAGATCCGGAAAACCTCCCCCTTCGGGCCGGGCCTCGGAATCCTTCTTCAACCGCGTGTACCGGCGTCGAACCGCCTCGGCAATACAGGCGAAGTCGTCCTGACCGGTCACCGATTTCATGCGGAAACGCCGATAGCTTGCCCGGTCCGGCTTGCCGGCTCGGAAGCTGACCATGGAAGCCACGGCGAAGGTGCCGCTGATGTTTGAAATATCGAATCCCTCGATGCGCTGGGGCGGTGCCTCCAAACCGAGCACCCCGGCCAGCTCCACAAGATCTTCCTCGGGTTTGATGGCCAGTGGCAGCGTGTACGGCACCCGCGAGAATCGTTTGGTCTTCCGCGTTGTTTCCCGGAGGTCGGCAAGCATGTCCCTCAACTCCGCCGCGCGTTCAAACTCCAGGTTGGCCGATGCCTTCTTCATCGCCTGCTCGATATCCTGTTCAATCTCGTCCGATTGTCCGCTCAGGAAATCGCAGGCCGCCTGCACCTGTAGCAGGTATTGGTCCCGGGAGACATTTCCAATACACGGCGCGGTGCAGTGTTTCAGGTTGCCATACAGGCAGTGTTTGTAATCCCTCGCACCAGGCGTCAGTGGACGACATCCCCTCAGGTTAAATCGCTGCCGGATCATCGCCACCGTCCGCCGCAGAGCCCCCGAACTTGCGAACGGCCCGAAGTACAGCGCCCCATCGTCCTGCTTGATCCGGGTGAGGGTGAACCTCGGAATTGCATCCTTCAAATTGACCTTCAGCAGCAGAAACTGTTTGTCGTCCCGAAAACTCACATTATACCGGGGATGAAACTCCTTGATGAGTTTCCCTTCCAGCAGCAGCGCTTCAGGTTCCGACCGCACGCTGTGCACGTCCAGATCATGGACGGCTTCCACCAATGCCTTGAGTTTCAGGTCCCATCCATGCCGACGGGATGGATGAAAATACTGGCTGACCCGCTTCCGCAAGTCCCGGGCTTTCCCGACATAGATCACGGTCCCGAACCGGTCTTTCATCAGGTAGATCCCCGGTTTGTGGGGCAGATCACGGATCTTTGACCGAATTAGCTCGTTTGCGGGCATGGTGACGTCAGATCGACCCCGACCGGGAGCCAGGTTCGATTCCTGAGTGTGAATCCATTCCAGACGCCACGCAATCGACATTTTTTTCACGTAACGACTGGCACAGCATAAAATTTCGTGTAGCCTTACGGGTCATGAGATCTCGCAACTTGTTTTCCGGAATTCTGGCTTCCCTGGTCCTTGGCACCCTGGCCGCGAATCCCGCCAACGGGTTCGCCGCCGACCCGGTCGTCCCAATCCCGCTTGCCCTGCCCCCGGCCCCCGACGCGGCCAAAGCTTCCGGACCGAGGATTTATTTCCCGGAGATCGAACATAACTTTGGAACCGTGCAACCCGGTGAAAAGGTAACACACAGTTTCAAAGTGAAAAACCAGGGCGACAGCAACCTCGAAATCACCGAAGTCCGACCTTCCTGCGGTTGCACCACCGCGGGCAGCTGGAGCCGTCTCATCAAGCCGGGAGAATCGGGCGACATCCCCGTCCAACTTGACACCAGCCGGTTCAAGGGCGAACTGACCAAGACCATCAGCGTCACGAGCAATGACCCAACCCACAAACTGGCCGTGCTCAAGCTCGTCGGGTCGATCTGGGTGCCGATCGCACTGTCCGAGACGCACGCTGTCTTTTCCTCCAACCTCGATCTGGAAGTTCCCCAGACCAAGGTCATCACCATCGAGAACAAGTCCGGGACCCCTCTGGAACTGAGCGATCTCAACATGACCTCCAAACTGTTCACCGCGAAAGTGAACACAGTGACCGCAGGCGAGAAGTATGAGCTGGAGATCACGACCGTGCCCCCGCTCCAACCGGGCACCAACCGCGGCATTGTCAGTCTCAAGACAAACAACCCCAACATGGCCTCCATTTCGCTCTCGGTATTCGCAACGGTACTTCCCGCCGTGCAGGTCATTCCGCCCAAAATCATCCTGCCGGCAGCCAAACTCACCACTGAAATCAAACGCTACGTCACGCTGGTCAATCGACGTGCCGGCGATCTGGTTGTTTCCGATCTCCAAGCCAAGGGCGTCTCCGTTACCGCCACCGAACTCCAGCAAGGCAAACGGGTCACCATCGCCCTCACCTTCCCCGTCGGGTTCGAAGTGCCGGACACCGAACAGCCCTCGTTGATCGGCAAGACCAATCGTCCCGAACTTCCCGAGTTTGAGGTTCCGTTCACTTACTCGGGAGCCCAGTGATCCCGGACAAACCCGATCCATGCCAACAGCTCTTGGAAACTCGACGAGGCGCGCAAATGCTGAAAATCCTGCGTGATGCCGGTTTGATCCTTCTGCTGGGCATTCCGCTCAGCCTGCTGATCAACGCCACCTCGCCACGCGGGCTGTCGCTGAACCGCGACTATTTTTATTCCCAGTCGACACCCCGCCCCCCGGACTCCGCAACCGGAACAAACGTCGAAGCCACCGAACCTGTCGCCCTCAACCCGACATTGCCCGCACCGGAGGGCGTCCCAGCCACCCAGACTGCGGATCCGCTGAAAGCCCGTCTTGATGCTGCAGGACTGGGCCTGGTCACCCACGACGAAGCAGCCGCGCTCCATCAGACCGAAGCCTACGGGCAGGGACGAATCATTTTTGTCGATGCTCGCGACATCACGCATTTCCACGAAGGCCACATCCCGGGAGCGTATCGATTCGATCACTACCGGATGGAAGAGACCTTGGGAGAAGTGCTGCCGGTCTGTCTGGTGGCGGATCAGGTGGTGGTCTACTGCAACGGCGGATCGTGCGAAGACAGCGAGTATGCGGCCCATGACCTCGTTCAACTTGGAGTCACCCCGGGCCAGGTATTTGTTTATGCCGGAGGAATCACCGAATGGAAGTCCCGGGGCATGCCAATCGAACGCGGCCCCCGGCAGAGCGGAGACCTTTCGATCCCAGCCGCGAAGCAGCCTCCCGCCCCATGAGCACACTCCGGCAACCGCATCGGCCCGCGCGCACTCAATCGCGCGCGGCCTGGCATACAACACCCATGGCATCCGCACTCACCCGATTCAACCAAACCGGCTATCCGCTACTGGCCTGCCGGCTGGTGCTCGGCGTCGTGTTCGTGTCTCTCGGCTGGAACAAGGCTGCCGATCCGGTGGCCTTCCTGAAAATGCTCCGGCAATATCAGCTCACCGAAAATGCGCTTGTCCTGAATGCGATTGCGGCGGCCCTTCCCTGGTTTGAGATCCTGTGCGGAATCCTTCTGATCGCCGGCATACGGGTCAGGGCGACCTCACTCTTGATCTTCGGCATGCTCGCCGCATTCACCGCAGCGGTGCTGCTCCGGGCTCTCGACATCCACAACACCCAGTCGATCGCTTTTTGTGCAATTCGCTTCGACTGTGGTTGCGGAACCGGAGATGTCTTGATCTGCGGGAAACTCGCCGAAAACAGCCTCCTGATTGCCCTCTCAGTCTGGCTGCTGATGGCACGCTCCCAGAAATTCAGCCTGCTGCCGGATCGCCCCGATCGGTTTGAAGGGGCGGGAGAACTGCGGTGAACGGATTGCATCGAGTCGTCGCACGATTCCAGCGCTCCTCAAAAATCGCGAAGCGTCATGGACTGCGGCAGTCCGTTGAATCGTCACGCTATCAAGCCCTCCCCTCCGCGTCTCCTCCGGAGAATCTTTCTCGTGAACCCGTTTGGATTAAGGTTCCCGCTGTTCCCTGGGTCACGGCTGCCTCATCGTGATCCTGCTCGAATCCGAAGAAGGAACGGCGGAAGTCACGGTGCCATCCGGCCATCGAACCGTAATGTTCGCCACGCTGTTGGTTCCGCCCAGACCGAAGCTTGGGACGCTGGTCGATTGCGATAAATATCCACCACCCGCGTAAATCTCAGTGCTCTGTTTGGATCCGTCCGTCAATGTCACGGTCACACGCCCTCCGATGCAGGTCGAATTGCCCGCACGCCCCCGAAGCTGAACACTGAGCGTGCGGTTGGGAAAAGGATGAGCGTTCTCAAACGCCATGGCGAGAGCCACGAACGGAATGAGAACACCCATTCTGGCGATATTCATGGCAGGGGCGATCGCGCGATCGCCTGGGAAATACGAGCTCAATGGAACGGACTCCAGGCTTTAAGGGTGATCGGCAGGCATTTGTTCGCCCGCCCGAATTTCAAATGGCATCCAGTTTTCGCGCGGGGGCAATGGGCACGTCGCGAAGGACGTGAAACCACATGGCGGAGTGTATGCACGGTTGAAGTCAATCGTCACGCGGCCGGAAGCGTCGGGTCTGGCGACGTAAAGAAAACGTCCGGTTGGATACGTGGACGTGCCGGCCGTCCGGTCGCGAAACATGACAAAATAATCCTCTTCACCCGGCTCTTCGACGGCCACAAGTCGGTGCTCCACACCGGCGCGCGTAAAGACCAGGGTTCCCGGGACAACAAACTCTTCCGTTCCGCCAATCATATCCTGCACCCGAATGGTCTTCGTTTCGGGAGAAGGTTCGAACCGGCCGTCGATGCGCCACTCGGGATCGTAAGGAAAATACTTCAGACCCTGAAAATGCGTGCGCGTCGGGGCTTCCGGATCCCGGACGCGCAGAGCGATTCGTTCTCCGCGCTTAAGGACGATGATGGAGAGGGGCCCGATTTGCAGCACGGTTGGATCCAGGGCCGCATCCGATTGCATTTCCACCGCATGCACCGGCTTTCCCCCAACAGTGGCCGGAACCCCGGGCGCGGCCTCGAACCGGACCGAACGTCCGGTCCGGACAAAACTTCCAACCGTCGCAGCCACGCGATCGCGCGGGAGAACCACTGGATTGGCCGGACCGCTTCCCGCCGAGTTTGGGCCCTCCTCCAACCAATGCAAACCGGTCAGCGTGGTCCAGCCATTCGGGCCAACGAGGGACTCCCTGCGTTTGGCCTGCCACGCAAACCAATCGGCCGGCGGCTCGGAAACAGGACGACCGACTGCGTCGTTCGATTTGCAGCCTGCCAGCACAAGCGCCAGGAACAGGATCAAAGACAACAGCGCGTATTTCATAGGCATAAGGTGATGCAGTCAATCTGGCCGAACATCTTCGCGAACGACTGTGAGTTTTTCTGCGGCGTGCCACTCAATCTCACACAGGCTGAGCCTTGGCGCAGGGAAGTCAAAAACATCTCACGTGAGCGGCGTTTCCCCAAGCCTGTCGCACACTGGTGCGGAGTTTCCACCGACACCAACTGTCCCCCCGTCGGCCACTGATCTCCAACCGTTTTTATCACGGGCAGACCCGAGTTTAGGCGTCCGAGCTATTGAGCCAAGAAAAAAGTCCCTGCCCTCTTTGGCACGGCGGCAACCGTATGAGAGGGAAGATCCGCTTCACCATTCACTCCGACGATTCGCTTACCCTTCAATGACTCAACCCGATTTTACAGAAAGAGGTTTACACAGCCGATCACGGGGTTGATGTTTCTGAACTCCATGGCCATCGGCGTCCCGGGGGTTGAGCGAGGAGGTGATCGCGATGCTTGAAAAAGCGGCAATTGAATACGATCCAAAACACCTCGATTGAACCGCGCCGATTGCGCGAGAAGCGGGGTGGGATGTTTGCGATGATCCGGCGCGTGCGATCCCTCCGGGATCGTATGATTTGCCCGCGGACGTTCCGGGGGTAGGGCTCGTGCCTCGCACACCCCCGGCTGATGGCTGGCATCCCTGCGGGATGGCGCGCCCCCGGCCAAGCCGGAGGCTTGGAAGCCATTAGCCGGTGGTTGAGCGCGGAACGCGCGACACCACCGGGCACGGGCACGGGAACGGAAACGCCCCCCGCAACGCGGGGAATAAAAAAGCCGTTCCGCATCGCACGGAACGGCGTTTTACAGCCAAATCGGAGACTATCCGCTCAGGCTTCGAAAGATTTACCGCAACCACAGGACAACCGGGCATTGGGATTTTTGACTTTGAACCCACTGCCGTTGAGGCCGTCCTCGAAATCGACGATCGCGCCCTTCAGATAGGTGGCGCTGAAGGGATCAACCAACACGGACACTCCCTCAACTTCAGTCGTCAAATCATCCGCGCGTTTTTCGTCAAAGACCATCCCGTACTGAAGCCCGGAACAACCACCACTTTCGACATACACCCGAAAACTCCTGCCCTTGTCTTCACTAACGAGGAGGGTCTTGAGCTGTTCCACAGCACCTTCAGTCAGACTGACGACGGGGGGAAGTTGTTCTGCGGTCGCACTCATTGTGTTCATAAACTAGCAGGAAAAGGATCCCCTGTCAATCGGAGGATTGCGCCTTGGCGGAGGAAGCCCGCAATGCGGCTAAGCGGCGATCCAGTGCGGCTTGCAGATCGGCCCGGGAGGAAAGATCCCGACGGAGCTGTTCATAGATTCGGATCGCCTGAGCCTCCTTGCCGAGCCTCCGCGCCAGGTCACCCGCAGGCAACCCGGCTTCGGCCAGCCAGAGTGGATCGGTTCGTTCGGAGGGCCGCAGCCGTTTTTCAAACACCACGTTCAGGTAATGATCCAGCGCATTTGACAGAAGACGATTCTTCTCCTCCACGTCTTCGACCCGTGCGGCTTGTAACTCGAGCACTTCACCGATCGCCACCTCCGCCTGACACCGGGATCCGACATCCGCTTCGGTGGAATCGGTCACCCGCAGATACGCATCAATCGCCTTGCTCCACTGTCCGAGCTGACGGTGGCAGTTGCCGAGTTTCCCGTATGCCTGTGGCACGAGCCGGCTCGAGGGATAATCTTCCAGGATTAACGAAAACCACCCAATTGCTTTCTGGAACCGGCCCAGTGGGTTGTTCGGAGCAGGCTGCGAAGCGTCCATCAATTCCACCTCCCCCAGAACAAACAGCGCCTCGGCCTTGACGCTGTCCGGACACACCGGGTCCACCACCAGATTGGTGAGGTAGGGCCGGGCATCGGACGGTTTCTGGCGAAGCAGGGCCGACTGGCCGGCCATGAGCCGAGCCCGATATCCGAGCTCGACACCCGGTTGACTGGTGCTTCCAAGTGTCTGGTAGTGCTGCTCGGCACGCACATAATCGCGCTGGTTAAAATGGTAGGTGGCCACCCAGTATCGCGCCAACGGCGCCAGACTACTCTCCGCGTGGTTCGTGAGGTAACCCGCAAACAATGCCAGGGCATTGGTCCCCTGCCCCGCCCTGTCATAAGCCCGGGCCCGGTCGAACTGCGCCTGCGCCAGAAGTGCGTGGTTGGTGTACCCGCCCACCCAGCGTTCATATTCCTGGATCGCCTCCGGCCAGTTCTCCGCCGCCGCGAACGATTCGGCCCGCACGAGCCGCATTTCAGGGATCGAACCGGACTCCGGAAACCGTTTTTCGAAATCCGCCACCGCCTCGCGCGCCGCGTCCGGCTCACGGTGCTTGAGCATCTCCTGGGCGAACAGGATGAGGCTGCGCTCGGACCACGTGTTGGTGGGAAACCACGCCAATGTCTTTCCCAATGCATCCCTGGCTGTCTCAAAATCTCCCATCTCCATCGACGCACGCACCGTCTGGTTGAGGGCGAGGTCGAACAGGGTCGACTTCACCTCGGGCAGATGCCCGTAGTTCTCGATCAGGAAGTGATAACTGTTCACCGCATTGGTATAATCGCCGGTTTGAAACTCGCAATCGCCCAGCTTGAGCCGGGCCACCGCCTGATCCTTCGAGACCGCCAACCGTTCAACAGCCGTGGCAAACGCCGCTTTGCCCTGATCCCACATTTCGGGTTGTCCGGTCAACAGACCCTCCTCCCAAAAGCACCACCCCCGGTCCAGGTGCGCCTTGCCGAGCAACGGGCTGTTGGTCAGCGAATTGGCAATGACATCGAACTGCGCCTTGGCCAGCTGAAGCAAATTGGTGACCTGCAACGAAGGCTGTCCGGCGGCGGCGGGACCGCGCAGATCCCGGAACTGTTTCAGGTAAAGTTCCCCCAGTGTCAGCCGAATCAGATCCGTCGCAACAAACGGGGGCGAATTGGTGTCCGCCAGCGTTTCGCGCAGAAATCCGTCCAGCCGTTGCACTGCATTGGTCAACTGATTCTGTTCCTGGATGACCTGCACCATCTTCATCACCGCCTGCCGTGTCTGGTTCTTGGGGACCCCGGCGATCCGCGCAATCTCCTCGTAGATCCCGATGGCCGCCGCGGGTTCGCGTCCGCGGAAAATCTCGGCCTTCAACATGAGTGCATTGGCGTACCAGACAGGCCGACCCGCGGGAGAAATGGTGTAGGCAACCAGATTGGTCACGCGGGACAGCGCTTCATCGGTTCGCAAATCGGCAAACGTGCTGCTCGCCAGGAGGTAGAGTCGGTCGAAGTTCTGTTCCGGCCGCAACGCGCGTTTGCCCAGCTCTTCGAGCACGGCTTCCGCCTCGCGGAACCGTTTCCGAGTCAGGAGCACATCCGCCAGCAGCAGATTGCCCTCAACAATCTTGGTCTCGTTGGTGCTGGTCTGGGAAGCGGTCTGAAATCCGCCGGCGGGATCGGTCAGCAGTTCGATCGCCCGGTCCGCCTGATTCAACTTGTAGGCGGCCCAGGCCCGGCCGTAACTGGCCTCCAGCCGCAGGGGTGATTTCGGATGAGACTCGAGCAGTTCCTCGTAAAACATCGCCGCCTTGGCGTAGTAATCCTGGTAGAACTGCGCCTCCCCCTGCCAGTACAGAAACTGATCGGCCAGGTCTCCGGCCTTGGCGAAATTGGCCGCGAGCAGGGACGCCACCGACGCATAGTCCTTGAGCATGAACCGGCACTGGGCCTGCAGGAGAACCGCTCGTGCGACTTTGGAGGAGTCAGGGAAATTCTTGAGAAACTCCCCGAATTCGTTGTTCGCCCGCTCCCAGAATCCGACCTCAAACGACCCGATGGCAGCCAGGAACGCCCGGTCCGACTCCGCGCTTTCAGCGGCGTGGACCAGCGACAGATGGGCGGCAAGCAGCACTGCGAGAACGCCAGGAGCTTGCGTCCGGAGCCAGGAAAGCAGTTTGCCGAAAAGGCGCATGGTTCTTTAATACGACCGCTTCGTTCGACACGCAAGTGCTTCCGAAAGATACCGCCCCGTGTGACTCTCCCGGCACTGCGCCACATCCTCGGGAGAACCTTCCGCAATGATCCGCCCGCCGTTCACACCTCCTTCGGGTCCCAGGTCGACCACCCAGTCGGCCACCTTGATCACATCCAGGTTGTGTTCAATCACAAGCAGCGTGTTTCCCGAAGCCCGCAGCTTAAACAACACTTCCATGAGCGTGGCCACATCATGAAAATGCAGCCCCGTCGTCGGTTCATCCATGATGTAAAGCGTGCGTCCTGTCGAGCGCCGACTCAATTCCGAAGCCAGCTTGATCCGTTGCGCCTCGCCGCCACTGAGCGTGGTGGCGGATTGTCCCAGGCAAATGTAACCCAGCCCCACCTCGGCCAGGGTCAGACACGGCTCGTAAATCTGCGGCACTGCCCGGAAAAAGTTGACCGCCTCGTCGACCGTCATCGCGAGCACATCGGCGATGTTCATTCCCTTGTACGCGATTTCAAGGGTCTCCCGGTTGTACCGACGCCCGTTGCAGGCCTCGCAGGTCACGTAGACCGGCGGCAGAAAATGCATCTCGATCTTGATCAACCCGTCCCCCTGACACTTTTCGCACCGACCGCCCTTGACGTTAAAACTGAACCGCCCGGGGCCGAACCCGCGAATCTTGGCCGTCGGCAGCTTGGCAAACAAATCGCGGATATGATTAAACATGCCGGTGTAAGTCGCCGGATTGCTGCGAGGCGTGCGGCCGATCGGGGTCTGGTCGATCACAATCACCTTGTCGAGCTGCTCCGCTCCCCGGATCTCCCGATGCGCACCCGGCCGTTCCTTGGAACCATGCCATTGCCGAAAGAGCGCCCGCCGCAGGGTGTCGTCGACAAGCGAACTTTTCCCCGAACCACTGACCCCGGTCACGCAGGTCAACGCTCCAAGCGGAATCCGAAAATCGACGTTCCGCAAATTATTCTCCGTGGCACCCAGCACCTCCAGCCAACCCCTGTCCCGGGACGGGAGCACCCGTTTCTTGGGCACCGTAATGCTCAGTTCCCTGCGGAGGTACTTTCCGGTCAGGGACCGCGGCGCATCCAGGATGTCCTGCAACGTACCCTCGGCGACTATCTCCCCACCTCGAACTCCGGCACCGGGCCCCAGATCGAGAATATAATCAGCCCTCCGGATGGTGTCCTCGTCGTGCTCCACCACAAGCACCGAATTGCCCAGATCCCGGAGGTTCTCCAGCGTCTTGAGCAGGCGATCATTGTCCCGTTGATGCAATCCAATGCTCGGTTCATCCAGAATGTAGAGCACTCCAACCAACCCGGCACCAATCTGCGTCGCCAATCGGATTCGCTGCGCTTCCCCCCCACTGAGGGTTCCGCTTTCGCGGTTCAACGCCAGGTATCCCAGTCCGACATTCTTCAGGAACGAGAGCCGCGCTCGAATCTCTCGCACCACATCCGCGGCAATCTTCTGATGGAATTCCGACAGCTGCAATCCTTCAAAGAACCCATCCGCTTCGTCAATCGACATCGAACACACGTCCATGATCGACACTCCCGGAACCGGTCCCGGCCCCCGGCCCGCGACACCCTCGGCCGCACCCAGTGTCACCGCCAGAATCTCGGGTCTCAAACGCCGTCCCATGCAGGCATCGCACGGCTGCGGACTCATGAACGCTTTGAGTCGGTTTCGGGTAAATTCGCTCTCACTCTCCCGGTAGAGCCGTTCCATCCCGGGAAGCACCCCTTCAAACGGACGTTTCACAGTGGTGGTCTTGCCGGCGCGAATAAATGGAAACTCCACCTCCTCCTCGCCCGATCCCGCCATCAAAACTCTTCGGAAAGTCTCCGGAAGCTTTTTGAACGGGACATCCAGCTCCACCCCGTAGTGCTTGGCCAACCCGCGGAGCTGTCCCTTGTAGTAGACCACCATGCGCTTGCCACCCCTGCGCCAGGGCAGGATCGCTCCCTGATCCAGCGTCTTCTCCACGTCCGGAACCACGAGGTGTTCGTCAAACACCAGCTTCTGACCAATGCCATGACAGATGCCGCACGCGCCCATCGGTGAGTTAAACGAAAAATGTTTGGGTGTGGGCGTGTCGTAGCTCAACCCGGTTGCCGGACTGAACATCCGGTTGGAATGCAGTGTTTCGGACCAGGCCCCCGACGCCTGACCTCCCGGTGCCTGATGCAATACCAGAACTCTTCCTTCCCCCCACTTCAACGCGGTCTCCACGGAATCACTCAGCCGCGAACGAATGCTCTCGTCGATAACCAACCGGTCGACCACTGCCTCAATGGTGTGTTTCTGCTTGGCGTCCAGCTTCACCCGCGTGCCGGCGGATAGCTCGACCAATTCACCATCCACGCGTGCCCGGACAAATCCTTCCCGGGCCAGACGTTCCACCACATCCCGGAACTCGCCCCGGCCCTGTTGGATCACGGGGGCCAGAAGCATGACGCGGGTCTTGGGTGGCATTCCGGCAATCCGATCCACAATCTCACTCGTGGTTTGGCGCGTGATCGGTTCGCCGCTGATCGGGCAATGCGCCTGACCCACATTGGCGAAGAGCAATCGAAGGTAATCGAAAATCTCGGTCGTGGTCGCGATGATCGATCGCGGATTGGAACCGGCACCACGCTGTTCGATCGCGATGGCAGGGGAAAGGCCCTCAATGTAATCCATCTCCGGCTTCTGCATCTGATCCAGAAACTGCCGGGCATAGGCCGAGAGGGACTCCACATATTTGCGTTGTCCCTCCGCGTAGATCGTATCGAAAGCAAGCGAGGACTTTCCGGAGCCGCTCAACCCCGTGATCACCACCAGCCGGTCACGGGGAATACTCAGGGTCAGGTTCTTGAGGTTATGCTCCCGCGCCCCGCCAATCCGGATGAAGGCCTTTGACGAATGAGCGCCAGACACGGCCCCAGCCCCGTCGTTCATCACGGAATTAGAACCCGATAGAACCGGACGGCATTCGTAACAGGCGTCGGATCCTCAACCGTGATCGATCCCGTAACCCCTGTGACGTTCGTGATCGTGGTCCAGACGAGCGGCTGGGACGAAACCCCGCCGTCGCTCCACTGAAGTGCGTAGGCCTTCCCCGAATTCGCCGTCCAGGTGAACTGCAGCCGTCCACCGGCCGTAACCCGGGGCACAGGCAACAGGATATCCCCTCCGGCAACCGGCGGCTCGGTGCCTCCTCCCACTGTTGCTACCTGGAAAAACCGATACGGACTTGTCAGATCAACGCAATGCGTTGTCTTTGTCCCCGTCGCGGTGATCGGCCCCGCGACCGTGTCCCACGTCGTGTCTTCGATGTTCACGCGTCCCTGCACCACATAGTTCGTCCCCGCCACAGACACCCATTCCACACATGCCTGCGTCGCCAACACCGTCAGTTTCGAATCCACAATCCCGCCAACCGGCGGCGGCGGGGGTGGCGGCTCGGTGCCTCCTCCCACTGTTGCTACCTGGAAAAACCGATACGGACTTGTCAGATCAACGCAATGCGTTGTCTTTGTCCCCGTCGCGGTGATCGGCCCTGCGACC
>JAIPJX010000152.1 GCA_021733945.1 Verrucomicrobiota bacterium | reverse complement strand
GTTTGGCCCCCGCGGGGTCGAGGGTGAACGCCAGACCCCCCCCACGTCCCCTCCTACGGGGGGGAACCGTGGAAGCGTAGGAGACGACGTGAGGAGGCTCTGACTACCCGGTTTGGCAGGTGGAGAAGAGAGTCTCCTTACGTCGCCTCCTACCAGGAGGAATCGTGCAATCGTAGGAGACGACGTGAGGAGACTCTGACTACCCGGTTTGGCAGTTGAGGAAGTGAGCCTCCTCACGTCGGCTCCTACTTTATCAGTAAGCGTCCTTGGACGGGGGCTTTGCCGGAACAATTTTCTTTGGACAGTCCAGGGCGGTCGGCCTAGGCTTGATCGAATCACTTTTGGCAAGCCCTATGACCAAATCGTTATTCGGTCCCCGAAGTCGTGTGACCGGGGCCGCCCATGAAACCGTCCGTCAAATTGATCCATGAACACAAATCGCCGCGAATTCCTGAAAAGTCTCTCCGCCCTGGGCGGAGCCACCCTCATTGCTCCCGCCACGTTGTTCAGCGCTGAACCGGGAGGGGCACGCAAGAAGATCGCGTTTCTGGGCACCGAAGTCCGGACCCATTCGCACGCCCAACATTTTCTGGATCGACTGGCGATGGGTTATGGTTGGCGGGGTGCCTGGCAGGCGCCGCGACTCGAGATTGCCTCGGTCTATATTGACCAGTTTCCCAAGGGTGACCTCGGTCACGAACGGGTTCGGAAATATGGACTGAAACTTTACACATCCATCCCCGAAGCGCTGACATTGGGAACAGGCAAACTGGCGGTGGATGGTGTGGTGATCATCGCGGAACATGGCGATTATCCAAACAACGAAATGGGGCAGAAGTTGTATCCGAGATACGAATGGTTCAAGGAATGCGTAAAAGTGTTTGAATCGAGCGGGCGTTCGGTGCCGGTGTTCAACGACAAACACCTTTCGACAACCTGGGAACGTTGTGCCGAGATGGTGGCCGATTCCAGGCGGCTCGGGTTTCCGTTTCTCGCGGGTTCTTCGCTTCCGGTTACCCGCCGCATGCCTTCGATCGACATGCCCTACGGTGTGCCGCTGAGCGAGAGTGTGTGCGTGGCTTATGGTGGTGTGGACAGTTATGACATCCACGCGCTCGAGACGGCCCAATGCATGTCCGAGCGACGTAAGGGCGGCGAGGTGGGCATTCGCAGCGTGCTCGCATTGCGCGGGGCCCGGATGTGGGAGATGCTGGCACAGCCGGATCGTGAAACAACGCGCCGCCTGATGGTCTCGGCCTTGACCCGCAGCCACAACCTGCCGGTCGAGGGGGGCTATTACACCGATCCGATCACCGTTGAGTGGGCCCGTCAGGTGTTCCCCGAGGCAACGGCGTATTTCATCGAGCACCTGGACGGTTTTCGCACCACGATGTTCCTGGTCGGGATTCGGGATTTCAACTACGCGGGACTGAGGGCGGATACGGGCGAGATCGTTTCCTGTCAGATGTACCTGCCGATGCCCACCCATGGCTCGAGCACGGCCGATTTTTTTCATCCGCTGACACGCCACATCGAGGACCTGGTCCTGACGGGAAAGGCGGGTTATCCGGTCGAAAGAACGCTTTTGACTTCGGGCATGACGCTTGCGGCGGTGGAATCGTTGCACCGCGGCCAGGTGTTGGTGGAAACGCCGCAAATGAAGGTGCGCTACCAGGTGGGACCGGAGTCGACGTTTTGGCGGGATTGAGGTCGGGAGATGGCGCAGTTGAATTAAAAAGGGGAATGTTTTTTGAAAAAGAATTGATCCGTGCTCATACCTGAAATCCTTGGTGAAACGTCCCCCCAGTCATCCAGGGTTCGACCACGGATATCACGGAGGCCACGGATGGGCTCCCAACGCAATCCACGGCTCCCGGTCGAGGGGGCCGGTTCCTGTCCGCTGCCGCTCCCCGCGAGGCACCGCGCCGACCAAACGGTCCGCCTAATTCTTTTTTGGCCCTACGAGTTCGATGAAGTTGCCGTCGGGATCATGCAGGACCGTGATGTAGGTTCCGCCGCCGAGGTCGACGGGTGTTTTTCCCAGGAGCTTGATGTTCTGCTTTTCGAGACGCTTCAAGGCGACATTCATGTCTGTTACATAAAGCGTGAGGTAGCTGACACCCAGCGTGGAGTGAATAAACTTCTGGTCGGGCATTTTTGCCTTAACCCCGGGAAAACTCATCAGCTTGATGCGCGTGGCCAGGTTGCCTTCGCCCAGCACAAATACCCGAATATCGGCTGGTTGATTGTCGGTCAGACCGATTTCGGCCGCCCGTTCCCCGGACACTTTAAACCCGGGCACCTCCTTGAAGCCGATTGCTTCGGTGTAGAACTCCACGGATTTGACGGTGTCACCAACGACGATGCCGATGTCGATGACTGGTTTGGAGAATTCGGTGGCAACTTCGGCGGCGACAAGGGGGCGTGGCTGGTTGATCACGGCCAGGGAAGCCAGCACAAGCAGAGGCAAAAGACGGGTCGCACGAGGAGCCAGAGCGGATAGTGATTTCATGCAGCGAAGAATACTGCGCGCCCCGCTCCGTGCAAGCTCGGACTCGTCGATTCCCTGGCAAGCCACTCCGGAGTGCCAGTTCGTAAGTAAAGCGAACTCCGTTTGCCTAAAGAGACGCACCACCAACCTTGCGGTGGGGAGGGGAGGTGGCGCGAACCGCACTGCCATTCGTTTAAGAACTGAAATGGTAGGGCGAAGCGTCCCCGCTGAGCCGCTCGACTCACTTTCGCTCAACCGCTTGTCGGCTCACCGGGACGGATTCGCCCTGCCCTCCGAATAGTTTAAACGAATGGCAGTGGGACGCAGAGACGCAGGGAAGACGTAACGTCCGAAACACCAGCTCTCTGCGCCACAGCGTCTCTTGCACCGAGTGCCAGGGATGGGAGAGGGGACTGGGGAATGTTTGTTTCTGAAAGAAATTGATCCGTGCCACATACCTGAAATCCGTGGTTGAAGGTCCCCCGTTTTTCCGAGGTTGACCACCGATTTTACGGAGTTCACGGATCGAATGCCCGATCGGCGCTTACAGCGCCGCAAAACGTGTTAGCCGACGACAACAAACGAACCTGTTTCCGGGCAGAATGCTTCAAACAGCGCAGTGAAGAGGCGACTCAATCATTGATGAAGTCCTTGCCGGACGGGCCTTTATTTGCTACACTATTGCGTTTCCTTGGATAAAACAACCTACATGCATACCGTAATGCCAAACAAACCCATAAACAGAAAATATACCGCCACGGGCATCCTCTCGATGCTCCTGACGTCCATGGCCACGCTGACTGGCTTTTCGCAGGCATTGGACGACACCAAAACCCAGATGGCCCTCCCGCTGCCCGCAGCACCCGTGATCGACGGCGTGTTGAACGCGGGTGAATGGGCCTATGCCGGCGGTGCCTCGCAGAACTACTGGCGGGTCATTTTCGACGCAAACCTGGAGGACTTTTACCGAGGGGGCGGACCCGGCGACGGCAATCCGCTGGAACCTTTTGATGCGACGGACCTCCAGTACAACATCTACGCCGGCGTGCACGGCAACAACCTCTACATCGCCGTCGAGGTCACCGATGACTGGATCAACAACGA
This sequence comes from Verrucomicrobiota bacterium, assembly GCA_021733945.1. GTDB lineage: Bacteria > Verrucomicrobiota > Verrucomicrobiia > Limisphaerales > SIBE01 > JAIPJX01. Next base: position 11,171 of record JAIPJX010000152.1, on the reverse strand, counting down.
CGGTGCCGAGCCGGGCTCGGAGAACGGGCAGACCTGGACCGACGACTCTGTCGAGATCTTCATCGACGGTGACAACAGCAACCTGGAGGTGCGCAGCACCGACGGCAATCCCGCGGTGATCGATACCGGCGGCCAGTTCGTCATCACCGCCAACAACGCCTATCGGCAGGCCGAGGCGGGCAATCCCGGATATGGACCGGCCGCCGCCTGGTACGCGCGCACCGCTCTGACCGACACCGGATACGTGGCCGAATTCCGCATCTCGATGGACATCATCGGCAACCCGAAACCCGGAAGCGCGATCGGCTTCACCGTGGGCGTCAACGACGATGATGCTATTGGCGACGCGGGATCGGAACGTCAGATCCTCTGGACCGGCACTCCGCACACGGAGGCCACCTACGGAAACCTGATCATTGGAGAACGCACCTACACCGCGCCCAAGGCCAGCGCTCCGACCATCGATGGAAAGGTGTCCGCTGCCGAATATGCCGGGGCCGAAACCATCGTCCTGAACAGGCACACCGGCATGTATCATATCGGTGTTGGCGACGATGAGTGGCCGACCTCCGATCACAGCCTTCAGGCATGGGTGGTCCACGACACCGCAGCCATTTACGTGGGTGTCGTGGCGGTGGACGACGCGGTGTTCACCGACTCCGCCGAAGCGGGGTCCGAGGACGGCCAGACCTGGGTGGACGACAGCATCGAGGTTTTCTTCGACGCCAATGACAGCAACGACCTGACCCGCGATACCGCTTCCCTGTATGAAGGCCAGTTCGTGATCACGCCCAACGGTGCCCGCCGTGACGCCGAGGCAAACAATCCCAGCTGGGGCTCTAACGCCCACTGGTTCGGTGCCGCCACGAAGACGGACACCGGATACCAGATCGAATTCAAGGTCACCAAGGAGGCGCTGCTCGGCATCACCGACGGCGCGAGGGTCGGATTCAACATCGCCATGAACGACGACGACGGCAGCGGCCGCAAGTCGCAGCTCAACTGGGCAGGCAATCCGCATCAGGAATTCTCCTACGGTGCGTTGATCCTGGGTGCCGCTGCAGGCGGAGTGGGCGGTGGGCAACCGGCGAATATCCGCATCGCGATCGCCAGCAAATCCGTGACGCTCCAATGGGACGGCAACGGCACGCTGGAGACGGCGTCCGATGTCACCGGCCCCTGGACCGCCGTGGCCGGTGCCGCCAGCGGCGTCAGCATCCCCGCGTCCAACGCGCAGGCGTTTTATCGCGTGCGGTAGTTCACGGTTAACCATTCACAATCCCTGACGCGTCGTCAGCGGAAAGTTTCATCAAGCTCCGGGGGAAACCCCGGAGCTTTTTTTGCATCGTCGACAGGCCGAGCAACCCGACGTCAACTTCGGATGATGTGGTGTCGGTGTCTTTGAGTGAGGGCAGGGCGGCAGGCAAGGATTAGCGGGTCTGTGCAAAGGATGCATCCGGGAGAGGCACTGGTTTCCCCGATCTCCTGTCCGTGGGCATGAGGGCCTTGTATTGCCGAAGCCGTTCCGACAAAAGCTTGGCCAGAGCTTCCACCGTTTCAGGATTCTTCGCGGCAAGATTGCGCGTCTCGCCGATGTCTTCGTCGAGGTTGAAGAGTTCCATCCGCCGATCGATGTGATGATAGATGAGTTTCCAGGATCCCTGCCGAATGGCGCTGAACGGAGTCTGGCCGCTGTAGTTGTTGGGGAAGTGCCAGATCAGCGGCCGATCCTTCGGATGATTGGTTTCACCATGCTGAAGAGAACGATGGTGTTGTCGGTGATGCCCAGGCGATCCAATGCAGCCATCAGATCGCCGAGGGATTTGTCCATGCCCTCGATCATCGAAGCGAGCGTGGCCTCGAATGGTTCCGGGCCTGCGTCGAGGTAATCTTGATAAAACCTCTCGTCCTTCTCCCATGGCGCGTGGACCGCGTAATGCGACATGTAAAGGTAGAATGGCCGTTTGTCTTCGACCGCCTGTTCCACGGCCGTGATGGCTTCCAGCGTGAGCGCTTCGGTCAGGTAGATGTCCCGACCGTGATATGTCTCCAGTCCGGGCACGTCCCAAACCCGGTCAGGGCGCTGACGCGTGTGGGAGAGCAGACCGCGGAGGCATACGCCTGTGTGAATTTCATGCCTTGGGCGGCCATCCGTTCCATGTTCACCGATTTCGGGAGGGGTTTAATACGGACGCCTCATCGGTCGTCAGGCGGACTTGGGATTGTCCGGGTGGGCAATCTGGGGACACCGTTCAAGCGCCTGCTGCAGGGCTCCCAGCCGCAGGGGTTTGCTGAGGTAATCATTCATTCCGGATTGAAGGCAGGCTTCCCGGTCCGTCTCAAAGGCTCCTGCTGTTGTCGCAATCCTGTGTGAGCGCTCAGCCCCGTCCTGGAGGATGCAGCGGTTGGTTGCGTTGTCAGCCACGATTGGTATCGGAGTGCAACCTTTTGTTGCACCTGCAACAAAAGGTTGCATGGGTTTGGGGGAGTGCTGGTGGGTGGGGAGGATAGCGGAGGGGCGCTTGGGTTCGGATCAAGTTTTTCAAGATCCCGGGTACGCGAAGAAGGTGCTGGGGGCGGGAGATCCAGAGTTCACGGCAGTTGGCTGGCTCCGAGGCTGTTGCGTCAGAAAAAACAGGCGGGGATCCCTTTGCCCGGAGTGCTGACCTGTTGCGAATGGCGGGGTTGCACGGATCGAAACGCCGGGTGGGGAGGAAGTCGCGAAGCTCCAGATCCCCCAAAGGTGGGACGATCCGAAGGACAACCTTTTGTTGCAGGTGCAACAAAAGGTTGCACTCGGATACCGAGATGTTCGGTCGTGGTGGCGGGGTCGACTTTCGATCTTCAGGAAGGTGGTTCGGGAGGAAACAACGGATCCGCACCCATCGGTCAAACCCGGGGAAATGGTTCCGCGACGCCGTGCCTGTTTGCGTGAGGGGCATGAGAATACGTGCACCGGGGCATTCGGACACCCTCCGGCCACGGCAGCTCGGTTGCCCGCAGTGCCGATTGGCAATCGGCCGTATCGCAGGTTGGCAACCTGCGGCACCGCAGATTGGCAGTCTGCGCCACGAGGGTATTCGCTCCTTCAAGACGATGGACTCAGAAAGGCTGCAGCCGAGGCGCTGAGGTCCGCCCATGGGGTGATCCCTCGCCCTTTGCGATCGGGGCAACCAAATGAGTGGGGAATCCTGCTTGTTGGAGACACCGAGAACGGGGGGGCTAATCGTGAGTGGCTTCCAGAGGTGCGACGTGGCCGTCCATAAAGACAACATTCTTGCCGGGGTTTGGAGGGCGAGGGTGGAACTCGTCGTAATCGAGAAGGAGCGGAATCGTTCCCGGGGGAATCGTCAGGACGAAGTTTGTGGTTCCGCCGGAAAAATCCCCCTGTTTCAACAACAGGAACGCGCGTTCCGTCCGGGATTCATCGATGCGACGCCCGTTGAGCTCGGCATTCCATTCGTAGCTGGAGCCTTCGGAGGCGAAGCGACCCATAGGATCAGCCGGGCATTTGAAGACCGCTGCACTGTTTGTGTTGGCGGTTCTGCCAACGTAAGGAGCCAGGACATCGCAGATGCGCGGTAACGGGTTGTTGGGATCGATGGGTTGCGTAGGAAGAATCTCGGCGGTCGGCAAATTCTCGGCGTTGTCATCGCAGTAAACACGAGTGGCAATACCCAGTTGCCGAAGATTGTTTAAGCAGGCCGCGTTGTATGCCTTGGCCTTCGCCCGGCCCAAGGCGGGCAGGAGCAGGCCGGTCAGGACCGCAATGATGGAGATCACAACCAGCAATTCGACGAGTGTGAAGGCGCGCCGAGAATGACGGAGGGCCGGATGGTTGTGGCTGGCCTTGGGGCGGTTCGCTTCTGGTGGGCGTGTTCGCATAAGCAGATTCAATATTCCGGTGATGGTTTCCGTGGGGTTGGGGTTTCTTATCCTCCGGGGCCGTGCCCCTTTCTCGCGAACTCGACCCGTTGTTCCGGAGTGAAATCCGTAAACCGCCGGTTCGGATTGGGAGGCGGGAGCATCTGGCCGGGATTCAATTCGCGGTTTGGCCCCTTTTGCGCGATACCCAAGCTCGGTGGTCGGGACGCATGCGTGCGCCAGGCCGACCAGGCGAACCACAATCCAACGGCGGCGAGCAGTGCCGCTATTGCCAGGGAGAGATGTTTTGGTTTCATTGTTTTTTGTTGTGATTCCAGTGTCACCTAAACTTTCGCTGCCGCATTATGCGCGGTTTCCGGGAATAGTCTTTCGATTTGGAACGAAGGCGGGGAATTGCGGTGTGAAGCGCCCGCGATCGGGAAGGAACCCCGGTGAATCCGATTGCACGACTGGGCTGAGCTTGGGAGCACGGCAACCGCGGTTTGGAACCTCCGGGATCGGTGCCCGTTGATCGGGTTCCCTCGGCCTCTGAGCGATGGAAACCTCAGGCTCTACCGGAACTCCAGCTTTTGCTGGATTTCGCGAATCGGACGAGAACTGGGATAGCTCGTTCCGTCCTTCAGTACGACCACGTCAACCCTGGTCCGCGTGTGAACTTGGAGGAGGGTGCTGAAAACGAATCCGAAATCATTGCGCCCTCGCTGATAACCGTTACTTTCACCCGGCAAATGGGGATCTGCGAGGCATGTCAGTTGAATCGGAACAGCAGCGGAAAGAAGATCAGGACCAGGGCCGCCCACGCACCATAGACCGGCAGGTAATTCGTCTGCCATTTTTCGAGAGCGGTGAACGATCCGCGGCCTGTCAGAAAACGGAGGTAGAGCACGGCCGACCACGCAAGGTTGATCAGGAGAATCAGATTCTCGCCCAGGGCGGCGACGCGATTTGCGGTAAAGCCGAACTCGTTGATGCGCGCGGCGATGGCCCAGAGCGCCACCGCGTCGGCCAGCAGGGCGCTGACCACCAGGGTGACCTGCATGGCATCGAAGGCATTGGCGGGCATCCTTGGTTCCCGGGCGGAAACGGAATAGAGAAGAAGGCCAAGGACCACCACCAGGAGCAGGTCGAAGGCGATGAGCATGTTCCGGTCGATGTCCACCCCACGACCGGTCCAGAGCAGGGCTGCCAGAAACAGGATCAGCATGGTGCCGAACAGCGGCGTGAACAGGCGGGTCAACACGGGTGCCATGTTTTCAATCACGCTTTGCTTCGCTTCCACCAGCCAGGAAGCGATCAGGACGGCGCCCGCCGCTCCGCAAGGCAGCAGCCATGAACCAATGAATGGCCCTGCATTCAGCCCGATCGCCCGGAAAAGAGTCCCGATGAACGCCGTGAGCACCCCGCCGCCAAGAGCGCTCAGTCCGGTGTGGCCCGATGATGCGCGTGGGTGCGGATGAAACGGACATCCTCGATGGCGCTTGCGACCGGGTGGGGATTGCCTGAAGCGCCGGTGTTCGATTTCCGCACGACGGGCTTTCGCCACCGATGGGATTCAGCGTGGCCGTCTGCGAACGAAAGGACCCCGGAGTTCCTGTTGTGAAGAGACGCGGGAGCGGTGAAGTAAGCCTGATTATTTCGAACCGGTATTTCAAAGGGAGTGTAGCAGGCGCTTTGGGGGTCGGTGTCGATAAATACGAACAGTTCGGAGGGTCTGGCGAATTGTGAAGTGCTTTTGTAGAACGTCACGGGAGGAATCGGTGCGAACTGTTGTTCGCCGCCGTTCAGGTAGTCATTCATCGAATAGGACCGCAACTTTGGAACTTTCCGTCGTCCGATCGTGTAAACCGTTCGTTCGGCCGGGCACTTGTAAACGCCCGGAGTTGTCAGATAGGAGGCGAACCCGGCACGTTTGGGATCGATGAGTGCGTTCGTGTTGATGAAGCCGGGTGTGGCGCCGTGGACGGTGCTTTCCACCCAGTTCAGGCCGGTGCCGCGAGGCGGGGCACCGCGGACATTGGAAACCAGTCGGCCGCTGTTGTCATCCTGGTACAGCGTCCAGGTGAGGTTGATCTGTTTGTGATTGGAGATGCATTGAGCCTGCAACGCCTGGCCCTTGGCCCCGGCCAGAGCGGGGAGGAGCATGCCTGACAGGATCGCGATGATGGCGATGACAACCAGCAATTCGATCAGCGTGAAACCGGAAACGAGCTTTGGCTTCATACTGGCGAAGATTGGAGAAGTTTCGGGAGTTAGTCCAGCACATCGCAGGCTTGGAAAAATCACAAATAGATTCCTGAATTCCTCGCTGCCTGCAGTGGAGCTGATTGAGATCCTGATTCGGAGGGAGTGGGGTTGCCCAACGAAGTGCCAGAGGGAGTTGCTTGTTCAGGCGCAACCAAAGCGGCGTCGGCGCTGAGCTCTGCCGCACGCACTCCAAAACACCGTCGTTTTTCCGAATCCATGCCTCAGGGTGTGTCTGAAAAGTAGGAGCCGACGTAAGAAGGCTCACTTCTCCACCTCCCAAAGCTGGTATGTGGGCGGGGCGGCCTGCCTGTTGGGTGATTCTCAAACTCAAGCCGTGGTTTTCCTAGTTTTGCGGCAGTTCCTTGATCTGCAGGTTGCGGAACGCCACGGTGCCGTGGTCGCCCTGGAGGAAGATGGGGCCTGGTTCCGTGACGTTTCGGTCAATTTCAGATCCGGTGGGTTTCGTGCAAACCACGTTGTCATGAATCTTCTCGCCGTTGAGGATCACGGTGATTTTGTCGCCGATGATGGTGGCTTCCAGCGTTTGCCATTCGTTGCCGGGTTTGGAGGCGAAAACGTCCGGAGCTTTGAAGCTGTATATTGCTCCATTGCCGCCGGTGCTCGTCTTTCCGCTCTTGCTGTCGCCCAGAATCTGGATCTCATGGCGGCCTCTCAGATAGAAACCGCTGTTGGAGCCGTCCGGGACCATGAATTCGCAGCGGACCGTGAAGTTCCAATATTTCTTCTCCGTGACCAGATCGTTGCCGTGTTCCCCTTTGTTGACCGTGTTTTGCAGGACGCCACCGGTTTTGATGGTCCAAAGGTTCTTGCCATTGGGATTGCGGAGTTTCCAGCCGTCGAGGTTTTTGCCGTTAAAAAGAGCGACAAAGCCGGGGTCGGTGGCAGCCAGTGCGGCGGCGCAGGAAAATACCAGAGCGGTGAGGAGGGAAGTAATTGTTTTCATGGGATCGTGGTCGTGAGGGTGGGCGTTCGATGGAACGTGGTTTCCGGAGCAATGGGTTCCTTGAGGTTGGACTGGAAGTTGCATTTCACAGTGATTCTTACAGTAGCCATTCCCAGGTGACGAAACAAGGGGAGATTCGTGGTGAAGCGGGACCTTTTTGATCCGGCGGACGCGGTGACGGTGGACCGAAAAGACGTGGACCCCATCGAACCGCAAAAATGTCGCCGGTGCCCGAAGGATTGTTGGCTCCTCTGAACGAGGGTGAGGTGATGGATTTGCTGGCGTATCTGCTTTCCGGGAGCAACCCGAAACCCGCCCTGTTCTTCAGTCTTCATGATAACGGTGGTCACATCGGTATTACTTAGCGATGATTCCCTTTGTCGGGGAATGACCCAGGTCAAAGATCCGAACGTGGTTGTTGGAGAAGATGACGGACATCCAGAAATGAACTCAATCCTTGATCAGCTTTTGAAATCGAAACCGGTGCTCCTGGACGGGGCATGGGGAACGCAGCTCCAGGCGCGCGGTCTGGCGGTCGGCGAAGCGCCGGATCCGTGGAATCTGACACATGCCGACCGGGTTCGGGAAGTGGCCCAGGCGTATGTGGACGCGGGATCTCAAATTATTCTGACAAACACATTCGGAGCCAATCGAATCCGCCTAAACGAATCGGATGCTGCGTTCGCGGAGCGCACGATTGACATCAATCGTGCGGGTGTGGAGATCTCCAAACAAGCCGCTGGAGATGGAGTGTTTGTATTCGCGAGCATCGGTCCCAGTGGGAAGATGATTCTGAGCGGTGATGTGACGCCGGAGGACTTGCAGGAAACGTTCACCGAGCAGGCCGAAGCACTGGCCCGGGGAGGTGCGGACGCCTTGGTGGTTGAAACAATGAGCGATCCGGAGGAGGCAAGGATAGCCGTGAAAGCCGCCAAATCGACAGGGCTTCCCGTTGTCGCGTGCATGGCCTATGAGTCGGGCGCGGATCTGGATCGAACCATGATGGGCACCACGCCGGAACAAGCGGCGGAGGTTCTCGCAGGTGCCGGGGCCGATGCGATAGGCGCGAATTGTGGCCAGGGAATCGCGGGTTTCATTCCGATATGCCAACGCCTGAAAGCGGTCACCGGGTTGCCCATCTGGATGAAGGCAAACGCGGGATTGCCCGAGTGGATCGATGGGAAGGTTGTGTATCGGATGACGGCCGAGGAATTTGCAGGGCATGCCCGTAGTCTGATTGCAGCGGGAGCAGCTTTTATCGGAGGTTGCTGCGGGACCTCTCCCGCGTTTATTCGCGATCTTAAAGCCGTTTTGGATCGGGACTGAGGGGAAAGGCGCGGGTGCCCGGTTCGTGCAATGTGCAAACTAGCGAAAATGCGTTTGAAGCTCATCAGTTGCCAGGTGTTTTGCCGCGAAGCGGAGGCAGTGATTGCGCGCGCGTGCAACTGGGTGGATGTGGAGTTTTTGCCGAAGGGATTGCATGAACTGCCCTGCGCGCAGATGTGTGATCGCCTTCAGGCGGTGTTGGATGGAGTGGATCCGGGAAGGTTTGATGCGGTCGCGTTTGCCTACGGATTCTGCAGTCACGGGTTGGCTGGGTTGCGCGCCCGCACGCTTCCGTTGGTGGTTCCGCGTGCCCACGATTGCATCACTCTGCTCCTGGGCAGTCATGGGCGGTATATGAAAGAGTTTGATGAGAATCCAGGAACGTACTATCGGAGTTGCGGATGGTTGGAGAACGCGGTGAATCCTGATGACATCAATGCCTTGTCATTCGCCAGACGCAACAATCTCCACGCGAGTTTCGAGGGGTTGGCGGCGCGGTATGGAGAGGAAGATGCCCGGTATTTGATGGGTGCAATGGGGGGGGCATCCGAGCATTATTCGCGCCTGGCGTTTATCGAAACCGGCGTGGAGCCTGATGATCGATTCGAACGGGAAAGCCGTCAGGACGCTGAGCGTCGGGGTTGGGCGTTTCAAAAGATCCGTGGTGATTTGACCCTTCTCCAACGGTTGGTGGATGGAGATTGGAATGAGGAGTTCCTGATTGTAAAACCGGGTTTTCAGTTGGAACCGACGTATGATGATGCATTGGTGCAATCGATCAAAACGCCCGAGGTTCTTGATCGGGGGGCGGAGCGAGTTGTTGGTTCTGACCCATCCTGCTCCTCATGAACGGTCGCGAACGCATCCTTGCCCAGTTGAACGGGGGAACGGCGGATCGTTTGCCCGCAATGCCGATCACCATGCAATATGCGGCGAATTTCATGGGAGCATCCTACCGGGATTATGCCTTCGATCACAGGGTTCTGGTGGAAGCTCAAATCAGGACGGCGGAGCGATTCAATATTGACCACGTTTCGTGCATATCCGATCCCGCTCGCGAAGCGGCGGATTGTGGTGCAGCCATCGAAGTCTTCGAGGATCAACCTCCGGCGTTCATCGAAGAGAACGCGTTGCTCGCCGAAAAGAAAACACTGGCCGCGCTCCGGTTGCCGGATCCTCTTGCGGGAGAGCGGATGCTGGATCGTGTGCGCGCGGTGGCTTTGTTCAAGGAGCGTGTGGGGAACGAAAAACTGATTGAAGGTTGGGTGGAAGGTCCGTGTGCGCAGGGAGCGGATCTCCGCGGCATCAACAACCTGATGCTGGATTTTTATGAGGACCCTGGATTTGTTCGCGACTTGTTCCAGTTCATTCTCGAAATGGAGACACGGTTTGCGAAGGCGCAGATTGATGCCGGGGCGGATTTGATTGGAATTGGCGATGCGGCGGCGTCGCTGGCGGGGCCTCAGATTTACAGTCAATGGATCCAACCGGTTGAAGATTCGACGTTTGATTGCGTGCCGCGCGAAGGTTATGGAGTCGTCCTCGATCTTGGGACCACCACGATTGTGGCGCAATTGATCGACCTGAAGACCGGACGCGTGAAGGGCGTGCGGAGTGGTTTCAATGCGCAGGGTCGGCATGGGGCCGATATCATGAGTCGCATCGAGTTTGGGTTGAGCCTCGAGGGCAGGGAGAAACTGACGAGTCTCGTCCGGACGCAGGTCGGGGTAATGGTCGAGGACCTGATTCGGAGCGTTTCCGTTTCGAGGATCGGGGGTGATCGCGATGATCCGACCGCCAGAGAGTGTTTTGAAATTCGGGAGGTTGTTCTTGTCGGGAATTCGGTCATGCACCATTTGTTTTGTGGGTTACCGGTCGAATCGCTTTCGGAGTATCCTTTTGTGCTCCTGGACGGCGGGATAAAATGTTTTGAGATGGCTGAATTGGGCTGGGGATTCTCCGGGGAAATGATGTCCGGGCCAAGGGTGCGATTTTTACCGTGCATCGCGGGATTTGTGGGGAGTGATCTTGTGGCGGGAATCCTTGCGACGGGACTGTGCCAGATGGAGCATCCGTGCGCCCTTGTCGATCCCGGAACGAACGGGGAGATGGTCGTTGGAAACCGGGAGAGAATCGTCTGCGCATCGACTGCGGCGGGGCCGGCCTTTGAAGGCGCGCGCATTTCAATGGGGATGCAGGCGGTCACGGGAGCGATTTCGAGGGTTTCGGTTGCGAACGGGGAACTCAGTTGCCATGTGCTGGGAGGGGCGGAAGCCCGGGGATTATGTGGCAGCGGTCTTGTGGATGCCGTTGCGGTTGGATTGGATCTGGGATGGATTCAATCCAACGGCCGCATGATGGATGCTGCGGTTCAGCTCCAGGAATCGGTATTTCTGCATCAATGCGACGTCCGGGAACTGCAATTGGCGAAGGGCGCAATCGGTGCAGGACTCCGAATCCTGGCGCGGGAGTGGGGCACCCCTGTGGAGGGGCTTGATCCGATCTGGCTCGCTGGTCGGGTTGCTGATCCTGACGATGCTTGGTGTGTGCCACGGGGTGTGGGCGTGTCTCCGTGGCGATGGGTCGCCGCCTTTTTCTCCTGCCCGCGCCCTAAGGGTGCAAGACAGAATTCTTCGAACCGTTGCTTCCATTGGCTTGTTTGGAAAAAGTATCTGACCTCCAAGCACCACGTCGGTTGAAGATCTGAAAAGGTGGCACGAACCGCACTGCCATTCGCGCGAACCGTCCCGGT
>JAIPJX010000151.1 GCA_021733945.1 Verrucomicrobiota bacterium | reverse complement strand
TGACCCTCCTGCGGATGGCGTCGGAGGATTCCCCCGCCTGGGTGCCGGTGATCTGTTTGAGCGACACCGGAGGAACTTCGACGTGCAGGTCGATGCGATCCAGGAGTGGACCCGAGATGCGGCCGAGATAATTCTGGATTTCGCGCGGCGAGCTTCTGGATTCGTGGGGCATTTTTCCATCCGGAGTCGGGTTCATGGCAGCCACCAGCATGAATGCGGACGGGAAGGTCATGGTTCCCGCGGCCCGTGAAATGGTGACGCGTCCTTCCTCCAGCGGTTGTCTGAGGGTTTCGAGCACACTGCGTTTGAACTCGGGAAGTTCGTCCAGGAAAAGCACGCCGTGGTGGGCCAGCGAAATCTCGCCGGGGGTTGGGTTGGTGTTTCCGCCGAGCAGACCGGCGTCGCTGACGGTATGGTGCGGCGATCGGAAGGGGCGGGTGGTGACGAGTGCCTGGCAGGGTTCGAGCAGCCCGACGATGCTGTGGACCTTGGTGGTTTCCAGGGCTTCGTCCAGGGTGAGTGGCGGCAGAATGGTCGGCAGCCGTTTGGCGAGCATGGATTTGCCGGTGCCCGGAGGCCCGATGAGCAGCACGTTGTGTCCGCCGGCAGCGGCGATCTCCAGGGCGCGTTTGACGGATTCCTGGCCCTTGACCTCCGAGAAATCCAGGTCTCCCACCGGCCTGTGTTCGAACAGGTGTTCCACATCAATCCGGGTCGGCTCGATCTCAATCTTGCCCTCAAGGAATTGCACGGCCTGGCGGAGATTGTCGATCGGGATGACCTGCAGCCCGGCTACAACGGCTGCTTCGGGCGCCTTTTCGGTCGGGACCAGGATTCCGGTTTTTCCTTCAGCCCGGGCGCGCAGGGCGATGGGAAGGATGCCCTTGACGGAGCGCACCGCCCCGGTGAGGGCGAGTTCGCCCACCAGGACGAATTCATCCAGGCGGTCCGAAAAACATTGTTCGCTTGCCACGAGCATGCCGACGGCGATGGGTAGGTCGAAGCTGGGTCCCTCTTTTTTGACGTCCGCGGGGGCGAGGTTGATGGTGGTGCGCACCATGGGAAACAGGAAGCCGGAGTTGCACAGGGCGGTGCTGACGCGGTCCCTCGATTCCTTGACGGCGGTGTCCGGCAGACCGACGATGACGATCGTGGGGTCGCCCCGGCCGGCGTTTACCTCGACTTCGATCGGGTACGCATGGATCCCGTTGACGGCTGCGGAACACACCTTGGCGAGCATGGGATAAAGTAGCCGACAAATCCCCGGGTTCAAGGGGCGCTTGCTGAGTGCCTGCGATTTGATAGGGTGAGGGGATGAGTTTTGTCGCCGAGTTTGACCGGATGCCGTTGGGTTCTTTAACCGAGCGGGCTGGCGCGGCGTCCGCGCAGGACGTGCGGGCGAGCCTGGGATCCGTCAGGCTCAGCCTGACGGACTTCGCGAACCTGTTGTCCCCGGCCGCGGGGGCGCATCTGGAGGAGCTGGGTCGGCGATCGCAAGCGGTGACACGCCAACGGTTTGGGAAGGTGGTGCGCTTCTTCGCGCCGCTGTATCTTTCGAATGAATGTGTGAACAACTGCAAATACTGCGGTTTTTCGCGAGACAACCCGATTCTTCGGGTCACTTTGTCGATTGATGAGGTGCTGCGGGAAGCGCGGTTGCTCAAGGAACAGGGGTTTCGCAACATTCTGCTCGTCTCGGGGGAACACCCGAAGTTTGTGTCCAACGGCTATCTCGCCGACTGCGTGGCGGCGTTGAGGGACGAGTTTCCGGCGATTTCGCTGGAGGTCGGGCCGATGGAGACCGAGGATTATGCGCCGATGGTGGCGTCCGGGGCGGAGGGGTTGGTGGTGTACCAGGAGACCTACGACCGGGAGGTTTACGGGCAGGTGCATACGGCTGGGCCGAAACGGGATTTCAACTGGCGCCTGGAGACGGCGGAGAGGGCGTATGCGGCCGGGTTTCGACGCCTCGGCATCGGGGCGTTGTTTGGTTTGAGCGACTGGCGGTTTGAAGCGATTGCGGTTGCGGCCCATGCCCTGTATCTCCTGAGGCACTGCTGGAAGGCGCAGTTGACGCTTTCGCTGCCGCGGCTGCGTCCGCACGCTGGGGAGTTTCAGCCGCTGACGAAGATGACCGACCGGGAGTTGACCCAGTTGATCTGCGCGCTTCGGTTGATGTTCCCGGATGTCGGGCTGGTGTTGTCGACCCGCGAAGGGCCCCGGCTGCGGGACGGTTTGATCCCGCTCGGGATCACGATGATCAGCGCCGGCAGTCACACGGAACCGGGCGGATACACCGGTGCGGGCAAGGAGAAGATTCATCGCACGGAACGAGGGCGTCAGGTGGCTCTAAGCGCCGACGATCCGGGGCACACCTCCGCGCCGGCCTGCGCGACCGCCGCCACGGGACAGTTTGACATTTCGGATTCGCGTTCGGTCGGCGAGGTGGCCGCGATGGTCCGGGGCCTGGGATACGAACCCGTGTGGAAGGATTGGGATGCGGCGCTTCTGGCGTCCGGTCAACCATGAACGCGGGAACGATCATCGCCAATGGGCAGGCGATCCGCACGGCTGTGCCGTGTACGATCGAGGTTTTTCTCCAGCGGCAGGGATTGTTGCCCCGAAGCGTGGTCGTGGAACACAACGGGGATGCCGTGGCACCTTCGGAGTTTGCCGGACGGCAGTTGAAGGAAGGCGACCGGCTGGAGATCGTGACGATCGTGGCCGGTGGTTAGCGAGGTCCGGGCGGTTCTCGTGGTGTTCCGGGGTGATTCAGGACTTCAGAAGGCGTTCGCGCCATTCCTCCTCCTTGAAGCCGACCAATCCTCCGCCCTCGAAGGTGACGAACGGTCGTTTCACGAGGTTGCCTGTTTTGCTGAGCAGATCGATGGCCTGATCCTCTGAGAGGGCGGGGAGGGTTTCCTTGAGGTTGAGAGCGCGGTAATCCTGGCCCGAAGTATTAAACAAACGGCGGATGTCGCCGGAATAAACCCGGAGCATGGCGCGGAGTTCCTGTTTGGTGGGGGGACAGGTCCGGATGGGTTTTAGCTCGAAATCGATGCCGTGCTCGGTGAGGAATTTCACGGCCTTGCGGCAGGTGCCGCAGTTGCTGTATTCGTAGACCTTCAGATGCATGAGGTTTCGTAGCCTGGAAACGGTCCGAGTGCCAGGATTTCCTGATGCGTCGGTGACTGTAAACGCTGTTGCCCCGAATGGCCGGGCCGGGATGAACCCATGAAAAAGAATGTTTTTATCATCGATTTCCCTGTTGGCAAACGGGGGATCCGGCTCAATAGTAACCGGCTTTAACTATGGCGAAGACTCAAAAACATGTTTACGACGAGAGCAAAGTCAAAACGCTCTCTTCGCTGGAGCATATCCGGCTGCGCACCGGAATGTACATTGGGCGGATCGGGACCGGCGCTCATTACGACGACGGCTGTTATATTCTGCTCAAGGAGGTGATCGACAACGCGATTGACGAGTTCATCATGGGGCACGGCAAGGATGTGGAGATCAAGATCGAGGGCACCCGGGTGAGTGTGCGAGATTATGGGCGGGGCATTCCGCTGGGCAAGGTGGTGGATTGCGTGTCCAAGATCAACACGGGGGCGAAGTACAACGATGACGTGTTCCAGTTCAGCGTGGGGTTGAACGGGGTGGGGACCAAGGCGGTGAACGCGCTCTCGAAGAGTTTCGTGGTCCGAAGCCATCGGGAGGGCCAGTTTGTGGAGGCCAGCTTCAAGCAGGGCAGGCTCAAGGGGGAACAAAAGGGAAAGACGGACGGGGATCGCGACGGGACGTACATTGAGTTCGAGCCCGACCCGACCATCTTCAAGGATTCGGAGTTCCGCAACGAACATGTCGAGCGTCGTCTCCGGCATTACAGCTATCTCAACGCGGGTCTGAGACTTAATTTCAACGGCCAGGTGTTTCAGTCCCGCAACGGGTTGCTTGACCTGGTCATGGAGGATCTGGGGACCGACGGGAGCGAGCCGATTTACCCGCCACTCCATTTCAGCAGCAAGACGCTGGAGTTCTGTTTCACCCACAGCAACAGCCGGTACGGCGAGACGTTTTATTCGTTCGTCAACGGTCAGTATACGTCCGACGGCGGCACGCATCTGAGTGCCTTTCGCG
Source organism: Verrucomicrobiota bacterium (assembly GCA_021733945.1). Classification (GTDB taxonomy): domain Bacteria; phylum Verrucomicrobiota; class Verrucomicrobiia; order Limisphaerales; family SIBE01; genus JAIPJX01. The sequence continues at coordinate 10,907 of JAIPJX010000151.1, read as the reverse complement.
AAGGGTTGCTCAAGGCGGTGAACGAGTATTCCAAGGGAGGCTACGAAGGGGACGACGTGCGCGAGTGCATGGTCGGCGCGGTGTCCATCCGGTTGAAGGATCCGATGTTCGAATCCCAGACCAAGAACAAACTGGGCAACACCGAGATCCGGTCCGAATTGGTGAACCGGGTCCGGGAGGAGCTGCTTCATTTCTTCAACCGGAACAAGGAAGTCGCCGAAAAGATCCTCTCGAAAGTGGAGGACACCAAGGTGCTGCGCAAGGAGCTGCAGGCGGTCAAGAAGCTGGCCCGGGACCGCGCCAAGGCGATCACGTTGAGGATTCCCCAGCTCAAGGATTGCAAGGCGCATTTCGACAAGGCCAAGGGCAAGGGCAAGGGGACCATGGTTTTCATCACCGAGGGGCAGTCGGCAGCCGGTTCGATTGTGAGCTGCCGGGACGTGCACAGTCAGGCGATCTTTGTTCTGAAGGGGAAACCGCTCAATGTCTGGGATTTGAAACGGGACATTGTGTACAAGAACGACGAGATGTACAATCTCATGCGCGCGCTGGACATCGAGGACAACATCGAACGCCTGCGGTACGACAAGGTGATTCTGGCCACCGATGCCGACGTGGACGGGTTGCACATCCGGAATCTGATGATCACTTATTTCTTCCGATTTTTTGAGCAACTGGTGCACGACGGCCATCTTTTCATCCTGGAGACGCCGCTGTTCCGCGTGCGGAACAAGGAAAAGACGATCTACTGTTACTCGGAATCGGAGCGCGATGTTGCGGTGGCGCAGCTGGGTCGAAACCCGGAGATCACGCGGTTCAAGGGCTTGGGAGAGATTTCCCCGGCCGAATTCAAGCCGTTCATCGGAAAAGAAATGCGCCTGAGCCAGGTGGAATACGCGGCAAAACCGGCTGCTGCGGAGATCCTGAGTTTTTACATGGGACGCAACACGCCGGACCGGCGGGAGTACATCATGAACAACCTCGTGGTCCCTGTCGAAGCCTAGACGCGACCCGGACACAGTCCGCCTGCCATGACTCTGCAGATTGTAATCTTCGCCATCGGCCTGTTGCTGGTGATCAAGGGCGGTGATCTGTTTGTGTCCTCGAGTGTCCGGATCGCCGAGTTTCTGAAGATGCCGCATGTGGTGATCGGTTCCACGCTGGTCAGTCTGGCGACCACGTCGCCGGAGTTGGTGGTGTCGATCATGTCCGGGATCAAGGGAGAGTCGGGCCTTGCCGTGGGAAACGCGGTGGGATCGTGCGTCTGCAACATCGCCCTGATCCTTGGTCTGATGGCGACCCTGAAACACATCCGGCTGCACCCGAAAACGCTGGCGGTTCCCCTGGCGGCGATGTGTGTCGCGGGCGTTCTGCTGCTCCTGATGACGCTGAACCTGAAGATCACCCGGGTTCAAGGATTGAGTCTCATCGGGCTGGGTGTTGGTTACTTCATCTACGACTTCCGCCGGTGCATGAAGGACGACAGTCCCAGTGATGTGAAGGAGGCGACCGAGATCGAAGACGTCATTGTTTCCGGGCACCGGTGGCTGAACACGCCCTGGGGCACGGCGGCCCAATTCCTGTGCGGTGCCGTGGTCGTTGTGTGCGGGAGTGGCATGCTGGTGGAAGCGGCCGTCAATATCGCCACGTCGCTGGGTGTGCCGACCATTGTGATTGGGCTGTCGATCGTGGCGGTGGGTACTTCTCTCCCCGAGTTGGTGACGGCGATTTCGTCCTCCCGACAGAATGTGTCGGATCTGGCCGTTGGCAATGTGCTGGGGGCCAACGTGGCCAATCTCACCCTGATTGTCGGCTCGGCGGCATCGATCCAGGAGATGTCCATGAGCCGGGTGACGCAGTTGTTCAACTTTCCGGCACTGCTGCTGCTGATGGCGCTGGTGGCCTTCTTTATCCTCCGGTGCAGGGGAATTACCCGGAGCCAGGGCGTGTGGCTGCTCGGATTTTATGTGCTCTACGTCGCCGGCCTGGTCATTCTGACCGTCCTGAAAAAGGCGTGATGGACTGAATGGACAGAATGGGCGGAGGTGCGTAGAGTGTTTCCGTTGCAGTCGTTGTGCTGAGACAGAAACGCGTTGAATTATGCCCGCATTGAATCTTGTCCAATTGTCAGACTCCGAGGGGGGGCTTGCCGTGGTTGCTCCGGAATTGGGAGGATGGTTGCTGCGTTACGCCCGGACCATGCCTGAGCATGGGTGCGTGGACGCCCTCCATTTTTCGCAGGCCGTGGTGGATCGTTATCCCAAGGAGATGTACGCCGGGAACCCGATCCTGTTCCCACTCGTGAGTTTCAACCACCTGCCCGGCCAGGATCATCATTATGAATGGAATGGCAGCGTGTATTCCCTGCCGCAGCACGGATTTGGTCGGCGTTCGAAGTGGGAGGTGAGTGCTCAATCCGGTTCCAGAGTCACCATGGAGCTGCGTTCGTCCGATGCAACCCGGGTGGGATACCCGTTTTCATTCGTTCAGCGGGTCACCTACGAACTGGTGGCCGGCAGGTTGCACTGCGAGCAGGTGGTTGAGAACAGCGGCGATGAGCCCATGCCGTTCAGCACCGGGTTTCATCCCTATTTTGCCGTTCCCTTCACGTCGAAGAGCCAGCGGTCCGACTGTTTTGTTGAGGTGCCGGATGCCAAACGCATGATCCCGCACGAACGGGCCTCCTCGTTCAGTCAGAAACCGTTTCTGTCCCAGAACTGGAGCGTGCAGGAGGACGTTTCCGAAACCCTGTTCCTGGGTGGACTCAAAAAGCGCGAGTTCGTGCTGGTGGATCCGGGGAGCCAATTGGAAGTGGTGTTTAATTTTGAGGAAGCGCCCCAGCACCGGTTCGCCGCACTTTGGTCGAAATCACCCAAGGAACCCTATTTTTGCGTGGAACCCTGGACGGCACTTCCGAACTCGTTTACGCGCGCCAGGGACCGGGAACTGATTTTGCTGGAACCCAAGGGCACGTTCCGGGCTGCGATGTGGATGGAACTGCGCAGGATGGAATAACCCGCAGTCGAACCGCCGGAGTTCGCACCCTGATCACGGCTGCTGTTTGCGATTTGAAATCGGATGACCAGAATCAGGAAGCCTCCGCGTCCGATGGCAGCGGCAGTTCAATGGTGCAGCCTTCGGCGGCCGCGTCGACGGAGGTCCGGTTTCCGAGTTTTCCTGCAAGCTTGCGTCCCTGGCTCACGAACTCGGTGATTCGGGCGTCGGAATGTTCCGGGTCGTGGTGGAACATGTAGAACTTTCGAACTCCTGCGGCGACGGCCAGTGCCACGGAATCGTTCATACAGCTGTGTCCCCAGCCGACGCGCTGCTTGTATTCCGCTTCGTCATATTGCGAATCGAGAATCAGCACGTCCGCGTCTCTTATAAAATCGAGGAGCTTTTGATCCTGATGTTTGGCGAAGGACTGTGTGTCCGAGGTTTTTTCGCCATCCCCCTGATTTTGCTGTGCCTTGAGGCGCATGAACAGTTCGTTGTCCGGCATGTAGACGACGGAACCGTGACGTGTGGTCAAGCGATAACCCACGCAGACGCCGGGGTGATTGGCGTAGGCTGTCGTGACCTGGACACTGCCGATGGTGAACGACATTCCCTTGAGTTCCTTGATGGTGATGTTGCCGGGCAACTCGGGAAGGCTGATCGGAAAAAACGGGCTCTCCATCTGGTTGGAGAGCGTTGCTTCCAATCCCTTGCGAGCCCCTTCGTAACCCAGCACACTGAGGGTGTTCTTCGGGTTGTAGGCCGGTTTGAAAAAAGGAAATCCCTGGATGTGATCCCAGTGGGTGTGCGTGAGCAGGAGCGTGACGTGGGTCGGTTTGCCGTTGAACTCGGTTGAAAGGGCCGCGCCGAGGGGACGGATGCCCGTGCCGGCGTCGAGAACGATGATTTCCCCATTGACCCGGATCTCGACGCAGGAGGTATTGCCCCCGTAACGAACCGTGTCGGGCCCTGGGGTCGGGACGGATCCCCGAACTCCCCAGAAGGTGACCCGCATGGTGGAGGATTCGGGCCGATCCGGTGCATCCGTCTCCGTCGAATCCGACGCATCGGGTGGGGTCCATTGATCGAGCAGAACCAGCAATTCCGACGCGACCACCGGCTTCATGAGATAGGCATCGGCACCTTCGGCCAATGCCGTCACGCGATCCGCCTCGTAGGGACTGGAGGTGGTGATGATGACGCGGGTTTTGGAGAGTCTGCCCCGCTGCTCGCGAATGCTGCGGATCATCTGGTAGCCGTTGCCCTTGGGCATGAGCAGGTCGCAGATCACGACATCGGGGTGCTGGTCCTGAAGGATTTCAAGACCTCGCTCGCCGCCGTCTGCTTCCAGAACCCGCCACCCCCGCTTTTTCAGAAGCACCCTGAGCGTGCTCCTGAACACGGATTCGTCGTCGATCACCAGGGCCGTCTTCAAAGCGCGCGGTACGCGGGGACAAAGAGCTTCCCGGCGAGAGTGGTCCGGAGAGGGTTCCGGGGGGTGGTTTTGGAATTTGGATGTGACATCGTTCGCGCCGAACCGCTTCCAACGAAGCCATTAAGAGCAGTTCGACGAATTCGTTTCAAGGAAATTAACGGTTCCCCTGCGATTAAAAAATCGGCGGCGGTGAGTTGGCACTTACGCGATAAGCTTGTGGATGAGGTTGCCTTCGACATCCGTCAGGCGGAAATCGCGGCCCTGGAACCGAAAGGTCAGGCCGGTGTGCTCCAGTCCCAGAAGGTGGAGCAGGGTGGCATGAATGTCGTGCACATGACAGCGATCCTCCGTGGGGGCGAAACCGAGTTCGTCGGTTTGTCCGATGATGGCCCCGGGTTTGGTGCCGCCTCCGGCGAACCACATGGTGAAGGCGTCGATGTGATGATTGCGGCCCGTTTTTTCACGGTTTTCGCCCATTGGGGTGCGTCCGAACTCGCCGCCCCAGATGACCAGGGTGTCCTCCAGAAGGCCGCGGGCCTTGAGGTCCTTCACCAGAGCCGCGCTGGCCTGATCCACCTCCCGGCAGACCTTCGGCAGATCGTCTTCCAGGGTTTCTCCGGGGCCGCCGTGGCTGTCCCAGCTGGAATGATATAATTGCACGAAACGCACGCCACGTTCCACCAGCCGGCGGGCCAGGAGGCAGTTGTTCGCATAGGAGGGTTTGCCCGGATCCGCGCCGTAGAGTTTGAGGGTGGCGGCGGATTCTCCCGAGAAATCAATCAGCTCCGGCGCGCTGGACTGCATCTTGAATGCCATCTCGTAGGAGGCGATCCGCGTGGCTATTTCGGCATCGCCGGTCTCAACCAGATGCTGGAGGTTGAGCTCGCGCACCGCGTCCAGTGTCCTCCTCTGTCCTGCCGCGTCAATCTGAGGCGGGTTGGTGAGGTTCAGGATCGGTTCGCCGTTTCCCCGGAACGGCACTCCCTGATAGGTGGTGGGCAGGAATCCGCTGCCCCAGTTCACCGAACCCCCGCGAGGGCCGCGGGGACCGGACTGCAGCACGACGAAACCCGGCAGATCGTCGGCTTCATTGCCGATGCCGTAGTTGACCCAGGCCCCGAAGCTCGGGCGGCCAAAGAGCCCCGAGCCGGTGTTCATGAAAAGTTTGGCGGGGGCGTGATTAAACAGGTTCGTCGCGCAGGTCCTGACAAAGGCCGCGTCGTCGGTAATCGTCGCGATGTGAGGGAAAAGATCGCTCACCCACATTCCGTTTTGACCGTTCTGCTGAAACGCACGCCGGCTGCCCAGGAGTTTGACGCCGTGCGAGCTGTCCATGAACGCGAATCGTTTGCCGTCGATGTAACTGGGCGGGATCGGCTGGCCGGTCAATTGCGTGAGTTTGGGCTTGTGATCGAACAGTTCCAGTTGGGACGGACCACCGGCCATGAACATGTAGATGATGTTTTTGGCTTTTGGCGCAAAATGCGGGCGTTTGGGTGCGAGCGGGTTGGTGAACTGCGCGGTGCCCTGAGCCAGCGAAGATTTCTCGCCCAGCAGGGCGGCCAGGGCGATGGACCCGACCCCCATGCCGCAGCGGCTGAAAAATTGACGGCGCGTCTGGTCCCTGAGGACGTTGTGAGCATCTGTGTTCATCGGTTCCATTCGTTCCATCATTCCCGTGTGATGGTCTCGTCCAGGTTCAAGGCCACCCGAGCCAGGCTGACCCAGGCGGCTGCTTCCGGGGCGTCCGGTGCCGCGTTGCGTTCGGACTGCAAGAGACGGCGGAGGGGTGGCAGTTCTTTGGGGGCCGGAGGGCGGCCGAGGCAAAGTCGAAACAAATGCTCCAGTCGTTCGTTCTCCGTACCTGTGCACTCGGTGATCGTGCGGCGCGCGAGCGCCTGGGCCAGTTCAAAAAAACCTTCGTCGTTCAGCAGGGTCAGTGCCTGCAGGGGCGTGTTGGAGCGGGGACGCCGGCTGCACGCGCTGAAGGAATCCGGTGCGTCGAACACCGACAGGGCGGGATGGGGTGTGGCACGGAAGAAGAAGGTGTACATGCCCCGGCGATACCGGTCATGGTCGGTGTCCGCCTTCCACTGACGTTTGACCTGGCCCAGAGACATCACGCCGTCCGGTTGAGGCGGGTGCACACTCGGGCCTCCGATCTCGTCGCTCAGCATGCCGCTCACACTCAGCGCGACGTCCCGCACGAGTTCGGCGTCCAGGCGCAGTCTGTTCTGCCGGGCGAGAAGCCGGTTGGCGGGATCCTTCGCCGCGATGTCGGGACGGGCGGTGGAGGCCTGGCGGTAGGTGGCGGAGCTCACAATGAGCCGGTGCAATCGTTTCATCGACCAACCCGTGTCCATAAACTCCACGGCCATCCAGTCGAGCAGCGCCGGGTGGCTGGGCGGCAGGCCCTGGGTGCCGAAATCGTTTTCGGTTTCGACGATGCCCCTGCCGAAATACTGCTGCCAGACGCGGTTCACGATGACCCGAGCCAAGAGCGGGTTGTCGCGCCGGACCAGCCAGCGGGCGAAATCGAGCCGGTTCGGATTGCCTTCGGTGGCCCGTTTCAGCGGAGGCAGCGCCGAGGGCACATCGGGCTGGACCCGGTCCCCATGGCGGGTGAAATCGCCCTTGATATGGACGTGCGTTTCCCGGGGTTCGCTGCGTTCCTCCATGACCAGAGTGCTGATGGAGCGTCCGCGTGGGTCTTCGAGTTGACGCAGGCGGGCATTGAGCTTCTTGAATTCAGGGTCGTCAGCCTCCAGAGCGCCGTGCACGGTGCGACGTTGCTGAAAACTGCGCTCCGAGGCCGGCACTTCGAGCGCCTTCTGCACGGGCTTGGGCAGGGCTGTGATTTTGTCCGGGGAAAGTGCCTGTTCCGCCTGCGCAATCCGATCGGTCGACTGCGCCAGATGGCGATCCAGTGAGGCGGTCAGGTCCTTTTGTTCGGCCTCGAGGGCGGCGTGGTCGATTTCCGGGTTCGGCAGGTTCAAGGAGGGTTCATCCTGGTTGTTGAAAAACGCGAACAACTGGTAATATTCCTTCTGACTGATCGGATCGTATTTGTGATCGTGGCATTGGGCACACCCGATCGTGAGTCCCAGAAAGGCGGTGCCGGTGGTTGCCAGCCGATCCACGATCGACTCGATCCGGAACTGTTCCCTGTCGATCCCGCCCTCCTGGTTGATCTGGGTGTTTCTGTGGAAACCGGTGGCGATTTTTTCCTGGTCGCCCGCATCGGGGAGCATGTCGCCAGCGAGTTGCTGGATCACGAACTGGTCGAAGGGAAGGTCGCGGTTGATCGCGTGGATCACCCAGTCCCGATAGAGCCAGATGTCCCGCGGTGCGTCGACGCTGTATCCGTTCGAATCGGCATACCTCGCGACGTCCAGCCACCAGCGGGCCCAGCGTTCTCCGTGCCGTGGCGATTCAAGCAATCTCTCAACGAGCCGGGAATACGCGTCGGGGCGCGTATCGTGCACGAATGCCTCCACCGTCTGGATCGACGGAGGCAATCCGGTGAGGTCGAGTGAAACCCGTCGAGCCAGGGTGCGGCGGTCGGCCTCCGGAGATGGAGGCAGCTCCTCCTGTTCCAGACGGGAGAGAATGAAACGGTCGACCGGATTGGGATCGGTGTCGGTTTGTTCCGAAAGCTGCGGGAGAACAGCCCGGACGGGAGCCTGGAACGCCCAGTGGTTGGTCGCCGGGGTTGCCGTCGATGCCGGGTGGAGATTTGAGACTCCGTACAGCGCGATGATGCAGGCGTAAAAGGAACGCATAGTGACAAGGGGCATCCTCTCTTGGCCGGGACGGATGGGTCAAAGCAATTCTGCCCCGGATGCCCCCGCGCGTTCACTCGTATGGACGGAAATAGAGGGCCACATTGGGGCCGCGCTGAATTTCGTGAACCCGTTTGTGTTTGAGACTCTCAATATGACCGTCGACGAACCCGATGTTGACCTTGCCGTTGTGCAGCACGAAGGTGCCGCCGGCGGCGCTTCCTCCCGGATTAAAACTGGCGTTGTGCATGGTTTTGGGGTCTTCGTTGACGAGGAGCACTTTTTGAGTCGGGGTTTTGATTCGGCTCAGCAGGACCCCTTTCGGAGGGTTTTCCTGGCCGTCGATGTAGTTGTTGATACTGAAATTGACGCGCAAGGCCCGGCCGATGGGGCCTGTGCTCGGGCATCGGTAGACGTCGTAGGTGTTGGTGTGGGTGAGATCGACGCGGTTGTTGATGCGGTGAATCTGGGTGCCTGTGACATAGGCAAAGATGGAGCCGGCTTCCGCGTGGAACCCGAAGCTCGGGGGGGGATTCCTCCAATACGCTTCGTTCCGGGTGTCCGCGCTCGGTTGCCCTCCGAAGACCCAGTCCGGTGGCAGGTCTCGGTCGACTCCCCCGGCCCAGGGAAGGTAATCCTGGTTGTCGTCCACGTAGATCAGGGTGCCGAGAGTGATCTGGCGCATGTTGCTCTTGCATTTCACCGAGCGGGCACCCTCCTTTGCCTTGGACAAGGCGGGGAGGAGCAACCCGGCGAGGATGGCAATGATTGCGATGACCACAAGCAGTTCGATGAGGGTGAATCCGCGATACGGACGGTCTGGTGAGGATTCATGAGGCATGCTCAAATATAGACCGCCTCCCGGGAAATTCAAAACCATCAATTGTGATCGGGGCCATGGATATTCCTTGGCTAGGTGCGGGATCTATTGATACTCGGCGGATGGTAGCGGGGATATCGCCGTCGGGCCTGGCCCAGATTTTCACGGATGCTTTGCTTCCTCCGATTGTGTATTGCACGGTGGGGGCGTTGGCGGACCGGTATCTGGAGTTTGAGAGCCGGACCCTCAGCCGGTTGACGGTCTACGTGTTTCTTCCGCCGCTGATGTTCAGTGCGTTGATGCATGTGAATGTGGCTGCGGGGGAGGTGATGCGGGTGGCGGCATTTATTCTTCTGACCCTGACGGGCATGTCGCTGGCGGGGGTGGGGTATGCGCGGCTGCTGGGAATGGACGCAGCCACCACGAGCAGCGCGACGATGGCCTCGACGTTTTTCAACGGGGTTAATCTTGGGTTTCCCGTGGCGCTGTATTCCTTCGGCGAGCCGGGACTTCTGGCCGCCGGCGTGATTGTCGCGGTCAACGGAATTCCGCACAACGTTTGTGGCCTGCTGTTCGCGGCGCGGGGGGCATTGTCGACGAGGGAGGCTCTCAAGGCTTTGTTTCGCATGCCGTTTCCGTATGTGATGGGTCTTGCGTTGACATTGCGGCTGGGTGGAACGGTGGTGCCGGAGCCGCTCATGGAACCCATCTCGGAGATGGGGCGGGCGTCGATTCCCCTGGTGTTGGTCTGTGTGGGGATGGAATTGCGGCGAATCAAGGTGACTTCCGTGAACCGTGAAGTTGTGGGAACCGTGGGGTTGCGCCTTCTCTTCGCCCCGGTCCTGGCTTGGTTTGTATCGGATCTGGTCGGGCTCACCGGGATGTTGAGAACGGCGGCGGTGCTGCAGGCGAGCATGCCGACTGCGGTGATGCCGATCGTGTATGCCCGACTTTTTGGAGGCAACGTCGAATACATTTCGAAGGCCGTCTTTCTCTCGACTCTCGCAAGCGTCCTCACCATTCCGGTGGTGATTGCCCTTCTGAAGTGAGTCGAAACCGGTTGATCCGGAGGCGATCCGGTATTCCCCGTTCGACAAAGCGTGAGGAAACGAACTAGTCTAACGGGATGGGGACCGGATTGACACGAAGGAGGATTGAGCGATCGAACGCTTTCCTTCTGTTCGTGTGCCTGCTGCTTGTGGGTTTGAACCGGTCTCAGGGCTCCGACTTCGCCCTTTTCAAGGAGCAGCGGGTGCATCCGACCCGGATTCTCGCAAAATACCGGTCCGGCATCGCCGTGGATTCCGTGGTGGGGCCGCTGAGCGCAAACGGACTCATGGTTCGCGAGCGTTATTCCCTGGTTCCCGGCTTGGTGCTGTTTGATTCGGATGCCAGGAGCCTGATCGAAATGCGTCAGCGCATTCTCGAAGGCGTGGTGCCGCTGGAGTCGTTGATCGGCAAAACTCTGACCGGCGGAAGACTCAATGCCTACCGGACCTTGAACGCGGCTCCGGACGGATTGCTGGAACTGACGGTGTCTCCCGCAGGTGGACCGTTGTTGAGGGGGAGTGTGGAGATCGTTCGCGTTTCGGTGTCCGATTTCGCGGCTGTGACCGATGCGGTTGTCGTCGGATCCATCCCGGGACTCGACCCTCTGGAATTCCGAAACGACGGAACAGGTCCCGATGGCGCGGAGGGCGACGGGGTCTACAGCGCGGAAATCACGGTGCCCGATGGGTGCATGACAGAATTCTTCGTCGATGACGAACGAAGTTTAGTGCGCGCCCCCCACCAAGGCGAAGCGTCTTGGACGGCGGTAGTCCTCTACCGCTTTTGGGTAGCGCGAACCGTCCCGGCGAGCCGGGTTGCAGGG
>JAIPJX010000150.1 GCA_021733945.1 Verrucomicrobiota bacterium | reverse complement strand
CCCTACCATTTCAGTTCTTAAACGAATGGCAGTGCGGTTCGCGCTACCTCCCCTCCCCACCCAAGGTTGGTGTGGCGAAGCGCACTGCCATTCGTTTAAGGGGCGGAGATGTCCTCGTTGAGGATTTCGAGGTTCCTCATGGCTTGCCGTTGAACGGATTGGGATCCGGATGGAAGTGAGCGGGGTTGCTTCTTCGGGCAGGACCACAGCGGCGTCGGCGCTGCGCCCAGTGCCGGGCGCACAAACAAAAAGCGCCAGGAGCGGACGCCCCTGACGCTTTGGAATGATTCCTGACTCGCCGAACCCGTGCCTTATTTCGGCACGGTCGCGATGGTCTGCAGAATGCGGCTCGCGATCTGGTAGGGATCGCCCTGTGAGTTGGGTCGGCGGTCTTCGAGGTAACCCCGGTAACCGTCGTTGACGAAGCTGTGAGGCACACGAACGGACGCCCCGCGATTGGCCAGACCGTAGTTGAACTTATCGATCGACTGAGTCTCGTGAAGTCCGGTCAGGCGCAGATGATTGTCCGGACCATAGACGGCGATGTGCTCGTTCTTGTATTTGTCGAACGCAGCCATCAACGCTTCGAAGTAATCCTTGCCGCCCACTTCACGCATGTGCTTGGTCGAAAAATTGGAGTGCATGCCGGACCCATTCCAGTCGAGATTACCCAGGGGTTTGCAGTGCCAGTTGACATCCACTCCGTAGTTCTCACAAAGCCGGAGCAGGAGGTAACGGGCCACCCACATCTGATCCGCAGCGGTGGTGGACCCTTTTCCAAAGATCTGGAACTCCCACTGACCCTTCGCCACTTCGGCGTTGATGCCCTCGTGGTTGATGCCAGCCTCGAGACAAATCTCCAGATGGGTGTCCACAATCTCGCGGGCGATCGAGCCTACGTTCTTGTAACCCACACCCGTGTAGTATTCGCCCTGCGGCGCGGGGAACCCGCCTCCCGGAGGGAATCCCAGGGGAACTCCGTCCTTGTACAGAAAATACTCCTGTTCAAAACCGAACCAGTCATCCGGATCGTCCTGAATGGTCGCACGGGCATTGCTCGGGTGCGGAGTCTTCATGTCGGGCAACATCACCTCGCACATGACCAGGGCACCGTTCTCCTTCGTGGCATCCGGGTACACAGCCACCGGCTTGAGCATGCAATCCGAACTGTGCCCCTCGGCCTGCCGGGTGGAACTACCGTCAAAACCCCAGAAGGGCACCTGCTCCAGTGTGGGGAAACTCTCAAAATCCGCGACCTTGGTTTTTCCGCGGAGGTTCGGAACAGGTTGATACCCATCCAGCCAAATGTATTCCAGTTTGTATTTCGCCATGTGCGTTTGTATTTGTGGAGATGAATGCTACAGTCGTTCAGTCTTTCGGCGGGAAAGCATCCAGTGCTTTACTGCGCCAAAACACCCAAGCAGCAAGGATGCCATTTGTCGATCGATATTTTCTTTCGAATCCGGCAAGAGCTGTTATCAATGGTTTACAGGTGTTTGCACGATCTCTGCCTGATCCGGAAAGACAGGGACCACGCCGGATGCACTGGCTAGATTTGATCTCGTTGCGCAATATTTAACCAATCACCCGGATCGCCCGCAAACCAAGAGCCAAGCTGTTCCATATGTTGAAAGTTAAGGACACCCTCCGCGCGACCGTCAACCTGAGCTATGATGGACGGGTCTTCAAAGTCTACCACGGCAAAGACGCCCCCTCCCGATTCGAAACCGAGGTCAAGGTTCTGCGCCATCTCGAATCCCGCGGCTGCTCCTTCGTCCCCAAGCTGCTGGAAGCCGACCGCAAAAAACTCCGCATCATCACCAGCAATTGCGGCACCCGCGTCACCCATTTGGACGAACAGCGAACCCAGGAAATCTTCGCGGAACTGGAGGAGTTCGGAGTTCGTCACGACGATCCGGACATCCGCAACGTGACCTACCGGCAGGCTGACGGCAGGTTCTGCATCATTGATTTCGAGTTTGCCACAATCCTTCCTGACCCCAAGAATCCCTCATGCGCCTAGACAATCGGGACGATCCCCCTTCGTTCTCCTGCCTGAAATGGTTCGGTTGGACCGACCGCGGCAAGGTGCGTACGAACAACGAAGACCGGTTCCTGGGTCTTCAGTTCGATTCCCGCGAGGCCAATCTCCTGGGTCGCATCGGCGAGGCTTCCAACGAACCGATGGATTTCGCCTTCGCCGTGAGCGACGGCATGGGCGGTGCCCGGGCGGGTGAATTCGCCAGCCGGATCGCGATCGAAAAGCTCACTTTGCTCCTGCCCCGCTCCTTTCAACAGTCGGCCCAGGGCATGCAGACCGGTTTTGTCGATGTGCTCGAGGAACTGTTCGACAGCATCCACAAGGCCCTCACCTACGTGGGCGGCAGCTACGACGAATGCCGCGGCATGGAAACCACGCTCAGCCTGGCCTGGTTCACCCCGGGCTGGATGTACTTCGGGCATATCGGCGACAGCCGCATCTATTCCCTTCCCGCCAACGCCAACGAAATCCGCCAGATCACCCTCGACGACACGCATGTCGGCTGGCTCTTCCAGCAGGGGAAACTCAACGAACGCGAGGCCCGAACCCATCCGCGCCGCAAGGTGCTCCAGAAAGCCCTCGGAGGCGGCAATCAGTTCGTCACACCCCAGGTGGGTGCCGTCGCCTATGAACCAGGCGACCTGTTCCTGCTCTGCACGGACGGACTGGTCGAGGGACTGTACAACAACAATCTGGTCGAGATCCTGCGCGAGACGGTTGCCGCCGGGTCCACCGCCAACCCCGCTCAAAGTCTGGTCGAATCCGCCGTGCAGAAGGACGGCACGGACAACACCACCGCACTGGTCATCCAGATCATGCCCAATTAACACACCATTCCAACCGGCCGCTCACCGCCTGCATCGCGGCATCCGGCGCACTGCAAAACCGGTTCAACGACCTCCAAAACCAGGCCATGAAACCCATCCAGACTCTTCTTCCGAAACGCGTCCCCTCTCTCATCCCGCTGGTCGCGATCCTATTCACGGTCCTGGCAGCCCTCCTTCACCCTCACACCATCCTCGGAGCCCAGACCGCAGCCACCAAACCCACCTACCCGGTTCATTGGGGTTCGCCGCCCGCCGTTCAAACCAGGGATTATGTGCTTCTCCCCGGCGGTTACGGGCATGGCAGTTCCACTCTGGCGCGTTGGATCGCAAAAAACATCGAGACCGACCTGACCGCCGCAAAGCCCGGCACAAACCCGGGCCGGGGGCCCGACGGGACCGGCGCGGTTCAAATCACAGGCGAACTCAATCAATGGCACAAGGTGACCCTGACCCTCGACGGGCCTTTCGCGCATGAACGGGACACGTCTCCGAATCCGTTCACCGACCACCGGTTCGCTGTCACTTTCACCCATGCCTCAGGATCCCCCTCCTACCGGGTGCCTGGATATTTCGCGGCGGACGGATCGGCCGCGGAAAGCTCGGCAGAATCCGGCACCCACTGGCGCGCGCATCTTTCCCCCGACAAACCGGGACTTTGGAACTACCGGATCAGCTTCGCCACGGGTCGGCTGGCAGCCCTGGACCCGGAAGCAACGGGCACTCCGGATCCGGCCTACAACGACCGGACAGGAAATTTCACGATTGCACCCTCGGACAAAACAAACCGCGACTTCCGGTCCAAAGGGCGACTGACCTACGTCGGACGGCGTTACCTTCAATTTGCAGGCTCCGGAGAGTTTTTTCTGAAAGCCGGCCCCGACGCACCGGAAACACTCCTGGCGTATGAGGATTTCGACGGCACCGTGGTGCCCAAGGCCGCTGCTCCCATAAAAACCTGGGCACCTCATGCAGCCGATTGGCTCCCCGGCGATCCCACCTGGAAGAACGGCAAAGGCAGGGCATTGATCGGTGCCCTCAACTATCTGGCTTCAAAAGGCCTGAATACCTTCTCGTTCCTCCCCTACAACGCCGGAGGCGACGGCGACAACGTATGGCCGTTTGTGGACCGAAACTCGAAGCTGCACTACGACTGTTCCAAACTCGACCAGTGGCAGATCGTATTCGACCACGCGACCAGTCGCGGGTTGCACCTCCATTTTAAACTTCAGGAAAACGAGATCGACGACAATCGCCACGGCGACAAAGGGGAACCCACGGTCGTTCCCGAATCCCTCGATGGCGGGTTGCTGGGTCCGGAGCGCAAACTCTATTGCCGGGAACTGATCGCGCGGTTCGCCCACGAACTGGCGCTCAACTGGAATCTCGGCGAAGAGAACACGCAGTCCACCGAGGAACAACTCGCCATGGCGCGGTATCTCCGAGCCACCGATCCCTACGATCACCCGATTGTGCTTCACACCTTTCCGAACCAACAGGACAGGGTCTACACGCCGCTTCTGGGTGTGGAAGATGGCCTGACCGGACTTTCGCTCCAGAACGGCTGGGACCAGGCCCACCAACGGACCCTCCAATGGGTCACGGAATCGACCACTTCCGGCAAACCCTGGGTGGTGGCCAACGACGAACAAAACCCCGCAAGCCTCGGCGTTCCACCGGATCCGGGATACAAGGGACACGACGGCATCGCTCATCAGGGAGAGAAACAATACGACTTGCACGCCATCCGGAAACACACGCTCTGGGGCAACCTCATGGCGGGGGGCGGCGGCGTGGAATATTACTTCGGTTACCAGCTTCCCGAGAACGACCTGATCTGTCAGGATTTTCGCAGCCGCGATCGCTCCTGGGATTATTGCCGGATTGCCATCGAGTTTTTCGCAAGCGAACGGATTCCGTTCCCGGAAATGACCAACGCAAACGGCCTCATCGAAAACGCCTCCGATTCCAACACCCGGTACTGCCTGGCCAAACCGGATGAGGTCTACCTGGTCTACCTGCCCCAGGGAGGCACCAGTCGACTGGATCTTTCGGCCGCCCGTGGCCAGTTCCGAGTCCGCTGGTTCAACCCGCGTTCCGGTGGCCCACTCCAGACCAGCGCCGTACGCCGCGTTCTCGGAGGCGGCATCGTCGAAATCGGCACCCCGCCCTCCGATCCCGAGCAGGACTGGCTGGCGGTCATCCAGAAAATCAACTGACCCACAGATCCAACCATCACCCCAACCCTGCCAACGCCCGACAAGGAACCTTATGCTGAAGAACACAACCTGCCTCGCGTCCGCCTGCATGGCGCTCTCAATCCCCGCCATCAACCCCATCCCCCATGCGGCCGAAGTCATCCGCAAGCTTGATCCATGGCACCGCCATGTCGTCGCGCAGGGATTCCACAGCAACACCGCGGTGGGTGCCGATTTCACCGGCGACGGTCGAATCGATGTCATCTCAAGCGGCAACGGCAGCGTGCGTCTGTTCGTGGCACCGGACTGGAAAGAGGTGATCCTGCACAAAGGCCCCAGCCAGGGTTGGAACTGCATCCACAGCGAGGTTCTGGACGTGGACGGCGATGGAGATCCCGACTACATCGGCGCTATCCCGGACCACGATGTGTTCTGGCTGGAGAACCCGGGCTCGTCCGCGAGTGGCCCCTGGGCGTTTCACAACATCGACAACGAGATCCACGGCATTCACTGCACGCTCCGGGCCGACGTGAACGGCGACGGCAAAGCCGATTTGCTCGTGAACAATTTCGCAGCGGACGGAGCCGCGCCCAACTCGCTCACCTGGCTGGAGATTCCACTAAACCCGCGTCAGGCGGACCACTGGATCCGCCATGTTCTGGCGGATGGCGATGCGCCCGGAGGCAATCACTATTTCGGTTTCGGCGATGTGGACGGGGACGGTCGCCCCGATGTCTGCGTCGGTGCCAAGGGCGAGACGTTTGAAAACGGCAACTGGTTCGCCTGGTGGAAAAACCCGTCGGATCCTACTCGGTCCTGGCGCAAAAACCTGATCGCCGCCGATGAGATCGGAGCCACCAACATTCATCCCGGCGACCTGAACGGGGACGGCGTCCAGGATTTCCTGGCGTCCCGGGGACACGGCAAGGGGGTTGCCTGGTTCGAAGGCCCCAACTGGGTAAAACACGAGATCGATCCCACCCTCGACGGCCCCCACTGCCTGCAGCTGATTGACATCGACGGAGACGGCGACCTCGATGGGGCCACCTGCGCCAAGCTGGACAAACGGGTGGTCTGGTATGAAAACGACGGCAAGGGCCGGTTCACACCCCGGGTGGTCGGAGAGAACCAGGCAGCCTACGACATCCGCGTGCTGGACATGGACGCAGACGGCGATCTGGATTTTCTGATTGCAGGTCAAACCAGCCGGAACGTGGTCTGGTACGAAAACACACGCCGATGACATCCCTCTTTGAGCTGGGCATCGCGGGGCGAATCGGCTAGCCTGCGGGATCTCAATTCCGAACCGAAACCAGAATACCAATCCAAGTCAACCGTGATAAGACGTTTTCTATTCAACTGCCTTCCCCTCGCCCTGACCGCATGGATCGGCTGTGCTCCAGAGTCCACGACACAGACCACCGAAACCGCCGGCGCGTATCCTTCCCGTGCGGCCACCATCGTCTGCCCCTGGGCTGCCGGCGGCGGCACCGACCGGGTTTCCCGGATTCTGGCGGATCTGTTTAAGGAACAATATAACCAGCCGTTCGTGGTTCAGAACCGCACTGGGGGAAGTGGTGCGGTCGGACATTCGGCGGGCGCACTCGCGACTCCGGACGGCTACACCATCTCGATGATCACCTTCGAGCTGAGCACCATGCATTGGATGGGAATCACCGACCTGACCTATCGCAATTTCGAACCGGTCCTCCAGGTCAACGCCGACGCGGCGGCCATTCTGGTGAACAAGGATTCCCCGTTCAAAACCCTTCCGGATTTCCTGGATCACATCCGGAAAAACCCCGGCACCACCACCCTTTCGGGAACCGCCACCGGCGGTGCCTGGGACCTGGCCCGAGCCGGTTTCCTGCTCGCCGCGGGATTACCCGTCGACTCCGTCCGCTGGATTCCCTCCAAGGGTTCCGCCCCGTCCATTGTCGAACTGCTCGGGGGACACGTCGACGCAATCTGCTGCAGTGCACCCGAAGCGGCCGCGCAACTGGAGTCGGGTGAGCTCCGGGCTCTGGCCGTCATGTCGGACGAACGTCTGGCCGAATTCCCGGACATCCCGACGTGCAAGGAGGCCGGCATCGACTGGTCCGCCGTCGGTTGGCGCGGGCTGGCACTTCCCAAAGGAACGCCTCCGGACATCGTAAAATCACTCGAATCGAAGGCCTTGGAGATCGTGCAATCCGAAGCGTTTAAAACTTTCATGAAGAAGAACGGTTTCGCCATCGTCATCAGGGATTCAGCGGCCTTTTCGGCCTTCCTCGAAGCGCAGGAGGCACAATGGAAAACCGTTGTGGAAGCCACAGGGTATTCCAAACTATGAGCCGCGCCGCCCCAGAAACCAAAAGGGACAGGGTGTTTCCAATCACCCTGATTCTGATTTCCGGGGTCGTCATCGTCGCAACCTTCCAGATTCAGACCCTCGGGATGCCTGGGAACCACGACCCCGGCCCCCGCGCCCTGCCCTGGTTCTTGGCGGGACTCCTGATGCTCGGGGGCCTGTACAAACTGGCCGCCGCGCTGCTCAAAAAGCCCGTCCCCGCCGCTCCCCAACAGACACAGGAACCACGCGCCGAACCGGCTCAGGTCCGGAACACCCTCATCCTGCTGGGATCGTTGATCCTCTATTTTGCGGCGATGCCATGGGTTGGTTTTTTCATCAGCACCCTGTGTTTTTCGATAGCCATGATGCGGCTTCTCGGAACCGGATGGATCTTATCGGCCGTCGCCTCCCTTGCCATGTTGATGACGGTCCACCTGCTCTTCGTGCAATTGTTCAAAGTCCAATTGCCGGCGGGAGTCCTGATGTTTCCGTTCTGATCCACTGACACCCGGAGTCGACTTTCCCATTCATGGCGGACCTGTTCCATCTTCAAATCCTGATCCCCTGGTTCCTCTGCATGATGCTGGGCATCTTCGTGGGGGCGACACCGGGCCTCACAGCGACGATGGCCGTTGCTCTGATTGTCCCAATCAGTTTCTACATGCCCCCCAATGCCGGTCTGGCAATGATCATCGGCGTCAGTTTCACCGCGATCTTTGCCGGTGATATTCCCGCCACCTACCTGCGCATTCCCGGCACACCCGCCTCCGCCGCAGCAACTCTGGACGGACACGAAATGTGCAAGCGGGGACGGGGCGGACTGGCGCTCACGCTCGATGTGTACTGCTCCAGCCTGGGCGGTCTCATCGGGGTTATCCTGCTGATGGTGTTGGCCCCGCAGCTCGCCGCCTTTGCCCTGCGTTTCAGTCATTTCGAATACTTCTGGATGGCCCTGCTCGGACTCTGCATGAGCGCCGTCGTGAGTCAGGGCAGCCTGCTCCGCGGTCTCTTCGCCGCCGCCCTTGGCATTCTGCTATCCACCATCGGCCTGGACGGAATCAGCGGAGCCCAACGATTCACCTTCGGACAAATCGATCTCATGGACGGGCTCGGTTTCATCCCGGTGATGATCGGGCTGTTTGGCCTTTCGGAGGTGTTGCGAAATGTCGTGCAGGGTAAACAGCTCAATCAGGCAACAATTCCCGCCGGGGTCACGCTCGATCACAAATTGGCATGGACCGAAATCTGGCGTCGGAAAGGGACCGTCCTCAAATCCTCCGTCGCCGGAACGGTGATCGGTGCCCTCCCGGGTGCCGGTGCGGACATCGCGGCCTGGGCCGCCTACGGGCTCGCTCAAAAAACATCCCGGGAAGGCAAATCCTTCGGGACCGGTGCCGTGGAAGGGGTGATCGCACCCACCAGCGCGAACAACGCCGCCGTCGCCGGCGCGTGGATCCCGGCGCTCGTCTTCGGAATCCCCGGGGACGCCGTCACCGCCATTGTCCTGGGGGCGCTGATCATGTACGACATCAAACCCGGCCCCGCCCTGTTCCGGGATCACGCCGATCAGGTATCGAACATTTTCCAAATCGCACTGCGGACCCAGCTGTTTCTCATTCCCTGCGGCCTTTTGGGAGTCAAGGCGTTCAGCTGGATCCTCCGACTGCCCCGAGGCGTGGTGATGACCGCCGTCACCGTGTTCTCGGTCGTTGGCTCCTACACCATGAGAAACAGTCTGTTCGATGTGTATGTCATGTTCGTGTTTGGCCTGATCGGGTTCTTTCTGGAATCACGAAAAGTCCCGCTTGCTCCGCTGATCCTGGGATTAATCCTCGGACCGGTCCTGGAAGAAACGTTCCGAACCGGCCTGATCAAATCGGAAGGATCCTTCCGGCCGTTCCTGCTCCGCCCCATCTGCCTGGTCCTCTGGATCACCCTGTTCGCGGCCCTCGCCGCTCCGGGCTTCTACAGCTGGTGGCGTCGCCGGGCTCGTTGATCCAGGCACGCCACTCGATCTTTAGGCTGGCGTGTTCCTGCGAGGTGGAACAATAGGGGTAGGAAGGAAGAGATGACGGCGACGAAACGAGCACGAGCTCGGCCAGGAATGCCGCGGCCCGGCCGGATCGTTGGCTGACGATCCAAAAGAGAAGGAGCTTGCGAACGGCGCGATCCAGATGATCGCAAAGTCGGCGCGAATCAGGAAATCAAGCTTTCGAGCCGCGGGTTTCATTGCTTCGGGTCCAATTGAATGTGTAATTCATGCCGAAATTCCATCCCGTGGCGGCAACGATCGCGGCGAAGTTGGCAACATACAAGCTGAAGGCGAACCACGTAATGAGGGCTTTTAGCGTGACCACGGCGACAACGAGTCCGCCGAAACAAATCAGGTTGAACTTCAACAGACGCACGAGCCGGTTTCGCGTCGAGCGTCCCAGCCTGCTACGATCGCGAAACGTCCAAACTTCGTTCCACACGAAATTGTTGATCATCGCGGTTTCCGCCGCCAGCACTTTGCTGAGGACAACAGGCCACCCCAACATGCTCGGCTCGGCGAGAAGAAACAGGATTCCCATATCGACAATGAGGCCACCGCTTCCAACGAAGCAGAATCGGACGAACGTTCCGGAAACATCGTGAATGGCTCGCGGGGTCATCATATTGTCAATTCGGGATGGTTTACACCGTTTGAAGAACCCGTTAGAATCTTCGTCAGCAAGTGAATGACATGATCCTGCCGAACGTTTCCCACGCTCCGAACTCTCTCCGGTTCTCAATTTGATTCAGTGATGCGCATCCAAAAACCTCAAATGCAGAATCTTTTCACCGAATGCAACCGGATCATTCGCGTTCTTCGGATCGGCCTAGCCCCGGTCATCCTATTCGGGATCGGCTGGGCGCAAAGCAGTGCTGCCCCCATTGTGATCAATGAAATTCTCTACCATGCACCTAACGATAGAGAGAATCTCGAATACGTTGAGCTTCACAATGATTCGGATCAACCGGTCGATATCGGAGGATTTACTTTTACAGATGGCATTCAGTTCACGTTCCCTCCCACATCCACTATCGAAGCACGAGGCTACATGGTGATCTGCAAAAACGAAAGCGTGTTTAAAGAATTCTATCGCCAAGCGCCGTTTGGGGCCTTCATCGGAGCTTTGAAAAATGGCGGGGAAAGAATCGAACTTGCCGACGCTTCCGGACGTCTCGTCGATTCGATAACGTATAGCGATCGCAGTCCCTGGCCGGTGGCCGCGGATGGCGAGGGCGCATCCCTTGAACGAATCAGTGCGCGATCTCCGTCTGACATGCCACAGAACTGGGCAGCATCGGGCTTCTCCGATGATCCATCAAGACCGCACGGAACACCGGGGCGACCAAATGTCAATGCGTCAGCAAATCCGCCACCCGTTATCAAGAACACAAGCTTCAGCCCTCCGTTTCCGCGTCCCGGCGAGCCCATTCGAATCACCACAAGTGTGACTGATTCCGATGCCTTGAACACAGTCCGCGTTGTGTATCGCGTCGCGCGCTCAGGAGATCCCGGAGTGGAAGTGTCTCTTCCGATGGTGGCGCAATCTGAGGATGGATATTCCGCTATAATTCCGGGACAGGAAACCGGTAGCTTGGTTCGATTTCACATCGAAGCAATCGACGGGTCCGGCGCCAAGCGCCTGCATCCGAGTGAGACAGACATTCGGCCCGATTTTTCCTGCTATGTTCCGTCCGCCCTCGACATTGGCCGAATTCCCACGGGACACCTCATTCACACCGATCCGCAAATTTTCGCCACGAGGCATGGCGGCCCATCCCGGAGGCTGCGGCAGCGAATAACCCAGGATGCGCCCAGTCCTCCGCTCCCGGCCCGCGGAACTTCGGCGTTCGTCTATACCGACCCGGTGTCCCGCGAATCCAAACTGTTCGATTATGTTCACATCACAGACCGTCCGAGGGGATTCAAAATCGGTTTTCGCAAAGACAACCCGTTGAACGGCATGACGAAAATCAATCTCATCTTCGAGCAATCGGAACGATTTGTTCCGGCCGAATACCTCGCGTACAAACTGTATCGCATGGCCGGAAACGCCGCCGAATTGTCGGAACTGATCCGAATCCAAATGGACGATGCATTGCTCGGCTACCATCTGCTTGTCGAACAGCCCAACCGCGCATTCCTCCGCCGCAATGATCTCAATGACGAGGGCGATCTGTACAAGCTGCTTCACTACGAACGGGGAGCGGTCAGGCAGCACGAAAAGAAAACCCGCATCCACACCGGACATCAGGATCTGCTGGACCTGCTCGATGCGCTCAACTCCACGCGTGGCGACCGGCAATGGGAAATCATCCGGCAACATTTCGATGTCGATCAGGTGGTCAATTATTTCGCGGTGAACATGGTTCTCTCTCATTGGGACGGGTTTTTTAACAACTACTTCACCTACCATGACACCAGGGGCTCCGGAAAATGGCTGATGTTTCCTTGGGACCAAGACAAAACTTGGGGCTACCACGACGGATTGCCCGACGGCAAAGTGTTTTACGAAATGCCGATCACTTACGGTATGAACGAAGACCGCCCTCCGGCGTCACTATTCGCTATCGCCCGGCTGTTGAGCGATTCGCCGGGATACCACATTTGGTGGCGCGAACCGGGCCATTTCTCGGGACCGCTTCTCTCCAACTCCCGGTTCCGGGAACGTTTTCTGGCGCGAACCAAAGAGATTCTAGAGACCATTTATACGGAAGAGGTCTTCTATCCGATCATCGATCAGTTGGGGAATTTGCTGCGCGAGGAGGTCCGAATTCGCGCCTCGGCTTCGGGTGCGAATCGCGATGACGCGTCCCGGAGGCTCGCGGTAAACCTTTCCGCGTTGAAGGATCACTTGGCCAAGCGCCGCGGTTTTCTGTTGAGGCAACCGGAAATCCTGAAGGCGAGAGCCCACCGATAAATCGACGGTTACTTCAATAATTCGATCGGCAGCGCCGGGGCGTTGCGCCATTGCTTCGAAGTCGCCCACAAGTTGACCGGGGTAACCGATTCGCCGAATCCGAGCAGTTCCACCCTTCCGTCCACGAACGCATAGTTCGACCCGGTCTTGCCCACTTTGTGCCGCCTCTGTTCGATCTCCTCGATATCATTCCCTTTGTAACCCTGGTAAAAATCCATGTGGAAATGCCCGGAATTCGCGCGCTTCTCGCCAAACAACACCGTCTCGGACGGCTGCCTCACATCGGACAAACGCATCCCTCTTGAATACACTCCGTTTGTGAATTGCGAAAACTCCTCCGCCGAAAGCGCCTCGTTTAAGTAATCGTTCCAGCCGTTGATGATGAAATGATTCTTGTCCCAAGGATGATTGTTCCGCCGGTCGTACGACGGACATTGGATGATCTCGCCGGCCTCATAGTAGGGCTTCAACCGGATGCCCCAGTTGCTTGATGTTTGACGCCGCACGGGAGGGCATTGATCGTCGAAATCATCGGCGTACATGATGGTGGCCTTGGCAAGCTGGCTGAGCCGGCTCACGCAAAGGATTTGGTGGGATTTGCGTTTGGCCGTGCCAAGGGCCGGCAATAGGAGCGACGCCAGAATGGAAATCACCGCAAGCACAACCAGCAGTTCGATCAACGTGAAGGCTCGTTCGTTCTTCATTGTTTCAGTCCTTCAGATGTTGGGCCACCTGTGCATTCCCAACAGGTTCCGCACGAAGGCGGAGACGAAGGACATGAGGTTGAAAGCGGAGGGTTAAAACAATTACTTCCATACTGTATCGTTTCCGTCCACTGCCCGTACACATACACTGCACTCACAGAAAGAAAAACAACGAGCGCCGAAGCTATCGTCGCCTTTGCATTTGACTTGAAGTATTGGAACCGTTTCAAATATATATAATACGTTATCGGTTTGTGCTTTGCGTGCGATTGAACTTTCTCTTGTACGCAATGAGAACTAGTGGCGAAAGGATGAGAGCTGCAAAGAGAATACTGGCAATTAATCTACCCCTATCGCGTGTATCTTTTCGCAGTTTGTTAGCAAATGCAATTCTCTGCTGCTGTTTCGCAATAAAATCCTGGCTTGCAACGCTGTCTGGTTCGAGCATCCGATCGCGCGTGTAGTAGCTCAGATTCCCTCCAAGCCTTTCAATTGTGCGAGTATCAGTTACCGAAGTGAGTTTGCCAGGATCAATGCTGGGTGAAAAGTTCGCTGAAGCCGCTTGACTCGAAGCGTCCGGTGTAAATTGCGTAATATGAATCCGAGCCCGGAGGGAGCACCAGACTTCAGAGCTAGAGTCTGCGTTAAAGTTTGGACCGCATAGCTCTAGGACACCTGTATTGGGATAATTAGTCCCTTCGATTTCATCAAAACTCTCCACTCTATACATCCCCCGAAGAAAACCTCTGTCAAATGGGCTTGGGTAGTTCACTTTTACAGTTTCGCCGTCGGGAAGTTGCTTTGTATAGTAGCCAAGGTTAAATATTTGAGCTTGTTTGAGGATCGCGTAGTCGGGATATCGAATCTCTTCTATTTGAGAAGTCACCGTTGGAGGACCGGACATGAGTGGACTATCTCCTCCTATTGTGAAATCATGAAACGAATTGGTCTCGACCGAACTCCAGAAATCGGAGGACGCGAAGCCCAGCCACACTGGTAATGTAAGCCAACGATCAAAAATCGGTGTTTTCGCGGAATAGACACTAAGTGAATTTTCAACCCAGCCCAGGTGCCCGCTATTACGATTTGTCGAGACTGGTTGCAGTGTTCTATTTCCGGAATATGCCTCCTTCATTGCAGCGAGTTCGCTTTCTATATAGTAGGAATTGCGCGATAGAGAATTCCCGTCATAAGAAAACAGAACCACAGGCTCTTCCGTGTTCGTTGAATTCCTTGTCTCAATTCGCCACTTTTCATCCGCTACCAGGACTTTAAAGTCGCGGCGAGCACTTCCGAGAACGCTTCCCCCTTGATCAAGGTTTTGACATTCCACGTATCCGGAAGCACTGAACACCCCTGCGAACAAAGTCCGAGTGCGAGTACTCACAACAAGCAATCCTAGAACTACAAGCAACAGGGGGAAGCGAATTCCAATCAACCCAGATTCGCTCCAAGAACACTTGTTTCTCATAATTAATCTTCTGTGAATATTTACGCATGCCTGTAAGAGTGAACCCCAGCGCCCTCGCCCCACCAAAAATTGCAGCACCCGATCCATGGGGTTTTTCAGCAGAATCACTTTCACCCATATCTGCCCTCCGGAACTAAGCCTCAACCGCGAGGATTCGCCAGGACAGAAAGCCCATTGACGAAATGGCTTTTGCAGTTCTTCCGCAGTCGTCGCAGGAAAGGCTTCTGGATTTTCCGGTGCTTTCATCAAATGATTCAACTATCAGGCACCAAGTTGGCTTTTGGAGCCACCTCAGTTTGGGCAATCTAACCTCGCACGTTGTTCAAATGAAACGTAACTTGCCGTAATGAGGCGCGCCAACTCCGCTCAAGCCACTTCGCCATTTCACAAGCGCCCCGTGCGTACCCTGCTTCGCTCATTCCCCAGCGAGTGTGATTACGGATTCTTGGAGCCGGGCTTTCAAACGTCCCCATTGATGTCACTCCGTCGCGGAAATGTCTATAGCTGAAAATCAGCTATGCCCATTGCCATTTTGAATTCTATCGGCAGAGATCGGATTCGCTCGAACCTAACCCCTCCCTTCGCGAAAGCCCCATAGTTAAACTGTATTTCATACCGATCTCGAGCTTCGAGCTTGCTGAAAATATGGCTGAAGTGAATGCGAACGGTGTTCACCGAAATGTTCAATGCACGGGCGATTTCCTTGTCCGGCAGCCCTCGCTTGAGCAGGCTGGCGACTTCCTTCTCCCGCTCCGTCAGCTTGTTCCATTCGGCCAGGTTCGGGCGCTCTGCTTGCAGCTTCTCCAAAACAAGCCGGCGGGCGCGGTCGGATAGCGGCGCTCTTCCCTCGTGCGCGGCGCGAATCTCCCCCAACAAAACCTTCGCGGTGATGCCTTCCTTGTCCAGAAAGCCGTCCGCCCCCGCCTCGAGCGCTTCGAAGACGACGTGGTTGATTGGAATTCCTGTCACCACAAGAACCCGGCAAGAGGGAAGCGCCGTTTTAACCCAATGGACCGCCGCGCCGCCCTTGATTCCCGGCAACCCGAAATCGAGAAGAACCACGTCGGAAGAACGACGGTGTTTTGGAGTGCGCGCGGCAGAGCGTAGCGTCGACGCCGCTTTGCCCCCCTCCAACCCGCCACTCGCGACA
>JAIPJX010000149.1 GCA_021733945.1 Verrucomicrobiota bacterium | reverse complement strand
CCTCGCGACGATGCCGCCCTGGAACACCTCTGCGCCGAACTGACCGAAACCGAAACAAAATACCCGGGCACCGACCTGCGCCTCATCTACCGAAAAGTATCCCTTTGATTTCCGCCGAAGTCTGGTGCTCTGGAGGTAGCGCGAACCGTCCCGGTGAGCGATCGGGGATCTGGACCTCGGGTGACCCGCGGCTCAGCGAGGACGCTTCGCCCTACCACCATTCGTTTAAGCTATTCGGAGGGTAGGGCGAATCCGTCCCGGTGAGCCGACAAGCGGTTGAGCGAAAGTGGGTTGAGCGGCTCAGCGAGGACGCTTCGCCCTACCATTTCAGTTCTTAAACGAATGGCAGTGGGGCGAACCGTGCCGGTGAGCCGTCCGGGCGGTTGGCCCGGCGGTGCGGTTCGCGTTGCCCCGGATTCTCTTGGCCGAATGGCGATAGGTTCGCGGTGTTCAGATCATGCCATGCACATGGAATCATGCTGCAAGCCGTTGGTCGGTCAGCGTCCCGGCTCTGCCACTGCTGGAGGGGCCGGTAGGGCCGGCTCAGGGAGGAGGCTGCGCCTGGGTCGGTTTTTCCTGGCTGAAATCTTGGTGTGTGTCAGCCTTGAGATGGCACGGGGTGTGCTGTGTTTTGAGGTGTTGATTGATTCTGGCGGCCGAAGGGACCAGGCTGTTCATCTGCCTGAAGGGTGGCTGTGGAGGTTCCTATACGCAACGTCGCTCGGGAAATTCACGGATAAACACAGCAAACGCGGAACAAACTATGCAAACAGAAACTGATTCTCGAACTGCAACCCATTCGTCTCAACGCGCCCGCGGAGGAGGGGGGGGGCTCGTGCTTGGGTGCCTGCGCGAACTTGGCAGTTCAGTGAATGGGGCTTTCAGCCTCATTTTGGGTGTTTTGATTGCGATGGCGGTCGGCCATGTGGGCCATGCGCAGGATTTTGAGGACTTGGCAGAAAGGATCGAGAGCAGGTCCCTGAGGACTCCCCCGGTGATTGTGGTGAGTCCGCAAAGCCAGACGTTGGTTGCGGGTTCGACGGTGACTCTTAGTGTGAGAGCGACCGGCACTGGGCCTTTGACCTATCAGTGGAGCAAGAACGGGGTTCCGATTTCCGGCGCGAGGGGGACCACGTTTACGCTCCAGAATGTTCGGGAATCCGATGCCGGGAATTACACCGTGACGGTCACCAATGCGGTCGGAAGCGAATCGGCAACGGCGTTGCTCTCCATTCCGGGGGATCCCAACACGGGAATCATCCAGTTCGTGAATCGAATCGTCGGATCGGTGGACGCCCGGGTGTTGCTGCCCGGGGGGCAGGGGGCGGGAGCGGGTTGGGTGGCGCAACTCTATGGAGGGGCCGTCGGGACGGCCGTGGATCAGTTGCGTCCGCTGTTGCCCACGACCAGTTTTCGAACCAGCAGCAGCACGGCTCAGGGTTATCTGAATTTTGTTGAAGTCAAAGCCGTCGGATTGCGTCCGGGTTCGGTCGCCACGGTGGTGATGCGTGTCTACAAGGAGGGGTTCACCTATGAAACTTCGCCAGAACGCGGTGAATCGAATTTGATCCGAGTGACCCTGGGTGGCAACTCGCTGCCTCCGGCCCCGCTGGTTGGCCTTCAGGGCTTCACGATCGGAAAAAATACCTCCGGCCTGACCGATCCGCCGGTCATTGTCAGGGCTCCCGAGAGCCAGACGCTGCTTGCAGGTTCGACGGTGACCCTCAGTGTGGAGGCGAGCGGGACGGCGCCCTTCACGTATCAGTGGAGCAAGAACGGGGTTCCCGTTTCCGGAGCGAACGGACCAACTTTTACTCTGGCGAACGTCCAGGAATCCGATGCGGGGAATTATACCGTGACGGTCACCAATGGCCTCGGGAGCGAATCGTCGACAGCGTTGCTTTCCGTTCCGGGGGATCCCAACACGGGAATCATCCAGTTCGTGAATCGAATTGCAGGCTCCGTGGATGCCCGGGTGCTGGAGGCTGGGGGACAGGGTGCCGGCAGCGGCTGGGTGGCGCAACTTTTCGGAGGTGCGGCCGGGACTCCGGTGGATCTGTTGCGTCCGTTGTTGCCGACGACGGATTTCAGAACCAGCAGCAGCGCTTCTCAGGGTTACCTGAATTATGTGGAGGTCAAGGCTCCCGGATTGCCTCCCGGTTCGCGAGCCACGGTGGTCCTGCGGGTTTACAAGGAAGGGTTCACCTATGAATCCTCCCCTGATCGTGGCCAGTCGAATCCGATCACGCTGACCCTGGGTGGGGGGAATCTGCCTCCGGCCCCGTTGGTGGGGCTTCAGGGGTTCACGATAGGGAAGAATTCAACCGGATCCGGCACTCCGCCGATCATTGTCACAGCACCCGAAAGCCAGACCCTGACGGCGGGTTCCACGGTGACGCTGGGGGTGGTGGCGACCGGCACCGGACCGCTTGCGTATCAATGGAGCAAGAACAGTGAACCGATCGAGGGGGCGGTTGGAACCACATTCACTCTGGCAAACGTCCAGGAATCGGATGCCGGCAACTACACCGTGACCGTCTCCAACGGTTTTGGAAGCGAATCGGTAACCGCACTGCTCTCCATTCCGGGCGATCCCAATACGGGAATCCTGGTTTTTAACAATCGGATCGTGGGCAAGGTCGATGCGCGGGTGTTGATGCCGGACGGCCAGGGTGTTGGAGCCGGATGGGTGGCTCAACTCTACGGAGGCCCGGCTGGATCTCCAATTTCGGCCCTGACCCCGCTGACCCCTGCAACGGATTTTCGAACGACCAGTGCCGCCGCGATGGGGTATGTGAATGGGGTGGACGTCAAGGTGCCGGGGATTCGGCCTGGAGACAGGGTTGTCATTGTCATGCGAGTTTTCGAAGGGGAATCGTTTGAGACATCGTTTCTCCGGGGCGAGTCCGAGCCGATAGAATTCGCGCTCGGCGGGGGGAGTGTTCCTCCGGCAAACCTGGTCGGGTTGCGTGGATTCACGGTGGGGAACGTGGCCCCTCCGAACTTCAAACCGTTCGTGGAGCGCCAGCTTCCCCCGGCCTATGCACCGGGGGTGACGTTGGTGGTGACCCTGAAGGCGACGCCGACGAGCGACTTGGGCAATTATGCGGTCGAGGATCGTCCGCCCGCGGGATGGAAAGTCGGGGCAATCAGCAACAGCGGCCGTTTCGACGTGGAGAACCTGAAGGTGAAATGGGGGCCGTTCTTCGACTCCAACCCGCGCACCCTGAGCTACGAGGTCACGCCTGCGATCGGGGAGACGGGTCCGAAAGTATTCGCTGGGACCAGCGCGGCGGATTCGGCTGCGGTGCCGATCGGCGGTGTCAGTGTGATCGACTCGATCAGCCTGCATCCGGCGGACAACAACCCTCCGGACGGCCGTCTCTCGATCGCCGAGATCGTCGCTTATGGTGGAGCGTGGAAGAAGGAATTGCCGTGGCCGCTGCCGCCCAATCCGATCCAGGCAGACTACGTGACTCGTGCGGGTGCCCTTTGGAAGAACGGGGAAACCTATACGATCGATCCAGCCGTTACGACCGCACCCTTGTGGTGGGTCAACACTCCCGCTCGGGTTGGGCTTCAATCCCACACCCGGGGGCTCGCCACCGTGGTGGGTGGCTCGTCGAACCGCCGGCTTTCCCCGGTCTATGTTCCGGGCGAAGATCTCGTGGTTCAGATCCAGGTCCGGCCGGGAACCGATGTCTCCGCCTACTCGGTGCAGGATAAGGTCCCGGCTGGCTGGACCGCCACGGGGATCAGTGATGACGGCAGCTTTGCTCCGGTGAGCGGGGAAGTGCGCTGGGGGCCATTCTTCGATAATGAGGTTCGGCAGCTGAGCTACTCGATTGGAGCCCCGTCCGACACCCAGGGTGCCGTGATGTTTGAGGGAGCCGTCTCGTTTGACGGAGCCAGCATGGGCATCGTGGGTCAGGGGGAATCACGCGCCTCGAGCCGTCTCGGTTCGATCGCTTTTGGTGCCGACGGAAAGGTGCGGTTGTCGGTGTCCGGGCTTCAGGGTGTGAAGTGGGTGGTTCAGGTTTCAACGGACTGCGTTGATTGGCAATCGCTGGTCACGACGGTTGACGCCGACGGAAAACTTCAGTTCGACGATCCCGATGCGAAGGCGGACGGTCTGAGGTTTTATCGGGTGGTGCAACAATAAGAGTGAGCCTGATGACACAGGAAGGAACCCTTGTTCGCCCATGAAGGACGGAGAGCCAGAATAGAAGATTGAGACATCTGAAGCTGGCCCGCGAAGCCAGGGCCGAAAGCCCGAAGCCGCGCGGGCCGGCGGTTCAAACCTTCCGGGATCGTGAGTGTGGCAAGAACTGAAATGGTAGGGCGAAGCGTCCTCGCTGAGCCGCTCGACTCACTTTCGCTCAACCGCTTGTCGGCTCACCGGGACGGATTCGCCCTACCGCCGTGCGGGCCCGAAAAGGTGGGGCGAACCGTCCCGGTGTGGCGTGGGCGGTTGCGGATGGGCGGGAGTGGGAACGGATGGTTGGCCCGGCTCAGCGGGCGAAGCGTCCCGCTGAGCCTGGGGGGGATTTGGATCACGGGTGGCCAAGCGGCTCAGCGGGGACGCTTCGCCCTACCGGGATTGGAATGGGAGAGGGGGAAAGGTGGCGCGAACCGTCCCGGTGAGCGTCGGGCCGGAGATGTCTTTGTTGAGGATTCCGAGGTTCCTGATGGATTGCAGTTGAACTGCATGGGATCCTGATGGGAGTGAGTGGGTTTGCCTCTTCGGGCAGGACCAAAGCGGCGTCGGCGCTACGCTCTGCCGCGCGCACTCCAAAACACGGTCGTTCCTCCCTCGCCCTGTGGAGTGCAGGGCAGAGCAGTCCAAGATCTGGCGATCGTGTGATACCCCCTGAATGAAGCTGACCGGGTGGACTGGGTGGAGTCGGTCGCGCTGCGACCGACAGTGCCTCGCAGCGCGAGCCACACCACCTCATGAGGTACACCACCCAACGGGGTTACTCCGCTCGTGGGGATGCTCCGGTCTTTGACAGGTTCGCGACAGCGTCGTGGACTGCGCCGACGCCGCTTTGCCGATACCTAAACAATACGGTCCCTGCCGTACGTTCGCGTGAAAAAATGAGGTGATCCCGATTCGGGATCCACGGCTCCAGCCGCGAGGCAGACATCCGTTCCAAACGGACACCCCCCCCCGACTTCCGAATCCCTTAAACGAATGGCAGTGGGGCGAACCGTACTGCCATTCGTTTAAGCTATTCGGAGGGTAGGGCGAATCCGTCCCGGTGAGCCGACAAGCGGTTGAGCGGCTCAGCGAGGACGCTTCGCCCTACCGCCGTGCGGGCGGGGGAAGGTGGGGCGAACCGTCCCGGCGTGGCGTGGGCGGTTGCGGATGGGCGGGAGTGGGATCGGATGGTTGGCCCGGCTCAGCGGGACGCTTCGCCCTACCTTTTGGGTGGCTACTGGCCGATCGGGATGCTGACGCCGGGGGAGCCGATGGTGGTGTCGACGGCGCGGCCGCCTTCGTTGGCGGCAACGGCTTTCACGAAGGTGGAGACGATGAGTCGGGCGTAGCTGTCGAGTTTGCTGTAGGGACTTTGAGGGATGTAGACGATGTCCCGCGGTTGAAGTCGCACATCGGTTTCACGTCCGTGAACGATGGCTTCGTAGTCGACAATCGCGATCGCCGGGGTGGAGAGCGATCCGCGGACGATGGCGACGTGTTTGAGCCAGGCACCCGGGGCGGGACCGCGGGCGGTTGCGATGGCGGAGAGCAACGAAAGTTCATTCTTGAAGGCAACCATTCTGGGCTGTGCCACGGCTCCCAACACATAAACTTCCGAAGAAAGAGCCGATGGGAGGTAGACGAAATCGTCCGGTTCCAGGTAGATGTTTTGCGAGGTGTCGCCGCCGCGGATCAGGGCGTCGAGGTTGATCGGGAGCATTTGTCCCCGGCGCATGACGAAGCTGTGTTGCAGGTCGGCGAGTTCCTCGGTGCTGCCGGAGAATCGGGAGGTGAACAATCCGCCGGCCTTCGAAATGGCTTCGATCACCGTCATGGGGGCATTGAGCGTGTAGATTCCGGGCGTGTTCACACGGCCCATGACCCAGACTCTCCTGCTGTGTACGGCTCGAAGGGTCAGAGCGATCTGGGGTGATCGGATGTACCGGGTGAGTTCCTTTTCCAGGAGGGCTTTCGTTTCGGGGAGCGACAGACCCCAGACCTGGAGTCCGGGAAGGAGGTGAAAGTAGATTTTTCCATCCGGACCAACGAACGTCGACGTGATGCCGTCTGTGCCTCCCAGGAGTTCGATGTCCAGTTGATCGCCCGGACCAAGTCGATGCGGTTCCCGGGATGGCTGGAGCCAGGCCGGGTCCAGCTGGTTGGTGGGTGCGACCGACTCAAACCCGGCCGCCTGGGGGGTCGATCTGGGATCAAAGGTATGGGCCTTCCGGGAGGGCGAGGAGCATCCCACGACGAATCCGACGATCAGCGCGATTGCTGCGGGAAACCAGGCGAATGTCGGGGGAACGTACATTCCGGCGTGGTTTCTCGGGAGCGTGCGGTCGGGAGTCCTGGGTTGGGTTCCCTTCATCGTGTGGACGGAATAAAAGGTTCGGTGATGAACGGACCAATGTTTTGGGCGGCCCAGTTGGCGGCTGCCGACTGCACGAAGGATTTGATGGCGGTTTCGAGAAGTTCTTCGGCCAGCAGCCAGGGGCGTTGATTGACGTAGATGATGTCCCCGGCTTCGATCGGGACATCCGGTTCGCGGGCCGACAGGATGGCAGCGACATTAACCACAATGGTTTTGGGTTGATTGAGGGAGCCTCGCACGATGAGGACCCGTTGCCGGAAGGAGCCCGGGACAAAACCACCGCGCGCGGTGATGGCTCCGAGCAGTGTTTTTTGGGATCCAGCGCCCAGGGGGCCGGGTCTGAGAACCGCGCCCAGCACGTACACGCTGTTCGCGTTGTCGGAGGGGAAATAGAGATAGTCGCCCGGTTCGAGAAGTATGTTCTGGGTGAGATCCCCCTGTTCGAAGAGTTTTTCGAAATCAATCGGCAAGCGTTTTCCGTTGCGAACGAGGAAGGCGCGGGAAAGATCGGCGATTTCCACGGTGGTCTGGTCGAGCAGTCCGGTGGCGATACCCCGGGCCTGCGCGATGGCCTCCAGAATGGTCATGGGGCGATCTAGAGTGTAGGCACCCTTGTCCATGATGGTGCCCATGAGATAGAATTTTTTACTCCGGTATTCGTTCGGTGTCACGATGACGCGGGAGTGACGTTCGAAGCGGGCGATCTCCGCGGTCAGGGTCTCCCGGAGTTCATCGATGGTCAGTCCGCTGGCCATGACATCCTGGATTTGCAGGTAGCTGATGCGTCCGTCGGGACCGATGGGGATCCCGGAGCGAACCGAGTCGCGTTGTCCATAGATCGAAATGTTGATCAGATCCCCGGGGCCGAGCGTGAGGTGCTGTTGCCAGGGAGCGAGTTTTGGACCGGCGGCGGTTGCTGAAAAAAGAGTATTGGTCTCTGTGGGGGCGGGCGGCGGTGTTTGCGCGCATACCGATGGGGAACCAAGCCATGACGCTGTGCCGGCCAGGATGAGTCCGATCCGTGTCAGCTGGGAGAGTTTCGCGAAGAGAGTCGGCAGGCGGTTGAGGAAAGCGCCCTTCAGGGGCACGCCAGCCAGGCGCATGTCGGCGAGGGGCGGGGCTGCTTCGCGTTGGCGGGCCATTCCGCTGGAGCTGAGCCACAGGACATTCGGGAACGATTCGGCCATGAGGATGGCGTCGAGACGGGAAGCGGGAGGCAATTCGACGAGGATGGCCAGTGCGGGGATGTTCCCCCAGACCTTAAGGGCACCCTGCATGCGCTGGCGTTGGGGGAGATCCCAGACCCAGCCTGGCGGGATGAGGACCAGGACCTGGCCTGAACCCGGGAGTTTTGCGACAATGAGCGCCGGATCCTGCAGGGCATCCTCGAGAGCGACCGGCGGCGGTGACGAACCGTCCGGGGCGCGGTTGACCAGGCAGAGTGCGCGTGAGCCGCGTTCGCAGGTGGCCTGCCCCAACAGGTGGATCCAGGTGGAGCATCCTTCCCCCTCACGTGCCGAGAGGAAGGCTGCGGTGAGGCCGTGTCCCGGCCTGACGTTCAATGCGCGCAGGAGGAGCGACCAGATGCGAAAACGCCAGGCTTCGGAGGCTGCTTCCGGATTGGTGCTGAGATCCTCCAGGTGTCCGAGGACAGGGACCTTCGCGATGCGACGCACATCGTTGGAGGTGACGATGCGATCGTTGAGAAGCTCGAGGAAACAGGCCAGGAGCACGGCGAGTGAGGCTCCAAAAATGGAACCAGCGGCTGCGACGATGAGCACTTTTCGGTTGCGGCTGCTGGTGACGGTTTGTTCCGCGGTGGTTGGGGCGAAGAGGCGGTAGTAGCCGGGCGAATTCTCCGCAAACAGTTCGGCTTCGCGTTGCCGTCCGGAGAGCAGATCGCGGGTGACCTCCAGGGAAGTCTGCCGGGCTTTGATGCTGGCCAGGAGCAGGCCTTTTTCGGGCATACCCTGGAGTTTTGCCCGGATTCTTTCCCGGCTCGTTTCGAGCTGCTGGAGTTTGCCGGTGAAAGAGTCGCGCTGGGCGCGGAACCCGACGAGGTCGAGATAGAGACTGTTGGCCACCAGATTGCCGCCGGCTTGAAACTCGTTGGTGGTGTTGGTGGAGGATTCGGCTTTTTGTTCCAGTGCCTCCACCTGTGCGATCTGTTCGATGACCTGGGGGTCCTCCTCGGTAAAACGGGTGAGCAGGCCCTGCAGTTTCTCCCGCTCGGTGGCCAGTTTCAATTTGGCAGGGCTGAGCCGTCCCAACTCCTTCTCCGCCGCCGCGATTCGGAATTCGAGCGCGTCGGCATCCAGTTGAGCGGTTTGAACCGCCATCTCGGCATTGCTGAGGTCGCGAAGGTAGGCGTCGATCTCACTTTGAACGCTGTAAACACCGGCATTGGTGCTGAACTTGAGGAGTTCCTGGGTGGCTGCGGCCAGATCGGCTTCGGTCTTCGCCATTCTTTCGCGCAGGAACCGGTTGAGCTCCGCGGCTTCCTGGGATTGAAGGGTTTTTGTGAGCTCGACCACTTCTTCCGCATACTGGTTTGCCAGAGTGGCGGTGGCTTCAGCGGATGCGAGGCCCTGCACCGCGACTGAAATCAGGTCGGTATTTCGTTCCGGGGTAATTGTCAGGGCCCCGGCGAGCGCCCTGCCGGTGAGGCGTGGAGTGGCCCGGGCGGCAACCTGTTTGAGGAAACCGGGAGATCGCATGAGCGCCGTGATGGTGGCCACTGAAAATTGCCGGGGTCGGAAAGCGTCCCCCTGTTCGGTGGCCCGAAAACTGTTGGGCAACTCGCGCCGGATGAGCTGGATGGACGCGGTGTGATGCGTGTCAAAACGCCAGAGCCCCAGGAACGCGGCGAGCACGCCGGTGCCGATCCCTGCGGCCGTGGCCCATGGCCAACTGCGCACTGCGGCGACGAGCAGTCGGAGGGGATCGAAGGGCAGTGTGAATCCTCCCGCTGGAGGCGTGGCGGGTGCAATGGCGTCCGGTCCATTCCCGGATGGCGCGCCCGGCCGCTGGGTGGGGGACGCGGCGGGTGTGGTCGGCTGAGGGGCCGGCTGCTGTTCCCGCTTGCGGTTGATCTCGCTCAGACTGAATTCGCCGGGATCGTTCATGTAACGGGCATGGTCTGATGTTTGTCGAGGTCGGCTACCACGGCCCGGATGGAATCGAGGCTCACGGATTGGGAATTCCGCAGCCAGGCGAATTCCAGTGCCAGTTTGGCCAGGCGATTCAATTCCCTGGGCACCCCTCTTGTGGCGTCGAACAGTGCGTCGGCGGATTCCTCCGAAAAAACGGAGCCGTTGGGGTGCCCGGCGGTGGCGAGTCGATGGCTCAGGTAGTCTGCTGATTGCTCGCGCTGCAAGGGACGCAGGTGGAAGCGCAGACCAATCCGCTGATTGATGGCCGGATAGGCGGTCACATGGGGTCGGACCTCCGGTTGACCGATTAGAATGAGGGTGAGAAACGCCCGGCCGGAACCGTTGAAATTGGTGAGCCAGCGCAGTTCGCGCAGTGTGGCCGGGGGCATGTCCTGGGCTTCATCCAGGAGAATGACCAGGTGCCGGCCTTCCTCGCGGAGTTTGCGAAGGGCGCGCTCGAACTGTTCACACCGTTCAAACTTGGTTTTTCCAAACCGGTTTTCCGCCGTATCCAGTCGGTTGAGAATGGCCCCGAGCAGATCCTTGAAGGCGAACCCGGAGTTTTCCAGGGTGATCACCTGGAACTGTCCCGAGGACAGGCGTTCGGAAAAAACCGCCCGGGTGAGGGTTTTGCCGCAACCAATCTCACCACTCAGGAGGCCGAGTCCCATGGAGTTTTCGCGCACGAGGTAGAGGAGGCGTTCGACCGCCTCCTGGTGTTCGGCACCCGGGAAAAAGAAACGGGTATCCCAGGTGGCCTCAAAGGGCCGTTCCCTCAATCGCCAGTGGTTCAGGAAATCCATGGTGTGCAGCCTAGCATTGGGCAGGGAGCGAATGAATTCATTTCTGGCTCGGAGCGACGCGCCGGTAAAGATCGAGTACCTGACGTGCGTTGTCGCTCCAGTTGAAGCGTCGGGCGTTGAGCAGGCCGGCGCGCCGGAGTTGGTCGCCCCGGGCCGGATCGGTGGCCAGTCGGTTTAATGCCGTTTGGATCGCGGTGATGTCTTCGGGCTCGATTCGTTCGGCTGCTTCCGCGACCACTTCGGCCAGAGAACCGCTGGTGGAGCTGATCACCGGGCATCCGCAGGCCATGGCTTCGATCGGTGGGAATCCGAATCCTTCGAACAGGGAGGGGTAAACCATCGTGCCGGCAGCGCGGTAGAGGTCCGGCAGCACGTCGTCGGGAACGAATCCCAGGAACCGGATGGAATCGTTGACTTCCGAAGCGCGGGCGCTTTCGTAGATGGCTTCGGCACCGTGCCAGTCGCTGCCGCCCAGAGCGAGGAGCCAGTCCGACCCGGTCTCGCGTTTGAACCGGGTGAACGCTTCGATCAGGCGCACATGGTTTTTCGCGGGATGTTCGAGACGGGAAACATAGAGGAAAAACGGCTTGTTGAGATTCCAACGCCGGCTCACCTGATGTCGGGCTGCTTCGGGATCGCCCGGTTGGAACCGGTCGTGATCGATTCCGTTGTGGATGAGATGCAGCCGTTCGGACGGGATTCCGAAGAAGCGGGTGATGTCGTTGGCGGTGTTCTGGCTGATTGCAATGACGCCGTCCTGACGGCGTGC
Organism: Verrucomicrobiota bacterium; assembly: GCA_021733945.1. Lineage (GTDB taxonomy): Bacteria > Verrucomicrobiota > Verrucomicrobiia > Limisphaerales > SIBE01 > JAIPJX01. The sequence goes on along the minus strand of JAIPJX010000149.1, from coordinate 4,398 downwards.
CAGGGCCCGGGCGACAACCCTGCCGTAAAACATCCGTGCCGGATCGTATTTGCCGCGCACATGAAAAGGGGCGAGGTCGTGAATGGTGGAGACGAGGGCGCACGGTTTCCTCCAGAGCATTCGCCGGTAACTGGGCACATGGATGACGTCCAGACCCAGCTCGCGGCAGCGTGCCGGGAGTCGGGTCTGGTGCCAGAGGATGTTTTGAATGGCCGGACGAAATTTTTCCGGAACGACATCCAGAGTCACCCTTTTTTTGGCGAACTCAAACAACGGAACATCCGCGGCAAAGACAAAGAGGGTCAGGTCCGGTGGGTTTGGTTGAACGAGGAGTGCACGGGTGAGTGCGAACACATATTGTGCCACGCCGCTTTTTCCGCCCTGAATCATGCCCGCGGACAGCCCGACCTTCATCGGGTTCCTCCCAGGAGGTAGGGTTCCAGTGCGGCACGGCGGATCAGGTCCCGAACGTTTGCCGGAGCGCGGAGGAACTCCAGGTGAAGACCGTGCTGGCGTGCGGCACGCCGGACGCGGAGCATGAGACCCAGACCGGAGCTGTCCATGAAGGTCACCTCCTCCAGGTCGATCAGGATGGTTCCTTCCGTATGCACATGAGACACGAGCATTGGTTCCGTCTGTTTCCAGACCGAGTCCTGGGTGGCGGCTGTGATGTCGCCCTTCCAGGCCAATTGACCGATGTCGTTCGACGGTTTGGTGCTTGAAGCGACGGAGTTGGTTGTCTGGAGCGTGGTGGCGAGAGCCTGGGCGGCCGCCAGATCGGGTGCCCAGGCGAAGAAGGTGTCGAGTTTCATCAACGCGAGAGATCGGCGAACGTTCCCGCTCTCTCCTGCCAGAACCAGTCGGCCGCCGTGGGTGTGGGTTTGTTTTTGAAGACGGATCAGGGCACCCACACCGGTGCTGTCGATAAACGACACGCCGGAGAGGTCGCACAGCAAATCGGCTCCCGATTGCGCTGCGGTCAACCACACGGTGCCGTCGGATTCGACGGTGGCGGCGTCGAGACGGGGTGGAAACCTGAGCGTTTGGGCGGCACCGCTGGCGGAGGATTTGGAGGGGGTGGTGTGTTCCCGGGGAGTTTTTGAGGAGGGCTGACGCATGAGCCAGCGCTGTCGGAGCAAGGCCCGGCCGAATACCCAGGAATCTTTCGCATACCGTTTGTACAGGCGGCGCGGTTCCTGGATCAACCGGAAGATCCATTCCAGACCGCTTTGTCGCATCCAGACCGGGGCCCTGGAGATGGAGCCTGCCAGGAAATCGATCGTTGCACCGACCCCCACGCAGAGCGGCACCCCGATCCGTTGGTGGTTCATGGCGATCCATTTCTCCTGTTTTGGGCAACCGAAGGAAACAAAAACCATGTCTGGTTTCGCATCACGGATTCGTGCGTTGATCCTTTCGTGATCCATTTCGAGGAGGGGAGAGAACGGCGGTGAATTCCATCCGGCCACCTGAAGGTTGGGGTGGCTGGCTTGAACCCTTTTGACGGCCCGGGCGGTTGTTTCCGGAGTTCCGCCCAGGAAATAGATGCGATACCCCTTCCGGGCGGCCAGTGCGATGAGCAGCGGGACCAGATCGGAGCCGGCGACCCGCTCGGGAAGGGGATTGGACAGCCAGCGGGATGCCCAAACCAGGGGCATGCCGTCACAGAGAACCAGATGAGCTTCGAACAGGATGCGGCGCAGTTCTTCGTCGTCGAGGGCCTGCACCACAAAATCGACGTTTGCCGTTGCCAGGTAGTGGGGTTGCCTGGTGGCGATCATCGATTCGATGAGTTCGAGTGTTTCGGTGGTGGTCACGCTGTCGAACGGAACACCCAGGATGGCGATGGGAGCCCGTTTGGGCGCCACGAAGGTCGGCTGATCAGGCATAAAGATACCGGTGCCTCAGGCACCGGAAAGGGAGCAGGAGAAAAGACGCGCTGCGCATCGTTCGAATCACGCTTTAAAAATAGCCTTTCGGGGCTGGCCGGAAAAGTCTTAAGTTTCCGGGATTGACCAGTGTTGATTACATCAAAGCTGCCGTCGTGGTACCGTTGTTCCTTGTTGCGGCACCACTGGCCGGCCTGGCGATCCGGCAGCGTCCGGGCTGGCAGCGTGCCGTGTTCGCGCTGATGTGTTTCATGACGATCAACGGCCTGATGGGGCCGGGCAACTGGGGGCTCACCATCGACTCGATCGAAACCTATCGTGGGCATACCAAAGGCTATCACTTCTATTTTAACCATGCGCTGGCCATTGCCCTGATTGTGGCGTGCCGGGCAGAGCATCCCTTGAGTTTTCGCTGGATGCCCCCCGGTGTTGGTGGGTATTTGTTCTACTGCGGTCTTTCTGTCCTCTCGCTCCTCAACGCTCCCCTGGCGAGCCTTGTGCTCATGACGGCCCATAAAATGGTTTTTGCCACCGTCCTGATGATCGCGACGTTCAATTATCTGCGAACAGAAAAGGAGATCGGCTTTTTCCTGCGGGTGATGGCCTGGGTGATGCTCTGGCAGGTCTATGTCTGTCTGAAGCTCAAATACCTCAACGGTATCTACCAGGTGCGCGGCACGTTCGAGCATCAGAATCCGCTGGCGATGTACACCGTGATGATTGGAATGCCGCTGCTGGCCGTGGCGCTGGGGCCGCCCTTCAAGGGGGCGAAGCTGCTGATGGCCGGGTTTCTGGCGTGTGGTGTGATTGTCCAGTGCACCCTCTCGCGGGCGGCCCTGGCGGTGTTCGCCGGCGGGGTGGTCGGGGTGATGGCATTGAGTGTTGTTGAAAAACCCACCGCCCGCCGGTTCCTGGCGATCTCGTTCATGGGTGTGGTGGGGGCGGTGGGATTGCTTCTCACCCTGGACACCATCATCAGCCGGTTCAACGACCAGGGAAACGAAGCCAGCGCCGAGTTGCGCGAGGTGATGAAGGAGGCATGCCGTGAAATGGTGAAGGATCATCCTCTGGGGATTGGATGGAACAACTACGCGCTCGTGGTGAACCCCCCCTACCGGTATGCGGAAATTTATTACGACTGGACCCGTGGACGCAACATGCGCGTGGATGAATCGCGTCCGAATTCCGTCGTGGAAAGCCACTACTACCTGCTCCTGGCTGAGAACGGATATCCCGGGTTGATCGGTTGGCTGCTGGTCCTGGTACTTGGGTTGTGGAGGAACGCGCGGGCGCTCTGGGAGTTTGAGCATTCACTCCTGCGCTGCCTCAGTTTGGGCATCGCTTTCGGGTGCGGTCTCAACTACGTTCAGAGCACGCTGGAACGTGTGTTGACCCAACCCCGAAACCTGATGTTGTGGCTGATCCTGATGGGGGTGACCGCGCGACTCGAGATCATGCGCCGGGAACGGCGGGAACATCGGAAACGTCCAGCCTCCGCCTCCGAGCCAGGGGCGTTGCGCCCCCAGGCTGAGGCGCTTGTGGCGTAGGTGAGTGGGATTGTGCTTATGAGATTTTTCCTTCGAAAACGGGTGATTCTGCCGATCCTGTCCCTGGTGTTGCTCGCGATCGCTGGCGGCGTGGCGCTCCTCAATTCGAATCACTCCCGGATCGTGGTCTACAATCAGACCGGGATTCCGATTGCGGCACTCAAAATCCAAGCCTGTGGTCAGTCCATCGTTTTTCAGAATCTGCAGGACGAGGATTCTGTGCAGTGGACCCTGTCCCCCCGGGGGAGCGAGAGTGGGATCGTGCTTGAAACCGCTGCGGACCCAGCGTGGCGCTGGGAAGGCGGCTACGTGGAACCGCGGGGTGGATATCATATCGCCATCCGTCTGTGGCCTGATGGCGAGGTGGAGGTGCATGACCAGATCTCGATCTGGTGGCGGTAGGAGGAGATGCTTCGCCGCTGGGGACGGCCAGGAAAGGTGGTTGGGAAGGTGGTTGGGAAGGTGGTTGGGAAGGTGGCGCGAACCGTCCCGGTGAGCGGTTCGGAGGTCTGGTTTCGGACGGGCTGCGGCTCAGCGGGACGCTTCGCCCTACCTCCGGGGGGCCGGGGAAGGTAGCGCGAACCGTCCCGGTGAGCTTCCACTGCAACCCACCCTCCCGATCAGCCCCGGCTCAGCGAGACGCTTCGCCCTACCTCCGGAGAGCCGGGGAAGGTAGCGCGAACCGTCCCGGTGAGCTTCCACTGCAGCCCATCCTCCCGATCTGCCCCGGCTCAGCGAAACGCTTCGCCCTACCTCCGGGGGCTCGGGGAAGGTGGCGCGAACCGTCCCGGTGAGCTTCCACTGCAACCCATCCTCCCGATCTGCCCCGGCTCAGCGAGACGCTTCGCCCTACCTCCGGAGAGCCGGGGAAGGTAGCGCGAACCGTCCCGGTGAGCTTCCACTGCAGCCCATCCTCCCGATCTGCCCCGGCTCAGCGAAACGCTTCGCCCTACCTCCGGGGG
>JAIPJX010000148.1 GCA_021733945.1 Verrucomicrobiota bacterium | reverse complement strand
CAACCGCTTGTCGGCTCACCGGGACGGATTCGCCCTACCCTCCGAATAGCTTAAACGAATGCCGGTAGGGCGAAGCGTCCCGCTGAGCCGCCCCCCCTGCAAGGTCCAAATCCTGGAAACGCTCACCGGGACGGTTCGCGCCACCTTCCCCCTCCCCCCGGAGGCAGGGCGAAGCGTCCCGCTGAGCCGCTCAACTCACTTTCGCTCAACCGCTTGTCGGCTCATCGGGACGGATTCGCCCCTCCGAATAGCTTAAACGAATGCCGGTAGGGCGAAGCGTCCCGCTGAGCCGTCCCCCCCCCTGCAAGGTCCAAATCCTGGAAACGCTCACCGGGACGGTTCGCGCCACCTTCCCCCGCCCCCCGGAGGCAGGGCGAAGCGCACTGCCATTCGTTTAAGCGGCGGAGATGTCCCCGTTGAGGATTTCGAGGTTCCTCCTGGCTTGCCTTTGAACGGATTGGGATCCTGATGGGAGTCAGCGGGTTTGCCTCTTCGGGCGCAACCAAAGCGGCGTCGGCGCTGCGCTCTGCCGCGCGCACTCCAAAACACCGTCCTTTTTCCAACGCCATGCCTTAAAAACCATCCCAACGGCAACCATGAAACCCTTCGCCCACCCAAAACCCGCCACCCTTTGGAGTGCGACGGCACTCCACGACGCTGCCGCGAACCTGGCCAAGACCGGAGCATCCCCACGAGGCAGACACTCGCTCCATACGGACCTCCCGGCCTTCCGAATCCCTGAACCGAATGCCCGAGCGTCTATGCCTGCAAGGCAAGCGGAATCGCCTCATCGATGAGCATGATCGGTATCTCCTGCCGAACCGGGTAAAGGAATTTCCCGTCCTGCCTCATCAACCCTCCGTCGAGTTGCTCAGTCACCGTCTGTCCCGCCCGATTGCGAATCGAGCCGGCTGCGATCCCCGCGTTCAACCGGTCGATCACCGATTTTTCCGCCGCAAGAACGGGCTGATGGGTTTCCGGACAACAAAGAATTTCAAGCAATTGCGAATCAATCATGACAGGGCATTTAGGTTAAGGTTCGTTCAAATCAGGTTCGCTCACTCCTGCGCGGCAGGTTTTACACCGGATTCAGCCGGTGGCGACTTTGGACCAGTGCTGCGGGCGGGCGGGACAGAGCTTTCCGCCGCGCGATACACATCGGAAAGGCGGACCCCGTGCCGGACCGCAGCCGCTTTGCACGCTTCAAACTCGGGGGCGAACTGCAGCACTTCACCGTTCAAGGTCCCCACCTTGACGTCGATCTCGCCAAAATGCGTTTTGGCCCGCACCACATGCCGACGCAATTTTCGACGGTCCACCATCTGACGGCGCACCCCGAACGCGCTGGTCTCGCGCAGCATCTGTTCGGCGAATGAATCGGCCATGGACACTTCACACAGCACCGTCAGGAGCACCCCGGGCCGGTTCTTCTTCATCTGAATGGGCGTGTAAAAAACATCGAGCGCCCCGCGCGCGAGCGCTCCTTCCATAAAACACCCGAGAAGCTCGGCCGAACAATCATCCAGGTTGGTTTCGAGCACGACCACGGTGTCACACTCCCAATCGTTCCCGTCACTCGCTGCGTTCGAGACGCCGAGAACCGCCCGCAGGACATTGGGCCGCGTCTTGTTGTCACGAGACCCAAGGCCGTAGCCGACCCGGCTCGCCGTCACCCGATCCATCCGTTCAAATCGCTCCGCAAACTCCGCCAGGAGCGCCGCACCCGTGGGTGTCACCAGCTCATGCGGCTCGTCGCACTGCGTAATCGCGATCCCTCTCCCACCCAGAATTTCCAGTGTCGCTGCAGCAGGAATCGGAAAACGTCCGTGCGCGCAATCCACCCATCCGTGCCCCTCAACCACCGGAGCCGCAATCACCCGCGGTTTCTCCAACCATTCCAATGCAATACACGCTCCAACAATGTCGACGATCGAATCGATCGCCCCCACTTCATGGAAATGAACCTGCTCGGGGTCTTGTCCGTGAATCTTGCCTTCCGCCACCGCAACCCGGTGAAATACCGCCTCGGATTTTTGTTTCACCCAATCCGACAAACCGCTCTCGCGGATCAGGTGCTTGATGTCCGCGTAGTTCCGGCTCCCATCATGATGATGCGGGTGTGCACCGTGTCCATGCCCGTGACTGTGTCCATGCTCGTGCTCGTGCTCGTGCTCGTGCTCGTGCTCGTGCTCGTGCTCGTGCTCGTGCTCGTGCTCATGCTCGTGCTCATGCTCATGCTCATGCTCATGCTCATGCTCATGCTCATGCTCATGCTCATGGGAGTGCCCGTGCCCATGCGGATGGTCATGCGCGTGGTCATGGGAATGGGAGTGATCGTCCTGCGTTTCGTGCGAATGGGAGTGATCCAGGTGAACATCGAACTTAACCCCCTCAATGCTCGATTTGCTCTGGCGAGCGGCATGCAGGTGGTAACCGTGGAGATTGAGCTTGGTGAGTTCGGATTTCAGGTGATCAAGGTCGAGGCCCAGGTCGAGCATGGCACCCAGGAACATGTCACCACTGATTCCGCTGAAAATATCGAGATACAAGGTCTTCATGGTTCCGTGCGAAATTTCTAGGCTGTGGCGCGTCCGGGTTTTCGGGCTCTCGCCCTGCCCCGGTCAGGGGCAGGCGAACGGCTCCCTTTTTGAGGCGGGGGAGGTTCGCAGGATTCTTCCAGGAGCATGTTGATCTGGCTGGCTGCATACGCCGCGCCAAAGCCGTTGTCGATATTCACGACGGTCACGCCGCTGCCGCAGCTGTTGAGCATTCCCAACAGGGCGGCCAAGCCCCCGAAACTCGCTCCGTATCCCACGCTGGTTGGCACCGCGATGACCGGCCGGCTCACCAACCCGGCGACGGCGGACGGCAGGGCCCCTTCCATGCCCGCCACCACGATGTTGACACTTGCCTCCTGGATCTCAGGCATCCGCGCCAGGAGCCGGTGCAACCCGGCAATGCCGACGTCGTTGATTCGTCGCACGTGATTTCCCATGATCTCGGCAGTGAGCGCAGCCTCTTCAGCCACCGGTAAATCACTCGTTCCGGCCGAAAGCACCGCAATGGTGCCCGGGCGTTTGGGCAGGGGCGTTTTCTCGATGGTGACGCATCGGGCGCAGGCGTTGTAAACAGCCCTTTTGAATCGCCGTTTCAATTGCCGGGCGTGTTCGGGAGTGATCCGTGTGATCAAGACCCGCCCATCGCTCTCGCAAATCACTTCCGCAATCGCAACCACCTGCTCGGGTGTTTTTCCGGATCCGAAAACAACCTCGGGGAATCCTTTCCGGAGGGCCCGCTGGGAATCCACCGTGGCGAATCCCAGGTCCTTCACAGGCGCGGCCTGGAACGCGCGCAAAACCTCCTTGCGGTTCACCTGGCCCTTTAAGAACCGGTCCAATAACTCGTTGGCTTCCTGCGGAATCACGCCTCAAGCATGCCATACCGTGAGCATCGCGGTCACGCTGTAAAATGAATCCCGGCAATTCAGGAACGTGTTCCCCAAACCCACTCAAAAAAAAGGAGGGACGCAGCCGGTCACGGCTTTCGTCCCTCCAAATACATCCAGTTCCTGGATTCGAGTCTACTCCGCCTTCGGTTCCGACGAAACGTCACTTTGCGGTGCTGCAACGGGTGCCGATGCATCAGCCGCAGGAGCGGATTCCGCGACCGGAGTCACGGGAGCCGGGGTCGGTTTAACCGCTGCGGGTGCCTGAGTGGGCTCGGCCGCTGCCGGAGCCGGTTCCGTCACCTTTTGGGCAACAACCGGTGCCGGGGCAATCGGTGCGGCGGGAGCAACAGGGGCGGCCTCACTGCCGCCGACCTTTGCTTCCGGAGCCGGACCGGCGGTTGCCTGAGCTGCCTTCGCCGCGTCCGGAGCTGCCGCTGCGCCTGCCTGCTTCGGAGCTTTTTGAGCGGGCGCTTTGCGTTCGGGCGTCGGTTTGATGACCGGCTTCTGGGCCAGTTCGATCAGTCCGCTGGAGAACTCGATGACATGTCCCTCGTAGATGAGCCAATGCAAATCCGCGACCACACCGGCGGCCTGCGGGTTCGGGGCGGCTTCGGCCGTCGCCGCAGGTTCCGTCGCCGGAGCCGTGTCGGTGGCGGGAGCAGGGGCAGCCGCGGGGGCCGTCTCCACGTGTTTCGCCGCCGCTGATTCCAGGTTCACTTCGGGAGCCAGGGCTTCGAGCAGTTTGCGCCGCGAACAACCCGGTGTTTTGCGAATAAACTCAACAATCCGGATGATGCTTTCGGACACGGGAGTCACCTCCGGGTCGAGGAAACGCGGCCGGGCCACCGATACATGAGTCACGGTCTTGCGGACCTTGAAGAACTGCATGCCGTGGTTGGCAAGCTGATGACTCAGCACGGTCACGATCTTGATGGGAAAACGCATCTGGTCTTCCCATGTGCGCCGCAACGCCTGCTGCAGGGTCCTCGAAGGCAAAGCCTGGGCGGCTGGTCCACTCAGGGTATGTTCCTGGACGGACTTGATCACCACCGGGAAATGCACCTCACGGAAATGTTTCTCAACTTCCTCGCGATTGGCAAGCTTGGTTGCTTCCGGAACATTCAGGCAGGTGTATTCGGTCTTCCAGCTCTGGTCCTCGGTCCATTTCTTGACAACCTCCTCATCCCTCACAATTTTGATGCGCGCTTTAAACGCCTCGAAGGGCATGCGAGAAAACCGTTCCGCGTGCAGCTTGCGAAGTTTGGTCTGGTAATCGTGGTAGTTCGGTGGTCCCAGCACGATTCCGGTCATTCCACACTGGGCCACAAACGTGTAGGTACCCTTGGGCGGATCCGACGGCGTGCGTTCGCTCTGGTAGAACGTGGCGAAATGTTTGTCCAGACAATGGTCGATGGCTTCCTTTTCCGAAAGCCACAATGTCTCGTCCAAACCACACTGGAAAAGAGGCACGGCCACCTGACCGTCCGGTTTCTTGATGACGTTGAATCGGACCGTGTACCGTTCCGGCTTTTTAAGGATCAGAAAAGCGATGTCAAAGAGGGGATAGGCCCGTCCCGTCAACCGGATCTGCCGAGCCAGGGATTCCACCCCCTTCTCTTCAGGAACCAGCGAAATCGACAGCTCCAGAGGAGGTGCCTCCGGTTCCCGGCGTTCACCGTGTCTGGGTCCGCCCCGGTCGGGTCCGCCCCGCTGGGGACCGCGTGCGGGACCTCGGGAAGCGTCGCGAGGGCCACGCCCTCCCTGACCTTGGCCCTGGCCCTGACCCTGCGGAGGGCGTCCATCACGCGATGGACCACCGCGAGGGGGGCCTCCCGGACGTCGACCTCCAAAGCGATCCGATCGGGAATCCGAGCGTCGCCCGGAACGATCGCCGGAATCGCCTTCAAAGCGTGAATATTGGTTTTCCGTGGGTGGCCTTTGCGCCCACGCCGGTAACAGTTGCAGGTCTAGATCGAGTTCTGTCTCGCGAGAACCTGCCTCAGGTGATTCATTCATTCAGTCTGATGGACTTGCTCGTCATTTGGAGCGTTGCCACTTTTTCAATTCACAAACATGGCAGGATGCGTGGTCTCTCCAGAGAAAGCAAGCACCGGCTGCACACGGTTCGTGAACGTTTTTTTTGTTTGTCATGCACGCGCTGGAGCCTCTCAGGAACCGGCACCGGTCGCCCGCTTGGCCTTGCCACGGCTTGATTTGATTTTACTCACCGTACCCACCTTCAAATAAACATCCCTCAACACTCCCAGCATCGCGTCCCGACGCCGATACAATCGCTTCGGTTTCCTGGGCTTCACCCGGCTCAGGCAATAGGCACTCAACAAGGGCAGCGAAATCGTCGAATCCACATAAGCCACCACGCAGTCCGGCAGGGTGTCCGGATCGATCTTCCCCCAACTGACCGCCTCAGCCGGCGTCGCCCCGCTCAGCCCTCCGGTGTCCGGCCGCGCATCGGTGCATTGCAGGAAATAATCGTGCCCCTTCTCTTCAATGCCCATGACCTCCTGAATCTGGGGTTCGGTCTGAAGCATAAAATTCTTGGGAGAACCGCCGCCGAGAATAAACACGGAGGAGGTCTGCCCGCGGGATTTGGCGTCATATACAAGCGCGGCGGTCTGATTGACGTCGCGATTGACGTCAAACTGAAGTTTTGAGTCGCGCAGCGCCATCGCCGCGACATTCATCCCGATCGAACTGTCTCCCGGACTGCTGGTGAAAATTGGAATTCCGCACTCATACGCGGTGGCCAGCACCGAGCTGTCTTCAAGCCCCAGAGTCCGCCCCCGTTCATGCACGTATTTGCCGAGCAGGTAATGAAATTCATCGGTGCCCATCGTTCGCTGGAACTCCGGCCCCTGAATCACCTCCCGAACAAACGCATCCGTGTCCAGCAGCACATTGTAGTCGAAAAGAACATCGTAGATGCGGATCACGCTGTCCCGCCGCAGCTGCACATCGTCCAGAAATGGCGATCCGGAATAGAGCTTCATGTCCAGTCCGTAGTGTAAATCATGGTACAGATTGGCCCCTGTCGAGATGATCCAATCGATAAACCCTGCCTTCATCATCGGAATCAGGCACGATTTGCCCAACCCCGCCGGTGTCAACGCCCCGGTCAGACTCATGCCGACCAGTCCGTTTTTGACAAGCATTTTCCGGGAAAGCAACGCGGCGGCCTCCCTCAGACGCCCCCCATTATACGCCAGGAACGTCTTGTCAATCAGGTCCGCCACCGTGATATCCCTGCCAATCCCCAGCGGGTTCAGGCGCGGATACGCCGCAAACTTCTTCTTCAATGCTGCACTCTTGCTCATCACTCCATCTTTGCGACTTGGCCAAGGTTGGCAACGCCTATTTCGGGCTTTTTGGCCGACCGCACTAAAATCCTTGAATCAATCGGGCCACTGCTCTTTGATGCGACCTCAATCGTATGCCGGTTAAACCTGAAATCCACAAACGCCTCGCGGCCATCGTCGGCAAGGACCACGTGCTCACGTCTGCCGAGGACCTCATCCCGTACTCCTTCGACGGCACCGCCGCGCTCACACAAATGCCGGGTTGCGTGGTCTTCACCACAGACGCCGCGCAAATCCCGCAGATCCTTCGTTTGGCCAATGAAACCGGCATTGCCGTCGTGACGCGTGGCTCGGGAACCGGACTGAGCGGCGGCAGCCTTCCCACCCCGGATTGCATCGTGCTGTGCACCGCCAGGATGGATCGCATCCTGGAACTGGACCGCGCCAATCTCACCCTGCTCTGCGAACCCGGAGTGACCACACTCGCCATCGCCGATGCCGCGACGGAAGCCGGCCTTTTCTACCCGCCCGACCCGGGATCGATGAAAATTTCCACCATCGGAGGAAACGTGGCAGAAAACTCGGGCGGGTTGCGGGGCCTCAAATACGGCGTCACCCGCAACTACGTCATGGGCATGGAAGTTGTGCTGCCGGACGGACAGGTCATGTGGTTGGGAAACAAATGCGTGAAGGATGTGGCCGGGTATTCCCTGAAAGATCTGTTCATCGGCTCCGAGGGCACCCTCGGACTCATCACCAAGGTGCTGCTTCGCCTCATTCCCAGGCCTGCCACCAAAAAGACCATGGTTGCCACGTTCGGCCGCATGGACCAGGCCGCCGAAGCCGTCTCCGCCATCATCTCGGCACATATCATCCCCTGCACCCTGGAGTTTCTCGACCGCACCACCATCCACTGCGTCGAGGACTACGCCAAGATCGGCCTTCCCCTCGACTGCGAAGCGCTTCTTCTCATGGAAACGGACGGACATCCCGCCGTGGTTGCCGAGGAAGCGGCTCAAATGGAGAAAATCTGCCGGGATCAGGGCTGCCTTGAAGTACGCGTCGCCAAAGACGACGCCGAAGGCAACCGCCTGGCGGGCGCACGCCGCTCCGCCTTCTCGGCACTGGCCCGCATGGCACCCACAACGATCCTCGAAGACGCCACCGTGCCGCGCAGTGAACTGGCGCGCATGATCCGTTTCGTCGAGGGCGTGGCCGTGAAATACAATCTCCGGATCGGGACCTTCGGCCATATGGGCGATGGCAATCTCCACCCCACCTTCCTGACCGACGAACGGAACACAGACGAAATGCACCGCGTTGAACAGGCGTTCCACGAAATCTTCGACGAAGCCATCCGACTCGGAGGCACCATCACCGGCGAACACGGGGTGGGCCTCGCCAAAAAGGGATTTTTGCCGAAATTCGCCGGCGACGCCCAGATGCGCGTCATGCGAGAACTCCGAAAGGCACTGGACCCGAAAGGCATCCTCAATCCGGGAAAGATTTTTGATTAAGCCCATGAGCCCGGTCAATTCCCCCCTCAAGAACCTCGATTATTCGGTGGTGCAACAGTGCATGCACTGCGGCCTCTGCCTGCCGACCTGCCCCACCTACGACACCACCCAGCTGGAACGGAACAGCCCGCGGGGTCGGATCTCCCTCATGCGGGCGATTGCTGACGGAAAACTCGAGGCAACACGCACCTTCGCCGAGGAGATGTATTACTGCCTGGGATGCCTGGCCTGCATGACCGCCTGCCCGGCCGGCGTCAATTACGCCGAACTTTTCGAGAACGCACGCGCCGAAGCCGAGCAGAGCGGAGTGCTCGACTCGCCCTTTCGCCGGGCGCTGCGCGGTTTTACACTCAACTGGCTCTTCATGGATCTGGGCCGCCTGCAATGGCTCGGTGCCGCGATCCGGTTTTACCAGACCCTCGGCCTGCAACGCCTGCTGCGCTGGAGCGGCCTGCTCAACCTCCTGCCCAGGCGACTGCGCGACCTCGAGTCGATGACCCCAACCGTTCAACCGCACTTCTCCGCCGATCTCATCGCTCCAAACACCCCCGCGCTTCGCGGGGGCCGCTACCGCGTGGCCATGCTCACCGGCTGCGCCCAGGACCTGATCTTCAGCGATGTCAACCGCGATACCGTGGAAGTACTCGCACGCAACGGGTGCGACGTTGTCACCCCGCCGGAACAGCACTGCTGCGGTTCTCTTCACGCTCACAACGGCGAACTGGACCTCGCACGCAGGCTGGCTCGCAAACAGATCGATCAGTTTCCACCCGACGCCTTTGACGCCATCATTTCGAATGCCGCGGGCTGTGGGTCGCATTTAAAACACTACGCCACCCTCCTGGAGCACGATCCCCTCTACCGCGACCGGGCCGTGCAGTGGGATCGCAAGTTAAAGGACATCCACGAATGGCTCGCGGAAATCGGGATCGACGCCCCCGCCAGGACGAACGCCCCGGAACAAACCGTTGCATACCACGAAGCCTGCCATCTCTGCCACGGTCAGAAGATCACAGCCCAGCCGCGTCAACTGCTCAGCGCAATCCCCAACCTCAAGCTCAAGGAAATGGCCGAAAGCAACTGGTGCTGCGGCAGCGCCGGAATCTACAACCTCATTCAGCCGGAAATGGCGGATGAACTGCTGGACCGCAAACTCAAGCACGTCCGCGCCACCCAGGCCGAAACCCTCGCCACCGGCAACCCCGGTTGCATGCTGCAGATCCAGAACGGTGCCCGGAGGGAAAACCTCAATCTGCGCGTCGCCCACCCGGTCACGCTCCTGGCCGAGGCCTACCGGCGCGAGGCCACCGCAAACACCAACGCCACCGCCCCCAAACCAGGGGAGACCCGCTAGTCGTGCGCTCGCGATCCGAAGTCATCCGGCAACTCACGGACCCCGGCCTGATCGCCGTGGTACGCGCCCGGCGACGGGATCAGGTGCTGCCGCTCGCTGAGGCGCTCATCGCCGGCGGAGTGATCGCCATCGAAATCACGATGACCACGCCCGAGGCAATCGAAGCCATCCGCGAAGCCGCCGCATTTTTCGGTGCCCGCGCGTTGATCGGGGTGGGCACCATTCTCGAGGCCGACACCTGCCGAAAAGCCATTGCGGCGGGGGCCGAGTTTGTCGTCAGCCCGATCACCAAAGCCGGGATTGTCGAGGCCGCCCATGCCGCCGATCGTCCAGTCATGCTGGGTGCCTACACCCCCACCGAAGCGCAGGCCGCTCATGAGATGGGTGCGGACTTCGTGAAACTCTTCCCGGCGGACGGCCTCGGCGCGAGTTACATCAAGGCGCTTCGCGCGCCCCTGCCCCACCTGAAAATCGTACCCACCGGCGGCGTGGATCTCACCACCGTAGCCCCCCTCATCAAAGCCGGATGCGCAGCCCTGGGTGTCGGTTCATCCCTGATCTCCCCGGCGCTGCTGGACCGGGAAGCATGGTCCGAACTCACCCAGCTGGCTCGGAAGTTCGTGGATGCGGTTGCTGCGGCGCGGAATTCCTGACCGGTCGGACTCCCGGCAGCCGGCACACGGATGCCAAGCGTCCTGGCATTAGTTTAAGGGATTCGGAAGGCGGGAGCCGTCCGTTTGGAACGGATGTCCGCCTCGCGGCTGGAGAGGTGGATACGGAATCGGGACCGCCTCATTTTTGACACTGGAATGCATGGGGAGTCTCCGGTTTTTTGTTCCGTATGCGCAAAGCGGCGTCGGCGCTGCGCTCTGCCGCTTTTGGATCTGCCTACGCGCTGGAAAGCGGCAGAGGACTGCCGCAGTCCAAGATCTGGCGAACAGTTGATACCCCCTGAATGAAGCTGCCCGGGTGGACTGGAGTCGGTCGCGCTGCGACCGACAATGCCTCGCAGCGCGAGGCACACCACCTCATGAGACACACCACCCCGCGGGGTTACCCCACTCGTGGGGATGCTCCGGTCTTGGCCAGGTTCGCGGCAGCGTCGTGGAGTGCCGCCGCACTCCACAGGGTGGCGGGTTTGGAGGAGCGAAGGGTTTCAGGGTTGCAGTTGGGACGGATTTTAAGGCATGGCATCGGAAAAACGACGGTGTTTTGGAGTGCGCGCGGCAGAGCGCAGCGTCGACGCCGCTTTGGTCCTGCCCGAAGAGGCAAACTCACTCCCAACCAGGATCCCAATCCGTTCAACTAAGCGGCGGGGAACCTCGGAATCCTCAACAAGGACATCTCCGGCCCGACGCTCACCGGGACGGTTCGCGCCACCTTTCCCCCTCTCCCATTCCAATCTCGGTAGGGCGAAGCGTCCCCGCTGAGCCGCCCCGCTGAGCCGCTCAACCGCTTGTCGGCTCACCGGGACGGATTCGCCCTACCCTCCGAATAGCTTAAACGAATGGCAGTGGCGCGAAGCGTCCCGCTGAGCCGGCTCCGGAGCTGCCGCACTTTCCAGGGCCGTGGAATTTGCCTTGCCTGTCGGAGGCAAGCTTGGCACTGTGCAGGGGCTCGTTAGTTGACCGTTGATTCTCTCATGAAGTCGTTGTTTCTCACCAACGAATACCCTCCGCTCACATACGGGGGGGCAGGCGTGCATGTGGATTACCTCAGCCGGGAGTTGTCCCGGATCATGGATGTCCAAGTGTTTGCGTTCGACGAACGTGAACCGCTCCCGGACCGCCCCTGGGTCAAAGGGTTCGGGTTCGATGGGTCGGACCTCCCGTGCCCCAAGAATCTGAAGTCCGTTTTTGGCGCCCTCCAGCGCTGCCTGGATTTCAACACGTCCGGGATTGCCCCGGACATCGATGTCGTGCACTGCCACACCTGGTACACCCACTTCGGTGGCATCCTTGCAAAACTCAACTACGGCATCCCGCTGGTTGTTACCTGCCATTCCCTGGAACCTCTCCGCCCCTGGAAACGCGAACAGCTCAGCCGGGGATACGATTGTTCGCTCTGGGTGGAAAAGACCGCCCTCGAAATGGCGGACGCGGTTGTCGCAGTCTCGCAGGGCACCAAGGAGGATGTGCTGCGCCTGTTCAACATCCCCGAGGAGCGTGTTCATATCATTTACAACGGAATCGACCCGGATGAGTACCGCAAGAGCGATTCCACAAAGGCCCTGCTGCGGTACGGCATCGATCCACAAACCCCGTTTGTGTTGTTTGTGGGGCGGATCACGCGGCAGAAAGGCATCATTCATCTGGTCAACGCCATCCGGCACATGGCCCCGGACTACCAGGTCGTGCTGTGCGCGGGAGCACCGGACACTCCGGAGATCGCGGCGGAAATGAAGCAGGCCGTGGACGCCGTGCGCCAAACCCGCGAGAACGTGGTGTGGATCGACGAGATGGTCGACAAAGCCACGGTGTATGAACTCTACTCCCAGGCCGCGGTGTTCTGCTGCCCCTCCATTTACGAACCGTTCGGCATCATCAATCTGGAGGCCATGGCCTGCGAAACCGCCGTGGTGGCCAGTGCCGTCGGCGGGATCAAGGAAGTCGTGGTGCACGGCGAAACCGGTTATCTGGTCCCCCTCAAGCAACAGTCCGAGAGCCCGTTTGAACCATCCGATCCGGAACAGTTTTCGAGGGATCTCGCGGAACGCATCAACGAATTGATGGCGAACCGCCCACTCCGCGAGCAGTTCGGGCGCGCCGGGCGGGCGCGGGCAGTTGAACAATTCAGCTGGGCCTCGATCGCAGCCCAAACGCGCGATCTGTATGCGAGCCTCTCCAAAAAATGACAACCGCATCCTCAAAAAAACAGCCTCCCCTCTCAAAGAATCCGTTCGCAAAGTATCAGCTGGATCAATTTTTCGACGAGATGTTCGATGCGAACCTGAAGGTTCGCCCCCACTACGACAAGCTCCTCCGGCGGTTCTCCCAGCTCGCGGGAGACGAACTGGAACAACGCCGACTCATGGCGGATCTGTCCTTCCTCAACCAGGGCATCACGTTCACGGTCTACAACGACACCAAGGGAACCGAACGAATTTTCCCGTTCGACCTCATTCCCAGGGTGATTCCAGCCGCCGAATGGGCCCACATCGAGAGCGGCCTGATTCAACGCATCACCGCCCTCAACCTCTTCCTGCACGACATCTACCATTCGCGCCACATCCTTCGCGACAAGGTGATCTCCGAGGAACACGTGCTGGGTGCCACGCACTACCGTCCCGAATTTGCCGGTTTTCAAGTGCCCCGCAACATCTACATCCATGTATGCGGAACCGATCTGGTCCGGGATGAAACGGGTCAATACCTGGTGCTCGAGGACAACGCGCGATGCCCCAGCGGCGTCTCGTATGTCCTCGAAAACCGACAGACCTTGAAACGTGTCTTTCCCCGGTTCTTCCGGGCCTACGGAGTCCGGCCCGTGGAACATTATCCCGCCGAACTGCTCAAGGTCCTTCAATACATCGCCCCGCGCGGCCGACCGGACTCGAAGGTGGTGCTGCTCACGCCCGGAATCTACAACAGCGCGTACTACGAACATTCGTTCCTGGCTCGTCAGATGGGCATCGAAATCGTCGAGGGCCGCGATCTGGTGGTTCGCAACGGACACGTGTTCATGCGCACGACCAAGGGACTGGAATCCGTGGACGTCATCTACCGCCGGGTCGACGACGATTTCCTGGATCCCAAGGTGTTTCGGCCTGACTCGGCGCTGGGTGTGCCCGGTTTGGTGGAAGCGTATCGCGCCGGCAACGTCAGTCTGGCAAACAGCATCGGAACAGGCGTGGCGGATGACAAGCTCACCTATCATTTCGTGCCGCAGATGATCAAATACTACCTGCAGCAGGACCCGATCCTTCCCAACGTGCCAACCTACCTGGCGTGCGATCCCACCGACCACCAGTTCATCATGGAAAACCTGCCGAAACTGGTGGTCAAGGCCGTGAACGAATCGGGAGGCTACGGCATGTTGATTGGACCCAAAGCCAGCAAAGCCGAGATCGAAAAATTTCGCGGTCTGATCGAGAAAAAACCCCGCAACTACATCGCTCAACCAACCCTCGCCCTGTCGCGGCACCCCTGTTTCATCAACGGCGGCTTCGAAGGACGCCACGTTGATCTGCGGCCCTACGTGCTGTACGGAGAAAAGGTCTCCATCATCCCGGGCGGACTGACCCGGGTGGCACTCAAGAAGGGCTCGCTCGTGGTGAATTCATCGCAGGGGGGCGGCAGCAAGGACACCTGGGTACTGGAAGGGAATTCATAATGTTAAGCCGTGTCGCCGATTGTCTCTATTGGCTCGGACGCAACGTGGAACGTGCCGAGAACATTGCCCGCATCGTGGATGTCAATCTCCAGCTCATGCTCGACGCCCCGATCCGGGAGTCGCGCCAGCTCAAGAAAAACTGGCTGCCCATTGCCGCCTGCCTGGGCGAGGACGAACGACTTCAAAAAAAACAACGGCGGGTCGATTCGGAGCGCGTCGCAGATTTTCTGGTGTTCGACCGGGAGAATCCCAACTCCATCTCGAGCTGTCTTTTTTCAGCCCGCGAAAACGCCCGCACGGTCCGGGAACGCATCTCCACCGAGATGTGGGAACACCTCAATCGGGCCTACCTCTGGAGCGCCGGTGCGGGCGCCCGGAAGTTGTACCAAAACAACCAGTACGGATTCTTCCAGAACCTCAAGGAAATCTGTTACCTGTTCCACGGTATCACCGACTCTTCGCTGTCCCACGACGAACGATGGGAATTCCTTCAGGTGGGCAAGTTTTTGGAACGTGCGGAAAAAACCTCGCGCGTTGTCGATGAGGAATATCACCTGCTCCGCCAAAACGGCAAGAGCCCCAGCAACGAACATTTGCAGTGGACGGCCGTTCTGCGCAGTTGCAGCGCCCGGCAGGCCTACCAGCGCATTTATGTCTCGGATGTGCAGGCCTCCAAGGTGGCCGACCTGCTGATTCTCAACAAGGAATTCCCCCGATCCATCGAATTCTGCGTGCTTCAGGTGGATCAATCCCTGCGACGTCTCTCGGGAGTGCTTCCCGGCAAGTTCTCAAATGCGGCGGAGAAATTGAGCGGGCGACTTGCCGCCGAACTGAATTTCAGTTCAATCGAAGAGATCATCGCACCGGGATTGCATGCGGCCATGGACACCCTGCAGGTTCAGCTCAACCAAATCGGCGAGGCCATTTTCCGCACCTACATCGATCCGGTCATTCCGGAGGCACCCGAAGTTGCCGCGCAAGCCGAAGCTGCCCAGCAGCAATAGCGACAAAGAGGTCTCCCGGCACCCATCCCGTCCGGCAGGGAACTGAGCTGGCGAGGCCATTTCAACCGAAGGGATCGGAGAACGCCGACCCGGCATCGGCCGCACAGAATTGGCGACTCGAATCGCACCCCACACGACACCATGATCCTTCAAATTGAACATCAGACCCTCTACCGGTATCGCGAACCGGTGCAATTCAACGCGCATCGGCTTCTGATCCGCCCTCTGGAAGGGCACGACTGCCAGGTCCGGACGTCGGAGCTGTCCATCGAACCCGCAAACCGCGTGCGCTGGCTCAACGATGTCTTCGGCAACTCGGTTGCCCTGGTGGAATTCAGCGAACCGGCTTCCCGGCTCTCCGTGCTGAGCCGCGTCACCATCGAGCAATTCAATGTCAACCCCTTCGATTTCGTGCTCGAAACGCATGCGGCAAAAATGCCTTTCACCTACGGAGCTCAGGAAAGCACCGAGGTCGAGCCTTACTGCCGCCCTCTCTTCCCGCAGGATGCTCCAGCGGTGCGCGAGTGGATCCGTCCGTTTCACTCGCCAAAAGGCAGCACCAACACCCTGGATTTCCTCACGGCGATCAACCGATCGGTGCCCCTGTTCTTCTCATACACCCCGCGCGAGGAACCCGGTGTGCAAACTCCAGCCCAGACACTCAAAACGCGATCCGGATCCTGCCGGGATTTCGCATTGCTGATGATGGAAGCGGCCCGACTGCAGGGGCTGGCAACCCGGTTCGTCAGCGGTTACCTCTGCCAAAACGGCACCGTGCCCACCCAGG
>JAIPJX010000147.1 GCA_021733945.1 Verrucomicrobiota bacterium | reverse complement strand
CTTACCTCCCCAGCCCTCAAGCCACACCGCAAAATCATCCACCGCCAACTTCTGCTGCCGGAAGGCGGGCTTGCCCGCCAGGCAACGTTCGGCCAGGAACGAGAACAGGGCGAACTCCCGGGGTGCCAGCACCAGGCGCACCCCGTTCACGATGATCGTGCAGGCTTCCGGTTCGACCCCGACCGCCGGCGGTCCACCAATCTCCTCGATTTGCTCGGAACAGGTTTTCACCAGCGCCCCGAAGCTCCCCGGATAACGGCCCAGTTGCCGGGGAAACAGCTCCCTCAACCTGACAAACGGTACATCCGCCAGCCAAAGTCGGGCTGCGGTTCCCCGATGCGCCCCGCCGGTTCGGGGATGCTCGTGCAGCATCTCCGGTTCGGCTGGGAAAAAGAAACGCGGCCTCAACCCCGGATCCTCGAAGGGCTCGCTCACCAGTACATGCGTCAGCCTGTCCTGCGGACGGCCAAGCAACGTGAGCGCGGCATAAAGCAGCGCGCCCATGGTTTTTCGTCCACCCGCCAACGATGCAACCACGCGGGTGTCCGCGTTCTCGGTGAGTTTACGAAGCTCCTCGAGAATAAAATCGGCCGCCACATCGTTGTCCGCCGGGGTTCGGATGTCTTCAAGCGGAAAACTCCTGCCCAGGGTCGGATCCCGCCGGGCGATGACCTGGACCGAGTCCAGGTTCAGACGAGGGTCCACCTCAAATCCCTTTCCGAGGACCGAACGCCGCAGCGCCTGCCAAACGCCGCGGTTTTCGTATTCGGGTGAGGGCACAAACAGTTCCTCCTCAATTCGCCCCTTGCCCGGGAGGGTCGTGACAGCGATCACACGATCGGGGATGAGCGGTTCGATGCCCTTCGCGGGATACGCCAAAGCCCACACGGTTTCGGTGAGGATCGCGGGGGACATGCCCGTCACCGCAAACAGGATGGTTTCGATCCGCTCCCTCCCCGCTTGGGAGGGCGACGGTTCGGGAGCGCCGGAATCCCGGGTCGGACTCTTCTTATTCGTGTCTCCTCGCATCAGCGTGCCTTTGTGAGACCTTCCAGCGGGACGGTGTCGCCAGCCGCGCCGGAAAAGCCGAAGTCGGGTTCCCCCTCGATGACGCGCGCGCGCACGACACGGCATCCATCGTGGAAAATGCGCCGCTTGTTCGGAATCCGAAACTCGCGAAAACAAAAAACCGTCTGGGCGAACGTGCCTCCAAACTCAAGGGCCCGATGCCTCGTGGCAAACACATGTTCCAGCGGCTTTTTCAGGAACTCATCGGAAACCTTGCAGGAAACAAAGACCAGGCTAAGCCGCTGCAGGTCCACCCCCACAACATCGGTTTCACCCACAACCTGCTGCGATCGGTCACGCGACTGCACCTCCGTTCGGAGATCCCCGTAACGACCGCTTTTTTGCATCGATTCAAAAACCACGAGTTCGAACCAGCCGCCAGTGAGCGCCTTCAGAACATCGAGCGCCGCGCTAACCCGGTCTTCTTTTTTAAGTGTGTTTCCAGTCAGTTGATAGAACCACTTCCCGTCGCTCTCCCTGAG
Source organism: Verrucomicrobiota bacterium (assembly GCA_021733945.1). Taxonomy (GTDB): domain Bacteria; phylum Verrucomicrobiota; class Verrucomicrobiia; order Limisphaerales; family SIBE01; genus JAIPJX01. The sequence continues at coordinate 14,380 of JAIPJX010000147.1, read as the reverse complement.
CCAGCCAGCCTCCGTCGCGGCGTTGAGAATCTCGTGCTCCGCATCATTGTCCGGGCCAGGCAAACCGTCCTGCAGCACCGAATCGATCGCCCCTTTGGAGATCTCCTTCCCCCGCGGGTGGAGTTGGTCCCGAAGTTTGCGGCTTATTTCCGCGTATGCCGTGCGGTTCTCCCTGTAAATTCGGTGGATTGTCCTCGCGCACTCCATCTGCTGTTGGCCAGGTCTCGAAGATTTGAGTTTCTCGGGATCGATCCCATGCGCCGCGAGAACGGCTTCGACCGTGAGGCTTTGGGCGATTTCGTCAAAGTCACTCAATTCGGGAAGAGACCGCCGTTCGTTCAACGAAAGAAAGCGCCGGGCCTGCGAGTCGCAATACAACACGGGTTCATCCTGATAGGCCGCGGCGGAATAAGCGCCTATGCTCATGGGCTTGGTGCCACCGGTCAAATTGACGACCGCTCCGGGCCATAGGGACAGTGATTCGCCGACCTTTCTTCGGGTTTGATCCGCCGAGGGCGATTGGGCGTCGATGACGATTTCAAAGAACTCGGGGGACCAATCCGGATAAGCATCGGTTTTCCGAAGCGAAGCGACGGCCGCTTTGAAGTTCTCGGCGGCACGCTTAAAGCGTTCGTCAGCGCTCCGAACCTGGATGACGGTTTTGGGTTTCAGCGCCAGCAAGGGCAGCAGATTCTGCATGGTCTGCTCACTGACCAATTGAAGGAGGTTGGGAACGTTCATCGGGATTTCTTTCGATTCAGACAATTTTAGGGAACTCAAGCACCCGGACCATCATGGAGCAATTCGAAACCAAGGCGGGACCACAATTCAAACCTTTCCCAGCCCCATTCGCCACGTCCAAGTTCCTCTGGAGCAAGCCAGCGCAACCCGGATAATTCGGATCCGGGGCAGAGATCCTGGCTGAGCGCGGCGCATAAGAAAACCGCCCCCACATGAACACGGCCCACGGATGAGCGATCCTCGTGAATGAGACCCAGAAACCGGATTTCACCTCCTCCCAAACCTGGGAACTCCTCTTCCACCTCCCTGCGCAGCCCATTCCAAAGCAACCGGGACCATGCGTCCGCCCCAAGCCTGGCATCCTCCGCGTCCTGCGGATTGATATGCCCTCCGATTCCCATCGACCACAGTCCGTGCAGACGCCCTTCGGTGCCTTTCCTGGGATACGCCGCAAACCTCCCCGCCGAATCCCGAACCAAGACGTAGGGGATCCATTGCTTGAGCGTCAAATCCGTTTCAGCTCTCGAACGTGGGCACCAGACGGGAGCAAACCGCGAAAGCGTTTCCACAAGACAGCTTTCCGCCAGCCTCAGGTGACCGCTCTCCGGAAGCCAATCCGCAGGGAGGTCTTCAACCCGTGAACAAAGCACGGTTTCGTCGGCAATCAGGGTCATGGGAGAGGAATGGCGCTGGAAAAACGTTTTATCAAATCCCGACGCAACGGTTCGGCCAGGAATGCGCTTTCCAACGCGTTCCGCTGCAACCAGAGAAGCTCAAGGCGGGTCAAGCCCGGGCACAATCTCGAAACCAACAGAAGATTCTCCCCGAGCGACGCCCGCGAGATCCCGATGTTATCCGTATTAACCGACACGCAAACCCCCTTTCTCAGGTAATCCAAAAGCGGGTAATTCGCCTTGGAACCGCCCGCGGGGCTTGGGGAATCCAGGGAAAAGCCCCGAATCTGATGGTTGGCATACGGGCACATCTCGACTCCGATCCTCCGGTCCGCCACCGACCGAATCAGGTCCGGCGACTGGGTCAGGCTGAGCGCATGCCCGATCCGGCGCGCGTTCAGATCAAACACCGCCCGCCAGATTCCCTCCGCATCGTCATTCTCTCCGGCATGAGCGGTCAGGGCCAGCCCGCAGCGATGAACCCCCGCGAATTCCTCGCGAAAATAATGTGCCCTCGTGGTTTCATCCTCAAAACCCGCCAGGTCCACGCCCACGACACGGCATTCGCGCTCAGCCTTCCAGTGCTCAGCCGCCGTTACCGCCAAGGCCAGATGCCGGGATATGTTGGCCCGGTAATCACCTCCGGTTTGCCGCGTTCCGATCACGATCAAATTCACGTGGCAGGAATCCGCTGAATGCCCCGCCCGCATCCGGCGGTCAAAGGTCTGTTTGATGTCCATCAGAACGTCCCAGGCCGAGCGGTTTTGCGCGGGGTCCGCGTAATTGGCGGGGGAACATCGAATCTCAGCGTGCAAAACGCGCTCGTCGATCAATTGTTGATAAAGCAGTTCACATTGCAGTGTCAGGCAACCCGGATCCTTCAGGAGCGCCGAGCCGTTGTTGTTCCCCATCGCGCGATAGCTCTCAAGTCCCACCGGCCGGGCGGGAAGCGGCCAGTCCGACGGCTCCGGGATGTCCGCAAGCCCAGGCAGGCTCTCCGGGCGGCTCGCTCCAGCCCGGACGCGGCACAGAAGGTCGCCCCCCGTGGCAAACCCTCCGAGATGACAGTGCAATTCCAACTTCGGCAATCTCGCGACCCAGCGTTGGTCGGCCGCCGAAGACGGATCCAGCGGCTGTCGGAGCCACTGCACCTCGTGCGGAGACCATGCGGCCAGTTCCACGAAGGGAAGGTCCGCCAGTCCCTCCCAGGCATCCGCGATTCGGTGACTCCTCTCCACCACCGTGCGCAGACGCTCGCGGAACCTTGTATCCGGCGCTCTAAGCCACCGAACCGGTCCATTCTGATCAACGACCTCCAACGGGTATTCCTCCGGAGTAGCCGCGCGGAATTGTGGCCATCCCGCTTCGCCCCCCAGTCGGATCCACTTCAGACGCCCTCCCTCCATCGCGGTTTGTATTTCCGCAATCGTTTCGGGAAACCTCATCCTCTCCGGCCCTTGAACATACTGGTCGGCGAGCACGTGAAACACCTCGCTCGCCCCGTGGACCTCGGCGGCTTTTTGCATGGCTGCGGACATGGTCTTGAACCCGCCGCTCAGGCAAAAGAAGCGCACCGCCGGATCCGGTGCCAAATCGAGCACCCACCGATGGAGCACCTCCTCAAATCGGAAATGATCGGCCTCCGAAGCGAAGTCATCAAAACCGGCGACCCGGCTGAGCGTCAAGGCCACCTCCGGGGCGTGTTGGGCGAAGTAATCGCGGATCAATGTGACATCGGGCTTCTCCGTGGTGAGCACATGCACGGCACCGAACCGCGCCTCCGGCAGCAGAAACGCCTCCGGCACGACCGCTGGCGAGGTGCCCAGGGAAATGAGGAGCGTGGGAACGGCGAAGATCGCCGACTGCGCGTTTAAGTTTTCTCCAGCAAGTTCCATACGCGGGCAAATCCGAATTCCTCGAAATCCTTGAAACTGGCGGTGGCGAAGAAAAGATGGGTGTCAGCGGCGGTCATTTGCGGCGTTTGTTCAGGACGCGAAGTTGGTCCACTTCCGGGATAAATCCAACCGGAATGAGAGGGATGATCCCGGGGGTGGGATTCACAAATGCGGGTGAGGTCAAGCCGGTCTTTCTGGCGCTTGCTGGCGCGGCGCGGCGAATCCATCGTCGCTCATAGGTCACGTCGTAGGGATCCTTCTGATGGTGTTCACGCAGTTGAGTGTTCGCCATGGATCGCCCTTCATCACAGTTTGGCAGAAGCTGCCCGCACGCGCTGATAAGTAACGCCGTCCACGTCCGCTCGTTCGCTCGCGTGCTCCAAGGTGATCGAAACGACACGGCCGGCTGCGTCCAGATCAAGCAGTGTATTCTCGTCGAGATCTCGGGTTTCCGTCACCGGCCGGTCTTTGAACGCGATTAACAATGTGTCTGTGTCTGCGAAGTACTGGATTTTCATAGCTGAATATTACGGTCAAAGAAGGCGTTATGCACGGTTTCTCCATCGGCCAGAAGAATGACGCGCAACACCCGGCTCTCTGCCTCCGGAATGCGCTTCCACCGGCGGATGCGTCCGTCGGCTTGAACCGCTTCCTTGTCGGCGGCTGAAACGGTGAGACGAATCCAATCGTCTTGAATCCAAACGCGGTCAGGCCGCTGCCGGATCGTTTGGAAGTAAAGCGTTGTTTTCACCGGTCATGGCAACTCAACCGCCCACATTGAATGTTTCGTTCCGTTACCCAGGCAGAGCGCGCTCCAAGTTGCGGCGGACCGCTTCGGCGAAGCTCATCTCGTAATCCACCGCCACGCGCTTGGCCTCGCTCGCGGCAGAGTTTATCCGGAACTTGAATCTTAATCTTGATCATGCTGGCAAATTTTCATGATGGCGATAGGGAGTTAAATTTGGATTGAGCTTTCTCAATCAACCAAGCGAACGGGAGGTTGGCGGGCATGGTCATCTGCGGTTTTGCGGCATCGAGCCTGGCGCGGGGACACCATTCAAGAGCCTCGGAGCCCCCTTCCTGGATTCACGCCCGAGAACCTTCTGAGCGGGTGCTTCAAATACGACAATGCGTGCCTTCGCACGTTCTCTGACCGGGCGCAAATGAACCGCACTGGCTTGTCGCGGATTATTGGAGGACCCAAGCGGGGTAGGATTGGAACGACCCGGTCGCCCCGCTGAAAAGCCTTGCCGCAAGCCCCTAAGTTGAGAGCCCAAGGCATCCAACCACTGATCCTCGGCCCCCACGAACAATCCAAACCCTGAATAAAACCCAGGAGCTCGCCCTTTGACTTCGGTAATCAGTGTTTCATACGATTCGCCGGTGAATGGAATCTCCTTACACTCGAACGCTCCGAGCCCTCGTGTGCTCCGGAGACCAAGGCTTCCGAGGATTAGGAAACACTTCAACGCCAAATCAAACGTTGCCTGGGCATCACCAGAAACCTTCCGGCGCCAACTCACGGCAAGGACGAACCTGGCACCTTGTGGAATCGCTCCCCCCGCAACCCAACGCGCGCCGACAACTGCGGCCCTGGCGAAATACAGAAGATATCCTGTGTTCGACACGCCAGAAAACTGTATGGGTTGCCATTTTCCAGCCAAAGTAGCATTGTCGACACGAACAATGACCGAGCTTGCCGACGCCGCCTTCGCCCGAACCGAACCAAAGACCTCACTTTCCTGTTCAACGGTGCCGCCAAGCACGCGAAACCACCAACGCAATTTTCCGCGAATGGAAGGAGCCCGAACCTCGGCCATCGATTGATTCGCTCCCGCACAAAAGCACGGTGTCAAGAATTCGAGATGAAAGGTCTCAGTTTTCACGGCATCTTCTCCTTGCGTTGCTTGGCCAACTTGAACATTTCCTGAACCAGCGGCCCGAAACGTTGCCTTTCCCGCTGCTTTCCCTGTTCGGCCTTGTGACGGAGTTCCTTCCAGAGTTCCGGATTACGGGATCGAAGGAGCCGATAGACACCCAGTTTTTGATGCTCCGTCCGCTGATCAATTTTCTCCATCCACTGTATCCTTTGATTCCCGTCCATCTGATCGAGTTCAAAGTCCTGTCGGTCCTCTTCGCTCATGGATTCCCTCATCACATCCAACTCTCGTTTGCGAGCGATGCGAATCCTTTCTGCCTCCTCAACGGCTTCTCTCTCGAGTTTCCTACGGACCTCCGCCCTCTCGTTTTGAGTCCGTTTGTCGAGGACGCTTTTCACAGCGGTTTGAACTGTTTCGGACGTTTCAAACCAACCGTAACCTGCGGCAGTTTTTGCTCCAAGGCCGAAAACGGAGAGGGCATCAACCAGCCACTCACGGGCCTGCTGCAGCAGGTCAACAGAACGGTTCCGCAGAGGAGCCAGCGCAAATGCAAAGACGTGACCCGCAGCAACAGACGGAAACACCACAGGATTCGGGTCTTCGTCGTCATTGGCTAGTGGCCTTTTGCCTTCGTAGTAATCGCGATGGTGGCAAGTGACAATGTCCATTTCCAGAGTGCCAAGCGCTGGCTGACGTAGCGGCAGGTCCGCTCCGATTGCATCGACCGCTTGAGCCGGCAGAAAGCCGACACATCCCGCGAAATTCGGCAGGTCAAGCCATGGTTCGCTCCCGTGCTTACGCCCGCGAATCTGTAGATGATCCAACAGTTCTCCAGCGGCCATACGCGCCACTTCCGACCAGAGCTCGCTGCGCCTGCTGTCAGCTGAGTGGTCCCCCTCGTCATCGGCCATCGCCCACCAGAAGTCAGATCGGGGTTCACTCTCTACAACCTGACCGTCCTTGCGCTTCGTTCGCCTTCCGGGCCTCCAATCTGTGTCTCCCCAGCCAAAGACCAAGGCCATATTAACGAGCATCTCTGTCTTTGCTTGAGCCGTATCAGCCTCCATTAAGCGCTGCGTCGCCATCCGCCTGGCGCACCCTTTGACGGCGCTGCCTGGGATGTAGGGCATGCCAAATCGATCCAGACACAGTCCGGCATTCTCCATTACACCTCCAGCCATGTTAACCATGAGCCGGGATTGAAGCTGGGCGTAGACGAGGCTCGAAGTCAACCGCTCGATTGCACCCGCCCAAGCGTCCACCTTGCCCCGCAGAGCTGGCTTGGCGATCACAATTTGGAACCAATCTCGGCGTTCCTCATCCTTGGCTCCAGGAGGCGCAAATCGATCAAAAAACAACGATCGGCCGTCTGGTAATGATTGGTGCTTTGAAAGCAACTCCCGCGTGTCGATCGGCAACAGGGCGTTCATAATTCAGGTGGCTCGGAACCGCTTCAGATACGCCAAATAGGCCAACGATTCTGCCGATGCCCGCTGAAGTACCATCGAGTTGCCACCGGTAAGCATGTTGATGAAGTCATCCAATGTGTTCGTAGCGGATGCGAAAATCTTTCTACCGTCATCTCCCTGACTGGACAGATAACGTCCGATCTCCTCCATGAGAGTTTGATACCCCTTTTTCTTCTCCTTCGCGAATGCAAGCGTCGCGAGCAGGCCGTTGGTGATGATCAAGGAAGAGAGCCCGCGGACAACGTCACCTCCCTGCTCGCCTTTGACGTCTGCCAGCAGCCGCTTTCCCCGCTCATCCGTGGGATTCCAAAAGCGGTGCGCGTGGAGAGCGCGTATCTGTTCAATATTTTTCAAGGCTCAGGCTCCTTTCTCCCCGTTGAGTTTGACCGTGCAGTAACCGAGACCGGTGGAAGCGTCCCCCCCAAACTGGAAGACTTGTTTCTCGGCCACCTTTTCGCCGAACAATTTCAGGGCGGCTTCCGCCTTCCGGCGGTCATTCTTCGCATTCTTGGAGCTGCACTCGTCGAACGCAGTCAGCACCGAGTAGAACAAAGTTTCGCCTGGGACGTTTTCTTGGTTGAACAGCGCGCCGCTGGAAGCCGTGCCGGTCTCATCGTCAATGCGGACGTGCTGGGCAACCTCGCACGCGTTCTGCGCAAAGAAGCTCATCATCCCGTTACTTAGAATGACCAGACGATCCTTCACCTCGGCCCAGACGGGGTCGGTCAGAAGATCGGCGAGCACTTTACCCAGACGCTCAGGCGGATCACTGGCATGCTTGAATGTGTATTCCTCGAGCACGATCTGCCCGCCGATCGCCAGTTTACTATTGGAGCCGGCATCAAACACCGCCTCCTCATCGCTGGGCTCCTGCAACTTGTCGAGGAATGCCTTGTCGATTACCTCATCACGAACGGCCCGTTGCAGGAGCAGCGGGCTCGTGATCCATCCAAAACTGCCCTTCGCCGACCGGATGGGGAAGGCGAGCAACCGGGCTTCCGAGAATTGGAGGGCACCGGCAAAGCTGAAACTCGCGTTGTCGGAGCCGAAGAGCCAAGCGGCATCCGAAACTTGATCCACCTCTTCCTTGTTATCAGCTCCCTTCTTTGTCGTCACACGGAGATGGCGCTTTCCATTCTGCTCATGCAATCCGTCCCTCCAGATATCGGCAAAAGTCCCTTTGAGGCTGCTCGCCGGAATTATTGGGAACCCCGTATGCCGCTCGCGCTGCACGGGCTGGTCAATGGCACCGACACTGGCACCAGCACCCACATGGAGCGGCGTGCGGGTGAACAGGTAGAGGATTTTCGAATTGTTCATGGTTCTGTTATGCGTTGTTCGTTATTCAAAATCATTTATTCGAACGTCCGGCGACGTCGGCGAAAAAGTCCCACGTGCCGCACACTCCAAGGCCGAATCCCTTTTCACCCAGGAGCGCGCTGCGCCGGTTCCTAATGGTCGTCGCCTCAGCGTCGTTCCCGTGCCAGTTGAGTGCGGCTGCAAGTTTGCGGGCTTCTTCGGCCGAGTCGGCTTCGAAGTAGTAAACAGCGCCAGCCGGAACGGCGAGGTGAGCGCTCTGCGCGCCACCGCTTCGTTCAGAATCGTTGGCACCCCCTTCGTCAGGCAAAGACCACCCTGTGACGACGAGGGGCTTGGAGACGATGGCCGACACAAGTTTCGCAGCTATGTTTCCCTGCTGGCGGGTGCGTCTCCGCCATGCTTCGCGGCTTTCATTCCCGAGCCGGATACGGTCGCCTGCCTTCAACAACACATCCCCGTTGTGGGGGGTGATCCAGTTTGGTAGCCATCCGCCGGGATGAGCGTTTATCTTCCTCGCGGTGTCCTCCGCAATGCCTGGCCAGACTGCCGGACTCAGGAGAATCCACTTCACGAGGAACTTGGTGTTCCGTTCGTTGAACCAGTCGGTTCTGCCGCGCGGCATCGGAACCGCCGTTCCCGTCACGCTCTTCGCAGAGCAGACCCGTTGTTGGCCGCCCACAACGATCTGGTGCTCTCCCCCGTTCAGGAGTGCCGCGATCAGATCGTTGCCGTGGTGTTCGTGTTTGAACTCTTTGTCTTCCGCCGAGGCGCAAACACCAAGCTGCCAGGCGTCACGAAGTCGGAGGTAGTGCGCCGAGTAAAAGCTCGCGCCATCCTGGCTTCCGGTCTCGGGGTCGATCCCGATGCCGATGGCATGTTCGCGGTCGAAGATTTCAGAATCATCGATCATGTGATCGGCCAGTGCACGGTCTAATACCGCGGACGAAGCGGCACTGAGGTAGTCCTCAAACGCCAACCTTGAAAGCCATGTCTTGGCACCGGAATTCTTGGTCGGCGGCAACCGACTGGCGACGGCGTATCGCAGTGGGTTCGAAAGACTCGATTGGTCGGACTTGAATGAATCGGTAGGAAGCAGCCCCGATTGAAGCGTCGCATCCTGGAGGTCCTGAGGTCTGGGGAAGAACCAAGCGCCCGCATCCCGCACCGGAAAGGGTCCGGCGGTGACGAGCGAACCAAACTTGCGATCGCGCCGTGCGTCCTCCCCGTAGACACCACAGGCACCGCGACGGTGGGAATGGGCCTCGTCGCCAAAGCCCGAACGATGGAGAGCGGCATGGAAAGCAGCGTTGATGACATTGGGCATCGGCCAGGCGGCACCGTGACCGGAGAGCGAACCGGTCATGGGCCGACCGTCGCGGAAAAAGAGCACGTCCGTGGGTTGCAGGAGAATGGTGTTCATGAGGTTTGCCTTTCGGCTTTGGCTTCGTGTTAGGATCGATTACGGTGCGCAAAGGCAACGGTCTGACAGAGACCAATGATTGCTCGCAGTTGAACTTCGGAATTCTCTCCGTTCAAGGAACACAGATAATTGCTCAGCGTTTCGGTCAAGTTAGTGAGGAGTAAATCTCGCACCTCCCGTTCCGTTGGAAACGCCGCCCCACGCTGGCGATCCAGCGTGTGTTTAAATTCCTGTCGAATGACTTCAGCCGCATTAAAGGCGGAGACGAGTTGAGTGGTTCCGGTAGCGGCCACCAACGGCGTAGATTGGGTGAGATAAGGAGACAGCAGTTCTGCAAAACGATACGGAAACTTACCGCTGATTTTTCCTGCATCGAGAGCCTCGGCCAGAGCACGGTAGATTTCCAAGCCGCCACCCGTCCACTTGCAACCCCACTCGATGGTTTCACCAGAGCGTTTGAAAAGAGAGACGGCAACGGCGGCCCGATTGAGGCCTTTCAGATTCTTGGCACGTTTGGCACGTTTTTCGGCCAGCTGTGCCTCCCGAACCACGTCCTGGAGCGGTGACTTGAAATGCGCAATGGCGATGCCAACCGATGCGTCGGCTCTGGGGCCGGGAACGAGAAATGGGATCGGGCGGCCGCGGTCGTGATTGTCCTTCCATTTTTCAGACGATAGAAAACCCGGTGAAGGGCTGCGGAACAGCACGGTGCCATCGGGACCCCTGACTTCCCTTCCGGTGAATGCCGCCCGCAATGCCTCGGCGCAGGACAGTGCCGTGTCCGCAGGCAGCAGTGCCACCACATCGTCCCCTCCCGCGTAAATGAGCCTGCCGAAGAACTCCTCGACGATCGGACGCGCGCAAAGCAGCGCGAAATTACTCAAAGCCTCACTGAACTGGAGATGGTAACTGGGCGAGAGTGGGCGTTGCGCCTTTAGAAAATCCTGGAATCCAGGCTTTTCAAAGTAGTCCTTCGCCCCGAATCGCTGAATGTTCGATCCGTCTGTGTAGTCCGCCAATTGGCTGGAGAACTGCGGAGTCTTCTCTCCACTTACCCACTTTCCAATTTCGTCCCCATCGAAGGCGAGCACGGCGAAGTATTTATTGTCTTCAGGCTGATTCCCGATGTCCTCCGAAGTTTCCTCGTCGTTGAATTGCTTGTCGTTGGCGAAGGGGTCGTGAGCAGCGATGCCGCGGGTGTTCGGCATCGGAAACTCCCTGGAATTCGTTTCAAGATTCCAGGGGCGCGCGCTCAAGTAAGCACTGTGCCAAACCCGCTTCACCAAGGTGGCGGCACTCAGCCAATCTCCGTGCTTGAAGAGCGACACCCAAGCTCCTCCCAACGCAGCGGTTCTCTCGGCCCAAACGGATCCGCCCGCCACCGCCTCATCACGCCCGGTCAAAACGTCCTTGTTGTTGAAGGTTCCGACATTCCATCCGCCAATGTTTGTGGCAGCGAAACTCCGCGTTTGCCGGACCGCGTCGAGCTCCCAACTGTTCAGCGCGACGATTACCGACCAAGCAAGGCCCCGGTTGTTGAGTTTCGTTTTCGTCCCGTCCGTATAGTAACGACCGTCCCGATCCTCCAGGGGCATCCGTTCGGTGGCCATTCCCACAACGGCTAGAACACGCTGGCGCGATTCCTGAACAGGCATCGTCTCGTCAAATCCCTCGGCGACCTTCAACGCGTCCTCCAGACTATCCGGCCATGGCGTCATCTGCCAGGACACCGAGAGCAAGCGTCGAATCTGCGAATCGAAACGCGTCCTGCGTTCGCCCGCACCAATTCCCGGTTCGTCCGCAGTTAATCCACCTTTCTCGCACTCGTTCCAAACGGATTCGGCGATACGTTTCCATTCCGCCCGAATCGCCGCCTCCACCTTCCGTCCCAATTCCGCGGCGCGGTCCGCCGGCACAACAGAGAGGAACACATTTGGAAGATTGGGAGTCAGCAGATCTCGGTTCGTCCAACCAAGCGAATCCCAGACAGAAGTCTGGTCGCTGATGGCCGCCTTCGCCCAAAGTTCGTCACGCCAGTGCAGGTCGAAGAGCGGTTGGCTCCGAAGGCTGGGAAAAACCACGGAATCTGGACCGACTTCGGCGGAAATGGCCTTCAGGCCAGCAGCCATCAACCACGAGAGCAGGTAACTGCCGCTCCAGAGGTCTCGAATGCTGCGGGCGGCGGCGATGAAATCCTGGACCGGTCCGAGTTGAAACTTGAGAAAAGCCGGTTGAAACACCTTGTTCTCACCCATAACACATCCATCCAACGCCGATACGACCTGCATATGGGTCCAGATGGAGTGGTCCGGAATCCGGGTGTCCGCCGGGAGAAAGGCCAGCCGGTAGTCGTTTTCCATCGCATGCTTCGGCCAAAGACGCCAATGGGCGAAGAATCGAGCTTGCCATCGTGCGGCATCATCTGAAAAGGCGGCGATTGATTTCGGGGACAATACAGGCTGCACGGCGGATTCGATGGAGAAAACCTGCTCCATCGACGTGAATTCGGCGTGAAAGGGCAATTTCTCGCCTGAGAGCGGATGAAGGAATGCGTTTCGAACCCCATCAAAGGCGCACTTGATCCCCGCACTGAACCTCGGAAACGGAAGGCGGTCCATCGCCGCCGCGGTATGATCGGCGTGGGCAAAGTATTCACCGACCTCGGTGTCGGAAAAACCGGCCTGCTTGAACGCTGCGTCCGATCGCTCCCCATGGGTGCGGATGTCGAGGGCCTTGCTCGGCGGATCGTGCAGGTAGGCGGCGAGTTTGCGTTTCCAGTCGGTCATAGCAGAATTCCTGAGAATGGTTCGGGGATTGGTTTGCCTTGCATTCCCGGCCTCCGGGGCGCTCCCAAATATAATCTTTTCATGTCGGCAGTGTGAACCCGCGAAATCGTGTCCCGCAACTCCCCGGACGTCCGAAGACGTTCGCCCGGTGTCACCGGACAAAAAGCACAGCCCTCATTCAGTCCCGTTTGTGAACGCCAGACGTTAGATTGCTTCCCAGTGCAACGCAAGTCGTTTTACTTTTCAGGATCGGCTTTTACTCCGCAAGCTCCCTCCGGACTGCCGGATCCCCGGGCCAGAACCTGGCACCTGCCAGTCGCAGCGCGACTGCCTCTACCTTCGTCGGATCCACCTCCCCCGGCTCACCGAGGACGCTTCGCCCCACTGCCATTTGTTTAAACTTTCGGAAGGTAGGGCGAATCCGTCCCGGTGAGCCGACAAGCGGTTGAGCGAAGATGGGTTGAGCGGCTCAGCGAGGGCGCTTCGCCCTGCCATTTCAGTTCTTAAACGAATGGCAGTGCGCTTCGCCCTGCCAAAACGGGGCCGGCAACCGCCCGCGCGAAATCATATCACGGGACCGACAGCGACCGCCCGTTGTGGCCGGAGTTGATTCCCAGGAGAAAGGGCACCGCGCGACGGGCCCATTCCGAGGCTTTCGGGTAAGCGAGGGCGCCTTCTCCAAAACAGCTGCGGAGCATTTCGGTGTCGATGATGCCTGGATTGAAGGGAACCGCGGCCAGGCCCCGCGGAAGTTCCTGAGCCAGCGCCTGCGTCAATCCTTCGATCGCCCACTTCGTCGCGCAATAGGGGGCCACGTCCGGACTGGTCGAACGTCCCCACCCCGAGCTGAAGTTCACAATCACTCCCCGCGATCGGTCGATCATGGCGGGAACAAAATGGCGCAGCACATTGGCCACTCCCTTGAGGTTCACGTCGATCACATCGGAAAACTCCGCTGCGTCCACCTCCCAGAGCGGCGCGCTCCGGTTGATCAGTGCCGCGTTGTTGATCAGCAGATCCGGAACAATCCCGTCCGCCAGCAACTCCCCAGCCCAGGCGGCGACAGCCGCGTCATCGGCAACATCCACCCCGTCGAACCGATGCGGCGATCCGTATTCATCCCGCAACTCCTGAATCGCTCGGTCGGTTCGTCCGCATCCGCACACGGTGTGTCCCGACCGAACAAACTCCAGGGTCATCGCCCTCCCCAGGCCGCGGCTGACACCGGTGATCAAGACTGTCCTGCGATCCGCCATGGTTCACTCCCGGAGCGCGGGAAGGACCTTTTCGATTTGCGCGGCCACCTCGGCGGCCAGAAGCGCCGAACCGCGGTCCGAGAAATGCACATTGGCAGACTGCTGAATCTCCTTCAATCGCGGCAACGCAAAGCCGTAGAGATCGTTGATTCGGATCCCGTTCTCGATCATCACCTTCGCGGCGATCGCATTGTATGCCCGGTCGTCACCGGGTTTTCGCAGGGGACGCAAATCCCCCTCCGGCACGGGCGTCGTCGAAGCCCAGATCAGGGTGGCACCCGTTTTCTTCAACCGATCCACCAACTGCCGCAGATTTGATTCGTAGTCTTTGCGTGGCACCAGATGCCGTCCGTCCGGCATCATCCTTAAATCATGCAATCCCCAGTTGAAATGAATGACATCCCAGTGCTGATCGCCCAGCCAGGCGTCGATCCGCGCCAACCCGTTGGTGGTGGGCCCGCCGTTGGTGGGAATTCGGTGGACATTGGCTTTGCCCTTTAGGAGCTCGCGCACCCCAAGGGTATACCCGATCGAAATCGAATCCCCGATCAACAGAACCCTCGGCAATCCCTCCACATCCTGGATCGGCGCAAAGACCGGAGGGAGAGGACGCCGCGCGACTTCCGCTCCGAGCACACCACCCGCGATCATCAGGCATGCCACCACGCCTGCGGCAAACCGCCGCCCCATCGATCGAGCCAAAACCAATGTCTTCATTTGTTCCTCGTTTAAGAAGTTTACCCGTCGTCACCGCTCTTGGCGGAAACCTTCACTTTCACCGGCTGTTCCAATGTCACGTCCTTGCCGCCATACGCATACGAAGCGCGAAGCACGGCGTCCCATTCTCCAGGCGCTCGATCAGCGAGCGCTTCCACCGGGATCACCGTGGCACCCTGATCTCCCGCCAGGCTCACCTCCCCGGCCTTGAGCCCGGTGACC
>JAIPJX010000146.1 GCA_021733945.1 Verrucomicrobiota bacterium | reverse complement strand
GTCGGCAACCTCCTGGCGATCGGATTCGGCCAGGCGTACCACGATGGGCACCCGCCGATCCCGCCGGTTCAGCCGGGTCGCCTCCGCCCCTTTCACCATGTCCCGGACCTGATTGGCCACCGTGTCAATGTCCAGGCCGTGCCGGATGATCTGCTGCCGGTCGTAACTGATCTGCACCTCCGGTGCCCCGCTGCGCAGGCTGGGCTCCACATCCGCCAACTGGGGGGATGCAGCGAGAAGCTCCGTGGCCTGGTCGGAAAACTGTTTCAACTCGGAAAGCTCCTCGCCGTTGATCTGCACCACAACCGGTTTTTTGGAACTGAACAGGACAGGCCGGGTCACACGCGTGGTGATGTCCGGCACCCGCTGAAACAGCCGGCGCAGTTCCGCTATCACCCGTTCCTCCGTTGCCGCGGGATTATCCGACTGCTTCAACAGAACCCGAAATTTCGCCGAATGTTCCCCTTCGTCGGAACGTTTCATGTTGCTGGTGTCGAAACCATACATGACAAGCAGGGTGTCAATCTGTAAATCTTCCTTCTCGGCAAGGATGGCTTTTTCCAGTTCACCCAGCACCTCCACCGTCTGGTCCAGCGGCGTGCCCACCGGCAGCGCCACTTCATAGGTGATTTCACTTTGATGCACTTCGGGCAGCAACTCCGTCTCCAGTTGTCTGCCAATCCCGTAGGTCAACGCCAGGCAGGCAATGGACAGGACTCCCATGGTGCCGGGATACGCCAGAACCCAGCGGAGCGCCTTCGAATAAAATCCAGCCCTGATTTCCGGGTCGACCTTTCTGGTCCCAAACAGACCCCGAATGGCACCCGTGCCCCGCATCACCAACCGAACACCTCCCGCGCTCCACCGAACCAGCCAGACCACGCTCAGGCCAACCAGCTCCAGCAGGAACGAGAGCGGCATCCGGATCACCATGTAGGGCAGCTTGAACACGAGCAGTCCCCGGTGTCCTTCGAAGCTTCGGTCAAACGCCTGGAACGTTCCCCAGAGCCCCGCCATGCCCGTACCCGGGGTGGCTCCCTGATTTGACCGGACCTTCGCCGCGGACACGAGAAACGGGATCAAACACACAGCGGCCCAGAAGCGGACCACCTGACCCCACCAGGTGCCGGGGTCCACGTTTTGAGGCTGCATTTCAGCGGCGTTGCCCATCCATTGGTTGTAGCCAAACGCAATTGCAGCCATCACCAGCAGGAGCCCCAGCATGGGCAGCAGGATCCGGAGCACGAATGTGGAGGGACTGATCCGGCCCTCCCATTGACCGAGGGGATGAATCCCCATGCCGGCCCCGTCCCTGATCTTGAAACCGGTGCGGCTCGCCAGCATCGGAATAAACAAAACGGCCACAATCATCGACGCAACCAACGAGGTCACAACGGTGAGCCCCAGATCGCTGAACACCTGGCCGGCCATTCCCTCAACAAAGACCATCGGGAAGAAGACGCAGATCGACGTGAGGGTGGACGCGATCACCGCCCCCCGAACCTCGCGCGTGCCGCGGATCGCCGCCTCCCGGGTGTCGTCGCCCTCCTGGCGGCATCGGTAAATCGATTCCAGCACCACAATCGATGAATCGACCAACATTCCAATGCCCATCGCCAGGCCGCCCAACGACATGATGTTCAGCGAAACTCCCACAAGATTCAGGGGGGCAAAGGTGGCGCAGATCGAGATCGGAATGCTGACTGCAATGATGGCCGTGGTCCGCAGGTCCCGCAGGAAAAACAAGAGCACGGCAATCGCCAGCAAACCACCCATCACCGCGGTGTTCTTGACCTCCGAGATGCTGTTGTCGATGAAGACCGAACGATCGGCCACCACCTTGAGAACGACCTGTTCCTCCTGAAACAACTTGGCAGCCAGGGATGTCTGGCGTGATCCCGAGGTGGTTCCCACCGCCGCCTTGATGAGTTCCCCCACCTTCACCATGTTCGAATCCGCCTCCTTGTAGATGTCCACCTGCACACTTTCCCCACCATCCGTCCGGGTGAGCATCTCCCGATCGCGCTGCCCATAAACGACCGTGGCCAGATCCTTCAATCGGATCTCACGGCCGTCCCGTCGAAATACAATGGTATTGGCCACCTCCTCCAGGTTCATGTATTCGTTGATGGTTCGAATCATGTATTCGGCAGTGCCCTCCCGAATGACTCCCCCGGCGGAATTGATGTTCTCGGCCCGCAACCGGTTGATCACCTGCCCGATTGAAATATTGACCCGTTCGAGTTCGGCTCCCTCGACAAGAACGTGGATTTCCTCCTCCAATCCGCCACGGACCCGGGCGGCGGCGACACCGGTGATGGGTTCCAGGGCCCGCTTCACCTGCAGCTCCGCGATCCGCCGAAGGCGTCGGGCGGCCGCATTGCCAAGGTCCCGCGAGCCCCCCCCTTCGGCCCCGGATCCAGCGGGGCTGGCACCCTCCGCAACCGAAAGGCTGAGTTCCATGACCGGATCCAATGAGGGGTCGTAATGCAGAAGCAACGGTTTCTCCGCTCCCCGCGGAAGGTAGACCGTATCGAGTTTTTCGAGGGTGTTCTGAATCGCCTCAATCATCGAGGTGCCCCAGACAAACTCCAATACCACGTCGCTGACACCCGAGCGGCTCACACTGCTGATCTCGTTGAGGCCGCTCACCACCCCAAGCTGCTCCTCAATCGGCCGGCTGACGTCGTTCTCCACTTCCTCCGGTGCCGCACCCGGATATTCCGTCCGCACGGTGAGGGTCGGATAACTCATTTCCGGCATCAGCGTCACCGGCAGCCGGCCCAGCGAAAAATAACCGAAGACGACGGCCGCAAGAAAAACCATTGAAACCGCAACCGGCCGATCCGTGGTGAAGTTGGGGCTGTTCGGCGATGGAAGCATGGCGAGGCGCAATCCGGATTTTAATTGACGCTCTTGGCGCCAGCAGCCGCCCCGGGTGCGGTCTGTGCGAGCGGAGTGACCGGCGGTGCCGTCCCGCCTTCCGGTTCATCGAGCTCGTGGATCGCCGAATCGTCCTTCAGGCCGGATTGACCCGCAACGACGATCCTTTCCCCAATCTCAAACCCGTTCGCCGGTTCAATGTTCGCCTGGTCCGCGTTCGCCGGCACCACCAGCTGCCGCCGTGCGCGCATCACCCCGTTGGAATCCGCATAAACCTTAAACGCAAACGTCTGGTCGTTCTCATAAACAACAGATCCTTTCGGAATGAGAACAGCGTCTTCCTTGGCTTCCAGCACGAGCTCCACATCCACCCACATGCCGGGGCGCAAGGCACCCAATTCCTTCAGGCCGACCACCACCTTGACCGTGCCAGCCCGCGCCTCCACCACCGGAGAGATGCGTTTGACGTACCCGGCAAACACCTCGTTCTCAAAGGTACTGGACACCAGTCGCGCTTCCATGTTCGTCCGTAATTTCGGCAAATATTGCTCCGGCACATGAATGATTGCCACCGTCGACTCCAGATCAATGATCTCGAAAATGGGAACCCCGTTTCCCACCTGATCCCCCACCTTGACCGTCCGGCTGGTCACGGTGCCCCGGATGGGGGCGCGTACTTCGGTATATTCAAGCTGGCGTTTGGCGGTTTCCAGCTGCAGCCGGGCGCGGTTGTACGCAAACTCCGTGTTCCGGAAGGCGGATTCGCTGACCAGGTGCTGCTCGTAAAGGGCTTTCTGCCGTTCGAATTCGATCCGGGCTTCCTCGGATTGACTCAGAGCCTGATCGTAGTCGGTCTGTTGCCGATCATTTTCCAGGCGCAGGAGGATTTGTCCCTTTTCCACCAGATCGCCTTCCTCCACAAAAAGTTCCTCGGCTGGATTCTGCGTGCGTGCCACAACCTGCACCTGTGCCTCCGCCTCAAGTGGCGAGGATCGTTCCAGGAGGTTTTCAATGATCCCGCGCTTTACCTCACCCAACTCGACCAGGACGGATTTTGCGGCGGCAGGATCGTTTTTATTGGTTTCCTCCCTGGGTTTTGCCGGGCCACAGCCCATGAAGACCGCACCTGCAACGAGCAAACCCAGGAGATTTCCCAACTTCCAACCGCAGCGCATGATTTGTTTCAAATGATTGGCCATTTCAAATTCTTCGTACTTCGTAACCCAATATGCCGACAGACACAAGCAGCGGCCGCTGGTGCGATTCACGGGGTGTTTCACATTCCAGTGACCTTGCAGCACTTTCCGGACTTCGACACTCCCGAGGCACACACAACAGGCGCATGACCCAAAGCAACCTTTGGATCATGCTTGAACATCACGAATGTAATGAAGTAGACGATCGAAATCTGACAAAATTCAGAAGTTTTTGTCAGTCCAAAAAACCATCAGGATCCTGCCGTCCTTAGGACAGGGCAGCTTCCCGAACACTGGTATTTCCTGTTCTTTGGCTGCTGAGTCGGATCACTCCACTTGTCAGGATTCGTGCCCTGAGACCGCCTCTTCCCTCCAAGGCAGCTTCCGCCCCCTCGCAAAACGCCTCATTCATCCAGTGACACGGTTTACATTCCTCGACCCCCTGAAACCGTACCCCCTGCACCTCAAAGGCCTTTCCGATCAGTGTTTTGAGATCGATTCCGCCCGTGACAATGTTCCGCCGAAATACGGACGCCGGCCGATCATGCCGGTTGAACCGTGCACACATTGCCTCATACACCTCGTTCTCGAAAAAGGTCACCTGCCCTTTGTAATCCGCCTTGTAATCAAAAAATCGGTCCCCGCGCAAACCCGAACCGGCCACGCAGTCCAGTTCCCCTACGGAAAACATGGGGTGCTCACCGGCAGCACGCCCGTGGTGCCCGAAGAAATTGTGCTCCGGAGAAATGAAGAAATACAACAGGTCCATGGTGAAAATCGTACGCTTCAGCCGGGTGGAATTGTTTGACTCCCGTCAATCCTTCCCGGTTTCGACTGAGGGCCCCGCTGCAGGCGGTTTTTCGGAATCACTCGAAACCGCCTGTCAGAATCATGAAGAAGTGGTTGGGTTGGCTTTTGAAAATCCCCGTGGCCCTCAGTGGAGAGAGCGTCCCCTGCCTCGGATCAAATGCCTGGAATTGCCATGTGGTGAGGTCGGGCGTGAAGAACGCATAATGAATGCGATCCGCCACCGATTCAAACGAAAGCAGGAGTTCGCCGTTTGCCAGCGCAAGACGGCTTTCCACCGCTCCGACTCCAGGCAACGGAGCGGTCAATTCCGACCCGACAAACTGTTCCGCCTCAGATCCAATGGCTAAAACATCCACCGTCTCCATGCGCACGGGTGTTACCGGCCGATCCCCGAGTCCCACTGGAACCACCCCGATCGTCTGAACCACATCCAGTCCCTCCACGATTTCACCAAAAATCGAATGGACATCATCAAGCCACGCGGTTGGTCCCAGGGTGATAAAAAATTGGGATCCGTTCGAGTTCGGCCCCGAATTCGCCATGGACAGGATCCCGGCCCGATTATGTCGAAGAGTCGAATGAAATTCATCCCGGAACCGGTAACCCGGACCGTCGGTCCCCTGACCGTTGGGCGATCCTCCCTGAATCATGAACCCGGAAATCACGCGGTGAAACGTCAAACCGTCGTAAAACCTGCGCCTGGCGATGCCCGGGTTGAGAAAATCAAGCCACTCCCGGGAGCCTGATGCCAGCGAGATGAAATTCGCCACCGTTCTGGGGGCCCTGTCGTAGTGAAGTCTGGCCCAGAACAAACCCTGGTTTGTCTGAAACCTCACATACAACCCCGGTTCCGCGGGCGCTCCCGAAGTCGTTGAGCAAAATGCCAACCCCAGGAATACGCCACAGATCCAATGCCTCAAAAATCCAGCCTTTAACCTCATATTCATTCCAATCCATTTCGATTCATTGTTTTGTTCCCGGAGCACATTGTAAAAACCCTCCCAGACTACTTCCCATCAACCCGGAGTGTCGCTAAGTCTTGATCCGCCAACGCGCCTGCCGCAGGACCGCGTGCGGATGATCCGGGAGCCGTTCATACCACAGACTCAGGAGGCTCCCATCCTGCAGTTCCACGGTGCTCGGATACCCCAGGTCTCCCGAGGCACCATCGCCGGACACCACCATGTCGGCAGACCATGTCCGGCCCTCGTCCGTGCTGATCCGCGCACGATTGCCAAACGGTTTCCTGCGATACCCGTATGTCATCAGCAGCCGGTCGTCCCGCAAACGCATCAAAAACGAGGGCAATCCCCAAACTCCGATTGCATGCGGCGTGCTCCAGGTCATTCCCCCGTCCGTGGATTCGGTCTGCAGGGTTTCCCCCCGATTGGACGGGTTGTGGTTTCTGATATGCACAATCACCCGACCACCCGCTGCCTGAACCCCGTGCAGTTCGTGGTATTCCGCCTCACTGTCTCCCGCGCGAACAGGGATCCGCGCAAGCCACTGCCAGCTCCGACCATCATCCGATGAACGAGCCACGCCGACCCGCCGGTCACCGGTCCAGAGTTCCTTGCCTGGATACAACAATTGCCCGTCGGAAAGTTCGATCGGGCCGTGGGGACTGTTCACAAGGCTCGGATAGGGGGTTGACCAGGAAACGCCTCCGTCCTCGGAGCGAAGCATCCATTGGTTCAACTGAGCCTTTCGTTCCTCAGCCGACAACCGTTCGTTCACCGCCTGCCACGCCGGATCGTTCCGCCCTTTCGAGACATCCTCATAAGCCAGGGAACTGAACGTCGTGACCAGCAGGCTCCCCCGGGACGTTTCCACCACGCCGGCATCCCGATCGTCAATCGGTCCATCGAACAACACCCGCGGCCACGTCCAGCTCCCGCCGTCGTCATTGGAAAGCATCGATTCCACCCGACCAAAGGGACAAACGTGGCTTTCACGCCCACCCGAATAAACCACCATCAATTGTCCGTTGCGGCGGCGCGTCAGGGTTGGCCATCCGTGATAGAATTCGGGCTGCCGACTGATCACACGCAGATCGGAAACCTCGACATCGGGGGCCGCAGCCCGAATCAGGCGCGGCACCCCATGAACAACACCGAGCGCAAACCCCGTTTTCCGGAGAAATGCCCGCCGAGATAAAGCTGTTGGATGAGAAATCAGCATCGCGCCGTTCAGGCTTACAGAATTACCCTGCACCCATCAATCAAAGTTTTCCCGTTTCGCCCACCCGTCGAGCCGGGGCGGACGGGGCCACCCCTGCAGGAGCGACCCATCACTTGGGTTTGAGACGGTTGCGGCGGGGCTTGCCGCGTTGATAGTTGATTCCGCGTCCTGAGGCATCCGGCACGGTCTCGCCGGTCGATCTCTTGAGCTCGCGCACCTGATCCCGAAGGAGCGCGGCTTTTTCGAATTCAAGATTGTTGGCAGCAGCAATCATTTCCTCCTCAAGTTCGCGAATCGTTTCCGTCACATCAAAGTCCCCACCCCTGTCGTTGATGACAGAGGCCGCTATTTCGGCCCGTTCGGAAGACAGGCTCTCCTCCATCGGGCGGCTCACACTCCGGGGCGTGATGTTATGTTCCCGGTTGTAATCGAGCTGACGCTGCCGTCGGTATTCCGTGGTTGCCAGGAATTTCTGAATGCTCCGGGTCATGACATCGGCGTACAGGATGACCATGCCGTTCAGGTGCCGGGCTGCGCGGCCGGCGGTCTGGATCAGGCTGGTGGCCGAACGCAAATATCCCTCCTTGTCCGCATCCAGAATGGCCACCAACGAAACCTCGGGGAGATCAAGCCCTTCGCGCAGCAGATTGATTCCAATCAACACATCAAACTCACCCCGGCGCAGTGCCCTCAGGATTTCAACCCGTTCGATGGCGTCGATCTCACTGTGCAGATAACGCACGTTGATGCCGAGGTCCCTCAGGTAATCCGTCAGTTCCTCCGCCGTTCGTTTGGTCAGCGTGGTCACCAGCGTTCGTTCCTTGAGGTCGATCCGTTTGCGGACTTCGTTGATGAGATCATCGATCTGTCCCTTCAACGGACGCACAATCGCGGCCGGATCGATCAAACCGGTCGGGCGGACGATCTGCTCGACCGAATGGGTGCCGGACCATTCCAACTCACGGTCGGCGGGTGTCGCGCTCACATAAATGGTCTGGGGCTGCGTTCCCTGGAATTCATCAAAGTTCAACGGCCGGTTATCAAGCGCACTGGGCAGCCGAAACCCGTGATCCACCAGCACGGTTTTGCGGGACCGATCGCCCGCATACATGCCGCCGATCTGTGGCACCGTGGCATGCGACTCATCAATCACCATGAGCGAGTCGGCCGGAAAAAAGTCAAACAAGGTGCATGGTCTGGAACCCGGTGGCCGGCCGCTGATTTGCCGGGAATAGTTTTCGATGCCGGAGCAAAAACCCATTTCCATCATCATCTCCAGATCATACTCCGTGCGCATCTTGATGCGTTGCGCTTCCAGCAGCTTGCCGTGCGCCTCGAACCACGCGATCCGCTCGGTCAACTCTTCGCGGATGGTCAGACCAGCCTGCCTGAGCTTTTCGTTCGTCGTGACAAACTGTTTGCCCGGGTAAATCGTCACCGCCGACAACGACTCCAGCTTCTCCCCCGTCAACGGATCGATCCGCGTGATCCGGTCGATTTCTTCGCCAAAAAACTCCACCCGCAATCCGTCCTCGGTGTAAGCCGGGCAGATCTCGACGGTGTCCCCGCGCACCCGAAACTGTCCGCGTTTGAAGTCCATGTCGTTGCGGGAATACTGAAGATCGACCAGGCGGCTCAGGAAGATGTCCCGCGCCAACTCCAACCCCACGCGGATCGGCAGGACCATTGCCTCATAATCCTCCCGGCTTCCGATTCCATAAATGCAGGACACACTCGCCACCACCACCACATCCCGTCGGGCGAACAACGAACTCATGGTCGAGAGTCTCAGTCGCTCGATCTCTTCGTTCACACTCGAGTCCTTCTCGATGAAGGTGTCCGTGCGCGGAATGTACGCCTCCGGCTGATAATAATCGAAATAACTGACGAAGTATTCGACCGCGTTGTTTGGGAAGAACCCCTTGAACTCGGCATACAACTGCGCCGCCAAAGTCTTGTTGTGGGAAATAACCAAGGTCGGTTTCCCAATGTTCCGAATCACATTGGCCACCGTGAATGTTTTTCCGGATCCGGTGACCCCGATCAGGGTCTGATGCCGGGTGCCCGCCTTCAGGCTGTCGGTGAGAAACTCGATGGCCTGCGGTTGATCTCCGGCGGGTTCGTAGGGAGCGACAAGTTCGAACATTTCAGAAGCAACCGCGCACCGGCCCATCCCGGTCAATGACTGACACCCGCCCCCTCGCCCCGTTCACCGGACACCGAAGCGGTCTCCGCCGTGGCAATCGCGGGATACACCTCCGTGCGCGCCACCTCCACGTCGCCCGGGAAATCGATCTCCGTCCACGGAATTCCTGTGACATCCTCAAATCCAAATCGTCCCTCATGAACAAGGTCGCGAATGATTTCGTCGTACGATTCCCGTCTGCGGTCACCGGTGCTGCGCAGCGCGGAGGCTTTTACGATGAGAGGGATGTCCAAAGGATCAATTTTGAAGAACCCAATGGATTCCCCGACCAGATCCGCCTGGCCCGTCCATTTCTTGAGGAATTCAACCGGCCTGCCACCCTTCACCGGCACCAGCACCGGATCATCGTCGGCCGTGGAGTAATCCCGGTCGATCAGCAACGCCGTGGGATGTTTTGATTCCACCAGTCTGCGGAGAATCTCCGGGGCAAAAAACACATCCCCATCCATCAGCAGCACCGGGGATTCCGATCCGGAGAATCCCGGCACGGAAACCTGCACGCTCAAAACGCTGCCTTCGGTGTAGTCCGGATTAAACACCTCAGTCACACGAACCCCATGGCGCTTTTCCAGAGCCGGCAGTTCCCTCTGAATCGCCTCGCGGCAATGGCCCGTGACGATGCTGATTTCCCGAACACCCAGTGCCGCCAGGTTTGAGACATTCCATTCCAGGAGGGTCCGCCCCCCAATTTCGATGAGGATCTTCGGGCATTCGGCAAACTCTGCCCCCAATCGGACTGCCCGGCCCGCTGCATACAAAACTGCTTTCATCTTTTATTCTGTTCCATCCGCCCATTCTCGGGAATCGCCCCCGCGAAGAGAGGCTCAGCCCCCGCATGTCTTCTTGATTCACCAGCAATGGACCATATAGTCGCAGCCGAAATGCAACTGTCCAATCTTTTTGCCTTTGTCCGAAGCACAGCCCTCCCGCTGGCTGTCACCGTGCTATTCACCTGCCCCACCCGGGACTCGGGAGGGGCAACCCCCACTCCCTACGAAGCGAACGTGGCACCGGCCTCGAACGAGGCGGCACTCATGATGAAACAGCTCGTCCTTCCGGAGGGATTTCACGCCGAACTGTTCGCCTCAGAACCTTTCCTGGCCAATCCGGTGGCGTTCACGGTCGATGAACAAGGTCGTTTTTATGTGGCGGAGACCTTTCGTCTGCACGAGGGCGTCACGGACATTCGCGGCAAGGATGATTGGTTGGACGAAGATCTGGCTTCGGTCACGGTGGACGATCGCCTGGCCATGATGAAGCGCCACCTCGAGGACGGTATCGCCAGCTACGGCGTCCACCACGATCGCCTCAAGCGGATCGAAGATACGGACCACGATGGACGGGCCGATCGTTCCACGGTGTTCGCGGACGGATTCAACGGTCCCCTCGAAGGCCTCGGGGCCGGTGTCGTGGCGCGCAACGGAGAGGTCTGGTACACCGCGCTGCCCGACCTCTGGCTGTTGCGGGACACAGACAACGACGGCCAGGCGGAATACCGGCGTTCGTTGCATACCGGCTTTGGGGTCCGGATCGGGTTTCTCGGCCACGACGTGCACGGAATCTGTTTCGGACCGGATGGCAGACTTTACTTCAGCATCGGGGACCGGGGTGCGCGGGTTGAAACACCGGAGGGCATCGTCGGACGCACCGATTGCGGGGCCGTTTACCGTTGCAACCCGGATGGATCCGAATTGGAAGTTTTCGCGTTCGGACTCCGCAACCCCCAGGAACTGGCATTCGATCAATACGGCAACCTGTTCACTGGAGACAATAATTCGGACGGCGGAGACAAAGCGCGCTGGGTTTACCTGGTGGAAGGCGGCGACAGCGGTTGGCGGATTGGTTACCAGTTTATTGAATCTCCCAATGCCCGTGGACCGTGGAATTCCGAAAAACTCTGGCACCCGCAATGGAACGGACAAGCGGCGTTTTTGGTCCCGCCCGTCGCAAACCTTGGGGACGGTCCCTCCGGCCTGACCTACTATCCCGGCACCGGCATGCCGGACCGTTATCAGGATCACTTTTTCCTGGCTGATTTCAGGGGAGGCAAGGGCAGCAAAATCCACTCCTTCGGTCTCAAACCCAAGGGTGCCACCTTTGAAATTGCCGATCACGAGGACTTCATGACGGAAGGATTGCCCACGGACGTCGGTTTTGGGCTGGATGGCGGCCTGTATTACACCGACTGGGTGGCCGGCTGGGGCATGACCGGCAAGGGACGGATCTACCGACTGGTGGACCCGAGCGCCGCCGCCAAACCCATCGTCGCAGAAACCCGAGGGCTGATCTCAGGCGGCGTCACGGATGCTTCGCGCTCCCGCTGCATCACCCTGCTCAGCCATCCCGACCAACGGGTCCGACAGCAGGCTCAGTTCAAACTGGCTTCCATGGGCCGCCAGGCGATTCGTGCGCTTTCCAGAAGCGCCCTCGACAATCCCGATCAGATCGCTCGCATTCATTCCCTCTGGGGTCTTGCCCAGATTCTCGCGGATGCCTCCGGACATCTTTCGCCCCGGGAAATCGATGCCGCTTCGTCGCCATTCCTGACCCTGCTTGAGGATCAGGACCCGGAGATTCGCGCCCAGGCTGCCAGGGCTTTGGGTGACCGCCCCGACCCAGCCGCGCTTCAGCCGTTGATTGCACTTTTGAAAGACACCTCCGCCCGGGTTCGTTTCTTTGCCGCTCTGGGTGTTGGCAAGCTGGGGAATCCGGCGGCTCTGCAGGCGGTTTTCCAAATGCTTCGCGAAAATGCCGACGAAGACCCCTACCTCCGGCATGCCGGAGTCATGGCTCTGACCTGGACCCGTCACATGCCCTCTCTGTTGGATGCCCGGACCGATCCCTCTCCCGCTGTTCGCATGGCCGTGCTCATCGCCATGCGCCGACTCCAGAGCCCCGACATTGCTTCTTTCCTCCAGGATACCGATCCGGCCATCGTCCTCGAAGCAGCACGCGCGATCAATGACGCCCCCGTGCATGGCGCAGCAAACGAGCTGGCTGCGATGCTCAGTCACTATTCCTCCGCAGCCACCGCCGCTGACCTGGGAACCGAGCTGGGCCGCAGGGTGCTGAACGCCAACCTCCGGGTTGGAACCGTCCGAAGCGCGGAGCGCCTCGCCCGGTTTGCCTCAACGCCGGAAGCTCCGGAAGCCCTGAGGGCCGAAGCGCTCGCGATCCTTGCGAATTGGGAGCATCCATCCGGCCGCGATCGATTGACGGGCGAATGGCGACCCGTCGTCGGGGACCGGCCTTCCCGGGTTGCCGCCGCGGCGGTCGAACCGAACCTCGCCGCTCTGCTCACGAATTCACCCACCGTTGTACAGCTCGCCGCAATCCAAGCCGCTGTTGCGCTGCCGATCCATGCAATGGACGCCCCTCTCCTGACGATGTCGGGGGATCAGACGCTTTCACCCCGTGTGCGTGCCGCCGCCCTGGAAGCCCTCGCTTCACGAATGTCCGACGCACTGGATCCAGCCCTCGAACAGGCGGGATCGGATCCGAACGAGCAGGTTCGAAAAACCGCCATTCGCCTCGGAGCGGCCCGTGCGAGCTCGAATCCCGTGGTTCAACTCAAACGGACCCTTGAATCCGGATCGATCGGCGAACAACAGGCGGCCCTGGCATCCCTGAGTCGGCTGGAAAGTTCCGCAGCCCAGGAATTGCTTCTGCCCCTGCTCGACCGTCTGATCGAAGGCAACCTGCCCGTTGCCCTCCAGCTCGATCTCCTCGAAGCAGCGGAGCAAAATGAAGGGGAATCGGTGAAACAGAAACTCCAGGCCTATTCCCAGGCCCTCCCATCGGGCACTCCACTGGCCTCCTTCCAGGTCTGCCTGGCCGGTGGAGATCCGGAAAGGGGCCGGAAGATTTTCTTTGAACGAGCCGAAGTCGCCTGCATGCGATGCCACAAAATCGCCGGCGAAGGCGGTGATGTCGGCCCGGATCTTTCCATCATCAGTGCGCGTCAACAAAGGTCCTACCTGCTTGAATCCATACTCACGCCCAACAAACAAATCGCCGAGGGATTTGAAACGCTGATCATCACCCTGAAGGACGGCAGTGCCTACGCGGGCATGATCAAAAGCGAAAACGCAACCGAACTCGTGATCAACTCCCCTGAGGACGGTCTGGTGACCGTGGCCAGGGACGAAATCGAGTCCCGCACCCCGAGCCTTTCTCCAATGCCCGAAGGCATGGAGAACACCCTTACCAAACGCGATCTGCGGGATCTGATTGAATTCCTGGGTAACCTGAAATAATCGGGAGTTGGAAATGGCAGTCTTTTGACGTCCATTCCTGCTTTCCAGGCCCCTAACCGGTCGGCGCAAGCTCGGCGGAATAACCTTCCCTGAAACTCGGATATTTCGGCTGCCAGTTGAGCGTTTCGACGAGTTTCCGGTTGGATACCCGTTTGTGGGTGGTCATCCGGCTCCCGCCCGCAGGCTCCGGGATCTCCGACGGTGGGGGCAGAGGTCGCCCGGTGGTCTGTGCAAGCCATGCATAGATCTCGGGAACCGTCGTCGGATGATTGTCTGCGACGTTATAAACCTCGCCGGGTGCACCCCGATCCAGCGCGGCGATGATCGCACTGACCAGATCGTTTCGGTGAATCATGTTCACCGTTCTGCCACCGCCGTCTTCCTGACGCGCCTGGCCACTCTGGAACCGGCGCAACCAGTAACCGCGCCCGGCACCATAGATGCCCGCAGCACGAAGGATCACGGCCGGGAAGGTTTTCTCACGAAACGCGGCGAAGAGCATTTGCTCGGTTTCCACCAGCACGTTGCCAGTGTCGTGACCCGGTTCGGTTGAACTCTGTTCGCTGACCGTGGAACCATCCTGCTGCCCGTACACACCGGTGCTGCTGGTATACACGTATTTCACAGGAGATTCCCCACCAAATCGGTCTATCAGATTGCGGGTTCCTTCGAGGTAGACCCTGCGATACGAATCCAACCCGGTGCGTCCGGCGGAAACCGTATTCACAATCCAATCGAACGTCCCGGGCAGTTCCCTGCACTCGACGGGTTCGCTGACATCCGCCTGAATGGGGCTGATGCCCAGGGCGCGCAATTCCGCAACGCCCTCGCTGGATCGTCGAACCCCGGAGACCCGGTGGCCCAGCCGACTCAGTTGAATTCCCAACGCAGTCCCCACATACCCGCAGCCCACAATCAAAACTCGCATCCGCTCACCCTACTCCGGTGATTCCTGTTTGGCAAAGGCCACCGCAATTCAGCAGCGATCAAGCCGTTTGACCGTCACTTTTTAAGTCCAAGTGTCTTGAAGTATTCTTCCACCCCTCCCGCCAGGGTTTCGAAATTGTGCCACCGCGTCGGGTTTGTGAATCGTTCGTGAACCAGGAGCCCCGCCCGCTTCGCCGAATGGAAACAAGCCACGATGCTGTCTCCCCAATTCTCGAAAAACACCTGCCGAATCTCCGGGTCCACCTCTCGGAGCAGGATGCCAAGAACATCGTAGGCCGAGCACGCGCGTCGCGCCGGACGCAGCAGTTCCTCATGCTCCGGTCCACGGACGTTCAGCAGTTCCCCTTCCTTCAAGGAGAGCAGAATCTTGCGATCCTCGGGCAGGTTGTCCCGTCGAATATAGTCGATGATCGGGATCAGGATGGAAATCATGCTGGCGGATTTCACGCCGGCGACGGTCGCTTCAAGTTTCGCAATGCGTTGTTCTGCGAATTCAAGGCGAGCTTCGAGGGAAGATGGGTTGGTTGGCTCTGACATAGTAGTGGCATTAGAAATAAGCAGTGTTGATATGTGGAAGCAAACCGAAAATGTGCATTTTATACCCCGAGGAGACGCTGACAGCCCGGAAGGCACCCTCCAACACCGCACCCAAACGCACTCCCCAACCCGCCACCCTCCCTGCAATCTTCGGAGTTCCTTGAGATAGCAGTTGCCGCCAGGTTCCTGAAAGCCGATGATCGCCCCGGTGGAAAACGGTGATCCGCAACCGGAGTGACCGCCTGAACCCCAGTGAATTTGAAAACGATCGAATCGGAACAAACCTTGACCCACAACCCGCAAACCCTTTGCCATGCTCAAACGGGCATTCCAGAACTGCTGGCTCCGGCCGGCAACTGGGATTGCGCCCGTGCCGCGGTTGAAAACGGAGCCGATGCCATCTACTTCGGTCTGGGAAGTTTCAACGCCCGAATGCGGGCTGATAACTTTACGGAACAGGATTTGCCCGCCCTGATGGAGTTTCTCAACGGACGCGGTGTCAAGGGATACGTCACCTTCAACACACTCATCTTCCAGGATGAACTGGAACAGGCCGAAGCTCAGGTCCGCGCCCTGATTCGTGCCGGGGTCGATGCCGCAATCGTCCAGGATGCCGGTCTCTGCCGCCTGATCCGTCGGATTTCACCGGATTTTCCGATCCACGCCTCGACACAGATGACGATTACCAGCGCTGCGGGAGTGGCATTCGCTCAACGGCTCGGATGCAACCTGGTGGTTCTCGCCCGCGAGTGTTCAATCCGGGAAATGGAACAGATCCGCACCGGAACCGCCCTTCAGGGCACCGCGTTGCCCCTGGAGGTATTTGTGCACGGCGCCCTCTGTGTTGCCTATTCCGGTCAATGCCTGACCAGCGAAGCACTCGGAGGACGGTCGGCCAACCGCGGCGAATGCGCCCAGGCATGTCGCATGCCCTATGAACTGGTCT
>JAIPJX010000008.1 GCA_021733945.1 Verrucomicrobiota bacterium | reverse complement strand
CACGGCGCACGGCCCTGCGCGCCGGGGGACTTGTGTCCGGCCTGCTTCTCACAGGTTGGTTGCTCACGGGTTGCGCCACCCATCCTTTCGATCCGGGACTGACGGGTCCGTTTCACGAGATTGGCAATTTCTACCTCATCAATCACGCCCTTCCTCCCCATGTGCGCCGGGTGGCGATGCTGCCCCTGAGCTCGACTCAAACCACGCAGACCGCCGACAAGGGCCGGGGATCCCTTGAGCCGATTTTGTACGGGGAAATCTCAAAAAAGAGGTTGTTTGAAGTCGTGCGCATCACTCCAGAGCAACTCGACGCATGGACGGGCAAGAGCAACTGGAAAGCCGAAGATCAGTTGCCAGCCAATTTTCTGACGAAGATCCGGGAAAGCAGCGCCTGCGACGCCATCCTGTTCAGCCAGATGACCTACTACCAGCCCTATCCTCCCCTGGCCGTCGGTTGGAGACTTCTGTTGGTCGATGCCAATGACGGCCAGACTCTCTGGTCGTTGGACGAGATTTTTGATGCCGGGGAACCTCGGGTTGCAAACAGTGTCCGCCGGTTTGCGCTGGAAAACGAACGCACCAATGCGGAACTCACCAAGCAAATGGGCACGAAGCACGGCCCTGCTTTCAGCGGTCGTGTCTTTGGGCTTGAATGGATTAACTCACCGCTCCACTTTGCGCGATACGCCGCGAGCGCTGCTGCCGATACCCTGATGCCCAAGTAAATGGGTTTCAGTTTGAACTAAACTTTTTCTTTGAAGTGCCGATTATCAATGGTAATAGTGGAATTGAAATCCGCCAACAGGACAGAAGCAAAAGTGCAAACAAAGCCAGTCATCTCGCAAACCAGGTACCGAGGAATCCTTAACCATTTGGATTCGAATGGCTTGAACTCTAACGAGAAGACATCTCGTTCATCGGAAAGGCAGCTATGAGTGAGCTAAATATTAATTCACTGAGCCGATCCTTGGGAGTCGAAAAACCTTTCAAAACACCCGCCGGTCAACGAACCGACCAGGCAAACAGTTCCTCCGAACCGGACTCTGTCCATCTGTCCGGCGATCTGAATATTTCCAAGATTGCGAAGGAGGAAGACGAACTGTTGATTGAAGAAGAGTTTGCGGCCCTTCGGGAAAGACTCAGATCGTCAGTCGAATCTCCGGGATATCCACCCCCGAGCACGATCGATCATCTGGTTTCGATTTTGGCCAACGAAATCGTTTCCGGTTCAGCTATCCGGTAGCGTCGATCTTTCAGGAAAGATCGGTATCGCTCAGTTCCATTCAAGATTTGGTTTAGATGTACCGACCCAACAAGTATCAAGCCTACCAGACGGGAGCGGTACTCACTGCCTCTCCGGCTCATCTGGTCCTGCTCCTATTTGATGGCGCGCTCAAGTTTGCCCACATTGGACTGGAAGGCTTTAAACACGAGGATCCCCTCGAGTTCAATCTGACCATCCACCAAAACCTTCAGAAATCCCAGGCCATCGTTCGCGAACTCAAAGCCTGTCTGGATATCGAAAAAGGCCCGGAATTTGCCGAAAAAATGTCCGCGCTCTACGATTATTTCGATCGTCGACTCCAGGAAGCAAATCTGAAGAAGGAAAAGGAACCCATTGAAGAGGTCATCCGCCATCTGAGCGTCCTCCGCGATGCCTGGAAGGAAATGATGCAGAAGCAGAGTTCTCCCGGAGCCTCCGTTCCAGACCCTTCCCACACTCAGGGTGAATGGTCTGCCACCGGCTAGGACCATGGCCGAGATCAACCAAGCTGACTCATCGGCCGTTTTGTTCCAACTCCTCGAGGAATGGCGCACCCTCACAACGGCCGAATCCAGGGCGATCGAACTCGAAAACTGGGACGCCCTGCATGAACTCCAGTCCGTAAAAAATGAACTCCAGGCTTCCATCGTAGCCGCCGAGACGACCTTCTTTCAGAATCCGGCCCTGCCCGATGATGCCAAGGAAGCCGAACGGCAACGCCTCAAACGGACCACCGCCGAACTCATGCTCCTCGAGAAACAAAATCAGACCGTGCTCACCACCCGGATTGCCGAAACCGATCTGGAGCTGAAGGAATCCAACAAGACCATCAGCAGCCTTAAATTCATCCAACAGGCCTACGGAAAGAGCGGAAACTCATTCTGGCAGGCTTATTCCTAGCACTCGTCCGGCTGGCAGTTCCCTTCACCAACCGACTCGGACAGCATTTCTTTCCGCCTCCGAAATCCATTTCGTCCCCCGTGGCACTTTTTTCTGCGACGGGAGAAATAGTTGCCACCTCCCCCCTGTTTCCGAACCCAAACGTCGAACCTGCTTTTGAAAAGGCAAATCGATCTGGAGTCACGGCTATTCCCCAATCAAAGCCGATATGACCATTCTTCATTAAGCTTCCTACTCTTCGATTTCGATCATCCCCCCATAAAACGGGCGCACCATCGCAGCGCATTCAAATCGAACGCGACTCTTTATCGACATATACTGTTCACCTTCAGAGTTTTACAAACACTCCCAATAAATCCAGCCGATCTCCCCCGCTTCTTCCAAAACCGCTCCACCCCAGGGAATTATACTTTTTCAATTAACCGATACTAATCATAAAAAAAACCTATCGAGGCACATTCCGACCGATCGGACCCCAACCCTTCCCAGTGGCACGCCGCGTGCTCGGAAGGTCCCGAATGAACGTCAGTCTTTACCAAGCCGCAGCAGCACTGGATGCCAACATCCAGTGGCAGCAGATGATTGCTGAGAATGTGGCGGCTGGCTCGGTACCGGCTTTTAAGAAGAACGAGATATCATTCCATTCGATCGAAGCGGGTCTGCTCGGGTCGGGATCGGACACGATCGCGATGCAGCAGAGTCATTCACTTCTGCCCGCCCCCACGATTTCCACAAACTTCGCACGCGGTGCCCTGCAGGGAAGCGGCTCGTCATCCGACCTCGCTCTGGATGGGCCCGGGTATTTCGCCGTCAAGCTTCCCGACGGTAATATCTATTATACCCGTGACGGCGAGTTCGGAGTGACCAACGACGGCGAAATCCGGAACAAGGATGGATACGAATTGGTAGCCGAAAGTGGCCAACCAATCGTTGTCAACCCGAGGAACAAGGACAACATCGCAGTTTCCACAGCCGGTGTCGTGAGTGAAGGTCTGGAAATCAAAGGCCAACTCAGCCTGTTCGAATTTGAAGATCAAACCACCCTGACCCGGGTCGGCAACGGCTATTTTCTGCCGCCACAAGGCGTGGAACCGGTTCCCGCAGTGGACACGACGGTCGCCCAAGGCCACTTGGAATCTTCCAATACAACGCCCTCGACCGAAATGAGCACCCTGATGCTGGCTCTGCGGCATTACGAGGCAAACCAGAAGGTGATTCAGATCACCGACGAACGCATGGGCAAGACCATCCAGGAACTTGCCTCCACCACGTAGTCCGATTTTTTCACCATGTTACGAGCACTCTTTTCCTCCGCGACCGGCATGCAGTCGCAGCAGATGAACCTGGATGTCATCGCGAACAACCTCGCGAACGTCAACACCACGGGTTTTAAGAAAAGCAAGATCGAGTTCCAGGATCTGCTCTACCAGACCACCCGCACCGCCGGTGCCGAGCAGGGTGCCGGAAACACTCTCCCCACAGGACTCCAGATCGGTCACGGTTCCAGGGCAGTAGCCACCTCCCGGATCTTCACAACCGGTGAAGTCACGCAGACGGGTGAAAAACTCGACGTTGCCATCGCAGGGGACGGTTTTTTCGAAGTGCAACTCCCGGACGGCACTCAGGCATACACCCGCGACGGTGCCTTCAAGGTCGCTTCCGACGGACGAATCACAACCAGTGACGGTCTTTCGGTCTTGAGCGGTTTCCAACCCGTGCCCCCAGGCACGACGGGCGTCACGATTGCTCCCAACGGAGCCGTGAGTTTGAGCGGCAGTGCCGGAGTCACCAATTTTCAGGTGCAGCTGACCCGGTTCAACAATCCGGCGGGCCTGCAGGCGGTCGGAGGAAACCTCTTCCGCGAGAGTCTCGCTTCAGGTGCCCCCGAAACCGGCAACCCGGGAGAAAACGGTTTCGGCGAGCTCTCCCAAGGCTTCCTGGAAATGTCGAACGTCAAGGTCGTCGAGGAAATGGTCAAACTGATCCTCGCCCAGCGCGCTTATGAGGTAAACTCAAAGGCGATTCAGGCTGCGGACGAAATGCTCCAACAGAGCAACAATTTGAGACGCTAATTGGATGGCTTTTAACCGCACATTCCGAGCTTGGTCCACGTTCACCGTATTTCTTGCGGTGTTGTCGGCTCAAGCGGGTCCGATCACCCTGCGCCCCGAAGCCTCGGTGGAATCCATCGGCATCTTTCTCAGTGAAATCGTCTCCTCCGCAGACGATCAGGGTTTCTCGAACATCCATCTGGCACCCGCACCGCGCTGGGGCCAAACTGTCAAGTGGAGCCGGGCCGAGGTCATCGATCTCGTTGCGAAAGCCGCCCCGCTGGTGCCCACGCAGAATTTTACAGGCGCCGAGTCCATCACCATTTCGAGGCACTCGCGCAATTTGGACGAAGCCGAACTGGTGGAGCTTCTGACGGCCGCCCTGCAGCCCGGTTCAGATCCTGAACGGGATGGACGCCTGTCGGTTCGCCTGACCCGCTGGTCTCCGGTGCAGGTTCCGGTCGGCAAGGTGCAGCTTGTCATCCTGGACAAACCGGCGACCGGACTCGCCGCCCGATTCTCCGTGCGGTTCCAGCTCAAATCCGAGGAGGAATCTGTCGGAACCTATTCGGCCTTTCTCGAAGCCAATCTCATTCGCGACGTCTGGGTGGCGCAATCAACCATCCGTCGCGGCACTCCGGTTGATGAAGCGGATCTCGTGCGGGAACCCAGGGATATCATCAATCTGCGGGTGCCCGCCTGGACCGAAATCGCTCTGGACCCTTCGTTTCATTTTGTGGAAGGCGTTCCCGCCGGAGCCGTGGTGTTCGATCGCGCGGTTCGCCCCCGACCGGTCATCAAGCGGATGCAGCTCGTCCGCGCCGTCGTTCAATCCGGAACGATGTCGATCAGTGCCAGAGTTGAAGCCCTCGAAGACGGGGCTCCGGGCGACATGATCCGCGCCAGAAACCCGAAAACACGCAAGGAATTTCAAGGAAGGGTAATTAATGAAGACACCATTCAAGTTGATCTCTAAACCACTGGTTGCACTGGCAACTCTTCCGATCCTTCTGACCGGAGCACACGCCGATTCACTCTGGTCGGAGGAAATCGTCATGTCCCTGATCTCCGACTCGCGCGCCAACGCGGTGGGCGATATCATCTCGGTGATCGTTCAGGAAAGCGCCAGCACCAAGAAGGACACCAGCACCAAGTCCTCCAAGACAACCTCAACGGATGCGGCCCTTCAGTCCTTCCTGTTTGCTCCCACGGCGAGCAACTTCATGACCAAGGGCGGGAATCTCCCGGCCATGGCCATGACTTCCAACAATAATTTTGACGGTGGCGGAGCAATCAACAACTCCGAGACGATCGTCGCACGATTCGGGGTCCGGGTGGTCGATGTGCTGCCCAACAAGAACATGATCGTCGAGGGATTGCGCCAGACCTCCTTTTCCGGCGAATCACGCACGGTGATCCTGCGCGGCACCGTCCGGAGGGATGACATCTCCCCCGCGAACACGGTCTTCAGCTACAGCCTGGCCGATGTCTCCATCAAATTTGTCGATTCCGGGGCCATCAGCAACAGCCAGAAAAAGGGCTGGTTCACCCGGGCTTGGGACGTGCTCACTCCTTTTTAATCTCCATCATGAATCTAATCCTCAAGAACATCCTCCGAACCGGACTGCTTCTGGTCGCCCTGAACACTCAGGGCGCTTTGGTGCGCGTGGGCGACCAGGCATTTGTCCTGGGCGAACGCTCCAACCAATTGATCGGTGTCGGTTTGGTTTCAGGCTTGAACACCGTGGGTGACAAGGACCCGGCCCAGACGCGGGCTGCCCTGGCGAACACCCTCCGACGATTCGGAATCAATCTCCCCGCAACCAGCCTCACCTCCAAGGACATCGCCGTCGTGCTCGTCACGGCCGACCTGCCGCCCTTCGCCAAATCGGGCAGCCGGATTGATGTCACGGTTTCCGCGATGGGCGACGCCAAATCGCTCGAAGGCGGCATGCTTGCCCAGACGCTCCTTTACGGTGTGGACGGAAACGTCTACGCCATCGGTCAGGGCCCTGTTGCCATTGGCGGCTTTTCCCTCGGTGGCGGCGGCGGCGGCGGCGCGAATGTTCAGAAAAACCACCCTCTGACCGGTCAGATTATCGGCGGTGCAAGCGTCGAAAAAACGGTTCCTGTCACCCTCGTCCGGGGCAACGCCATTGAACTGGTGCTGCGGGACTACGACTTCAGCAACTCGGCCCGCATGGCCGAAGCCGTCAACGCCAAGTTCCCGAGCTCGGCACACGCTGTCGATGGCGGAAGTGTTCGCGTCGAGATTCCGGACACCTATCAGACTCACCCGATCGATTTCGTGGCCCAACTCCGCGAGATTACCTTTCAGGTCGACACCCCGGCCCGCGTGGTCATCAATGAAAAAACCGGCACGATCGTCGCAACGGCCCGGACCAAGATCTCCAGCTGCGCCGTCGCCCACGGAAACATCATTGTTCAGATTTCCGAAACCCTGGATGTTTCCCAACCCAGCCCCTTTGCCCAGACCGGCACCACGCAGGTGGTTCCAACCACGCAGGTCGACGTCACCGAGCAGGCGGCGCAAATGAAGGCGTTTCCGGAAATGCCGACCGTCGACCGTGTGGCCGCGGCGATGAATGAACTGGGCGCGACTCCCCGTGACATGATGGCCATCTTCCAGGCCATGAAACAGGCGGGCGCCCTTCACGCAGAATTGATCGTCCGTTAACCATGGAAATTCAACCCTTCTTTTCGCGGACGCTCGACCCGGACAACATGCCGTTGGAACGGATGGCCGCCAGCACGACCCTCACGGAAGATCAGAAGGTCGCGGGTGTGAGCCGTCACTTCGAGGCGATCATGCTCCGCCAGTTTCTCACGGAAGCCTACAAACCGGTGCTCAATCCCAAGGGCGAGGAAAACAATTCCGTCAACGACATCTACAAGGACATGATGGTCGAACATCTGGCCGATTCGATCAGCAAGTCCGGAAAATTCGGACTCGCGAAATCCTTTCAAACTCAAATGGTCCACCCTAAAAAAGCCGCTGCCGACTCCGATCCAACTCCGGCGCCCATCGAATGAAAGTCGAACTGGACACGCTAATCGAAACCCTCCGGGAGGAACTCACCCA
Source organism: Verrucomicrobiota bacterium (assembly GCA_021733945.1). Classification (GTDB taxonomy): domain Bacteria; phylum Verrucomicrobiota; class Verrucomicrobiia; order Limisphaerales; family SIBE01; genus JAIPJX01. The sequence goes on along the minus strand of JAIPJX010000008.1, from coordinate 71,571 downwards.
ATACGGAGAGTTGCTCGCCCTTCTGGAGCAGCAACAAGATCTGATCGTCAGCCGTTCCGCTGAGGGTCTCCTGGAGAATCTGGGTGCCATCAACGCCCAGGTGCCGGTCGTGGCCGCCGCACGCCAGCGCCGCGACCAACTGCGCAAAGACCTGGCTGTCTCCATGGGCAACCCCTCCACACTCTCCTTCCGGCAGCTCGTGCTCCTCGTGCCGGCCGATTACCAACCGCTTCTGGAGGCTCTCGTCGACGAGATCAACGATCTGTTGATGCGTTCGCAGCAGCGGCTTCGCCAGAATCACCTCCTGCTCAGCCGTTCCCTCGACCTGATGCAGCAGATGATTTTCAGCCTGTTCCCATCGAGCGGAGGGCAGACCTACAGCCAGGCTGGCATGGTCAAATCCGGTCCCCTGCCGCAGAGCTCCCTCTGCGAGATGATCCTTTAAAGGCAAACTGCTATGTCACTCGGTCTCATTGGAACATTGGAATTGGCCAAACGGTCGCTCGATACCAACATGCGTGGCATCGAGGTGACCGGTCATAATCTGGCCAATGTCAGCAATACGGCGTACTCCCGACAGCAACTCAGGATTGAAACGGGGGCCACGCTTCCGAGCTCCAACGGCCCGGTCGGAACCGGCGCCACTGTCTCCGGAGTTTCCCAGGTGCGCAGCAAGTTGCTCGACACCCAGATCCTGACCGAAACGAGCGTCACCGGATTTCTCGAGGGTCGACAGAAGGCACTCGAGTTCACCGAGGTCAACTTGGGCCAACAACTCGACCGCCAGTCGTCCACAGCCGAGGGTGCCACGGCCGCCCAGGGCATCGGTGGCCAGCACGGGCTGGTTGAAGGGTTCAGCGACCTGTTCAACGCGCTTCAGGCTCTGAGCACATCTCCCGCCGCGACCTCCGATCGCCAGATCGTCCTGCTCGAAGCCGACAGCCTGACCAACAAATTCAACGCTCTCGACCAGCGGTTCACACGGCTCCGTGCGGATCTCAACACCTCGACAACCGAGGATATCCGACAGGCCGACACTCTGATCACCCAGATCGCGGACCTCAGCCTTTCGATCACGACCGACGAAGGCAAATCGAGCAAGGGAAATTCGAACGACCTGCGGGACAGGCGTCAGGCGCAGCTTGAGCAGTTGGCGGAACTGGTTGATTTCACCACAACCGAGGATACCAGCTCCGGCGCTCTTTCCATGTTTATCGGTGGCGTGGAGGTGATTCGTGCCGACAACAAGATAGATTCCCTCACCACACTTACGGACGCCAACGGTGGAATCCAGGTTCAGACAACTTCCGGGGCCGCACCCACCATTTCCGGGGGATCCATCAAGGGCACCATCGATGCCCGTGACGGTGAATTGGCCACCATTCAATCGGAGATCGACACGCTCGCCGACACCCTGATTACCGTCTTCAACACGATTCATGGCGCTGGAACGGCACTGGACGGAACGACCACCGGGCAGCCTTTCTTTACCGGCACAAAGGCCTCCGACATCCAGGTGAGCGCGGCGCTGAAAGCTGACCCGAATTTGCTTCAGGCGAGCGCCAACGGCGACCCGGGCAACAACGAAATCGCCCTCGCCTTGGCCACACTCGGTCAAACTCCACAGGCGGCACTTGGCAATCTGACCTTCGCCGAAAGCTACAACCAGGCGGTTGCGGACCTGGGACAGGCCCTGAACAATACCAACAGCGAACTGCTCGACCAAAACGCGGTCAACCAGATGCTGCTGCGCCAGCGGGACTCCCTGGGCGGCGTCTCCATTGATGAAGAAATGTCCAATCTCATCATTTTTCAACGAGCTTTTCAGGCGTCCGCCCGAATGGTGCAGACAATGGATGAACTGCTGCAGAGCGTGATCAACCTCGGTCAATAACCATCCGGGAGAAACCGCCTGACCCATAAAACCTTTTCCTGCCTGACCATATGCGAGTAACTTCCAGCACATTCCCCACGGCTCTGCGAAACCAGCTCACCAATCTGGCCACCAAGCAGGCGCGTCTCCAGACCCAGGCGGGAACCGGTCAACGATTTCATGTCTCAAGCGAGGATCCCCGGGCAATGCGCAGGGTCCTGGACATGCAGGGCGAGATCAAGCTGCTGGGGCAGTACGAAAAGAACATTGCCAATCTCAAGGACACCGTCGAAGCGTCCTACGTATCCATCTCGGGCATCAAGAAGGTTTCAGATCGGGCGGGAGAAATCGCCACACGCGTCGATTCCCTGAAGACACCCGAGGAACTCGTCACATTCGCAACCGAGGTGGACCAGCTCATCGAACGAACGCTGCAAATCTCCAACACCCGGCATCACGCCTCCTACCTGTTCGGCGGAACCAAGAACTCCACTCTCCCGTTCAACGCAACCCGCGATGCGAATGGCAAGGTCGTTTCCGTCGCCTACCAGGGTTCCTCCACAGTGGCGGAAAGCGAAATCGGAGAGGGAATCAAGATTTCAGCCATGATTCCCGGGGCAAATGCATCGGGAGTCGGCGAGCGGGGCCTGCTGGCGGATCCCCGATCGGGATCCGATTTCTTCGCCCACCTCATCGCCCTGCGGGACAATCTGCAGGCGGGGAATGCGGAAACGATCAACAAGGTGGATCTCGGCAATCTCCTGAAGGACGAAGAGAACATCATTCATCACTACGGCAGAATCGGTGCCACCCAGACCCGACTCGACACCGCCAGCTCGATTGCCAATCGCCAGAAAGCGTCTCTCGAAGGCCTCGTCTCCCAGGAGGCGGATGCCGATCTGTCCCTGACCCTGGTCTCCCTGAGCGAAGTGCAAAACGCCTACACCGCTGCGCTGCAAACCGGAGGAAAGATCCTCGGCACGTCCCTCCTCGACTACATCCGTTAACGCAAAACGCGCCCTTCACACGGGGTGAAAAGGCGCGTCATCAAGATTTTTTCAGTTTTAACCTGATGCCCCTGCCGTTCGTCCTCACTCAGGCGAACCGGCTTCCTCCAGTGCCTGCTTCAGCATCCGGCTCGCAGTCGGCAAAACCCCCGCAAGAATTTCCAGTTTTCCGTTGATCGCACGGACGGCTTTCTGCGCTTTGGTGGCCAGGAGACGGCGGTACCAGGCGATGAACTCCCGGCTGACATCGGCTTCGTTCGCAGATCCCACTCCGGACACCGGATCCCCTGCGCCCAACTCCGCGAGAACCACGGCGGCCAGAGCGTCCGACTCCTCCCGATGCGGTGCCTTTTTGAAAAACGGCACCGATTCCCGGAGTTCACCCGCTTTCAGCAACGCTTCCCCCCGGGCCCGCACAATCCCCGGATGTTCAGGATGAAACTTGATGGCTTCCGCCGTCCAATCGGAGGCGAACTCGGCGAACTCGGGTCGACTGTTTGAAATCAGACATCCCAAATGCCAGATATGCTCATCGTCGACCCCGGAGCCCAGAAATTGATGCAACACCTGCATTGCCTCCAGGGATCGTTCACTTTTATGCAGAAAATAGGCGTAATCACGCAGGAGCCCCACCGAATCCGGATCCTCCTTGAGTCCTTCCTTGAAGGCCTCCTCAGCCTCTGCAACCTGCTTGGTCCTGCAAAAACATTCCGCAAGCAAATGCCTGGGACCACCGCGGAACACCTGCTTGCAAGGGGGCGTGAGCGTGGGTTGCCCGCGCTTGGCCAGGCACGCCTGAAGATGGGGAATCGCCTCCGCAGGCCGGTCCAGCTTCATCAATCCGGCAGCGGCCAGAAAGTGCAGCGAGGCCGTTGGACCGCAGTCATTGGCAAGTCGTGAAGTCATCACCTGCACGACTTCTTCGAATCGGTCGGCTCTCAGCAGATGCACCCCGAAGATTGTCAGGAGGCGCTCACGCACCTCGGGAAGAATGGCATCCGGTTTGTGCGGCTCCATGATACGGACCGCGTTGCGATACTGGACAAGCCCCTCCTCGAGCCGACCGTCATTCACAAGATCCAGACCGTAATTCATCACGAGCGCCGCCTCGTTCGGCATCTCCTGAATCGCACGCTCGAGCAGCCGAAGGTTTCGCCGGACCTTCTGCCGACGCTTCACCAGGCCCGGATCGTATCCGTAATGATTGATTCTGGCCGTACCCAGAACCGCTTCCATGTTCCACTCCGACTTCCGTGCGATCACGCTCGCGTAAATCTGCTCGTGCACCCGACCCACAAAAAAGAGCGCCGGCGCGTTTCGGAACAGGCGCGGGACATAGGTCACGGAGTCATCGGCTTCATGAATGTTGCAGATCGGAATCCGGTACCCGAGCACATTTTCCACAGCCATGTCCTCCAGGAGCTGTTTATGGCTTTCGACCGGCAACTCTTCGTCCGCATCCAGAATCAGGACCCAATCCCCGCGCGCATGCCGGTGTCCCTCGTTCCGAGCGTCACTGAAATCGTCGTTCCATTCAAAATGATAAACTTCGGCCCCGTACTCCTTCGCAATCGCCACCGTCCGGTCGCTCGATCCGGTGTCCACCACCACGATCTGCGTCGCTATGTCCTTGACCGATGCCAGGCAGCGCCCGATGTGTTCCTCCTCATTCCGGACAATCAGGCAGACGCTCAGGCTCGGACGCGCGCCCGGCTTGGGAAGAGGCGTCCACCTGACTTTGGATTTCTTCGGTTTACGTTCCTTCTTGAGGGAATCGTGGATCCGCCGTGCGGTCGTCCAGTTGGGTGTCATTCGGATCAATCGCTCCGCACAGGCAAGAGCCTGGCGGATATCCTCCGCACGCAACGCAATATCCACCATCTGCAAGTAGGCGTCCGGATGAAAGGGCCGCTGCCGAATCGCGTCCAGTGTCGCGTTCCACGCTTTCAGAAATTTCCTTTTCTCAACCAACGCGTGCACCTTCTCGAGAGACCCGACCTCTCCCGCCGCAGGAACCTTAATTTCGGCGTTTCCCCCGGGAATCAGGGACGGCGGAATCATGCCCTGGCCCTGGAACCGAACGGGCAGTTCCGTCCGGCTCGCGAGGCTCTTCAGACGTTCCAAAACCCGGGTCGCGGCGCAATCCCAGGTCCACGATTGGTGAACATGGGCACTCGCAGCCCGCCCCATCCTGCGTCCGGCTTCAGGATCCTGAAACACAGCACGCATGACTTGCTCCAACACACCCTGATCGGGCTCCAGCCAAGTCGGGCTCCCGACCAGTTCCGGACCAGCCCAGTTGGGTACTTCGACCGATTTTGAAGGAATTCGGTAGGCAACGTTGGCTGGCGCAAAATCGTCCGTGGACCCACCCTCAGTCACAATAACAGGCAGTCCCACGGCCATGGCCTCCAACACCGGCAACCCGAAGCCCTCCCCCCGGTACGGATGCACCAGACAATCGCAGGCCGCGTAAAGTCCCGGCAACTCGTCGGGCGTCATGTCCTCGGTCAGATGAAGGATCTCCGGTGCCCCGGACCTCGCCTGCGCCTCACGAATCGATCGTTCGATCGTCTGCCCCTTGTACACATCCCTGCCTCCAAAATCCTTGATCACCAGACAGACATCGTCCTGCGCAGTGAATGTGCGAAGGTAGGCGTTCAACAGGACATCGGGCCCCTTCCTCAGAATCGTGCCGCCCACAAAAAGGAACTTGAATTTCTTGCGAGTCGCCAGGTTCGCCCGGGTTACCTCGGGATGAAATTTCCCCGGGTGCACTCCGCACGGGATGACAAACACCTTCTCCGGCGGCACCCCGCATTGGATGTAGGTCTGCCGCACAAATTCCGTATACGCCCAAATCTCATCAACCCGGTGTTGCATTGGCTCGAGCCAATCCCTCGGAATCGCCCCGAATTCCCAAGGCTGCATGACGATCCAGGGTCCGTCGAGGGGCGGCTCAAGATTCATGGGCCACTGATGGCGCACCCGCAACGCCGAGGCCGAAGGCCCGACTCCATTCATGCGCTTCTCGAGTTCCTGAAACCTCGGGTCCGCCTCGGGGCCAAACACCTTGTCCCCGACGGACTGCACCCTGACCGCAGTTCCGCCCGCGATCAAACTGAGACAAACCTCGCGATTGATCAGTGCCAGAGAATGATGGCTGAACTGGGGTCCCTCCCACACAACATCAACCCCGTTCCCGGCCGATGCGGATCCCGGCTCTTTACCCAACGACCGTTGATCACCCACTTCTTTTTCGACCACCGTCCCAGGGTTCTGCCCGGACGCGCTTTGCCCAGGTTGCGAGGTGAACCGCATCGGCAGCTCATTGCATTTGGATAAGGCCCTGAGTCGCGCCTCCGCCCTGGCCGCCCCCGCAGCCCAGGACCATTTGGTGCGTGCCACCTCACTGGCCCGCCGCGCCATTGCCGCGGCTTCATCCGGATGATTCACCATCCAGGTCATGCGCTCACCCAGGTCGGCCGGGTCGGGTTCCAACAACCAGCCCTCACCCGCCAGCTCCAGGTCCATGACCCGGGTTCCCAAATTCTTTCGAACCGCAGCCACCCGGCTGGCCAGTTCGTCGGTGGCAAAATCATCCGTCGATCCGCCCCCGGTCACAATCACCGGCAATTCGCACGCCATCGCCTCAAGCACGGGCAACCCGAAGCCTTCCCCACGATAGGGATGCACCAGACAATCGCACGTAGTGTACAGACCCGGCAACTCAGCGGGCTCCATGTCCCGATCCAAAAGCAGGATCTCCGGACTGCCGGGCGTCTGTTGAATCTTTTTAATCTGAGCCCTCACCTTGTCGTCCCGATACCACCCGCTGCCGAATGCCTTGATGACCAGACAAACATCATCACTGGCCCGGAACCGGTTCATGTAGGTGTTGAGCAACAGGTCGATTCCCTTGCGATGAATCAAACCACCCACGAACAGGAACTTATACTTCTTCTGCGTGGCAAGCTTCGCCGGAGATGCTCCGGGATGAAACCGGTCCGGATCCACCCCACACGGAACCACAAAAACCTTCTCAGCAGGGACTCCGGATCGAATGTAGGTATCCCGAACAAAATTGCTATAGGTCCAGATTTCGTCGACCTGCTCCCTGAGAACCGGAAGCCATTCCTTGGGAAGCATCCCATATTCCCAGGGCTGGATCACCACCCATCGCCCCTCCTTGGGAGGAACCGGATTGAAAGGCCACTGATGGCGCAGGTGGATTTCAGGCGCTTTTGAAAGGGGCGCCCGGACCGCCCCCGCCAGCCGCACAAATCGCGGATCCATCTCCGCCCCGAATTGGTCCGGTTCGTAAGGGAGGATCGAAACGTCATGGCCCATCTGCAGCAACTGGAAACAGAGCTCACGATTCACGAGCGCCAGTGAATGATGAACAAACTGGGATCCCTCCCAGAGCACCGAAACCTTTCCAACCGCCGGCACAGCCACAGAGGCCGGTGCCACGGTCGGGACACTTCCCCCGGATGTAGCGCCTGCAGCACCCGAACCCGCTTCCTCACGATCCAGCAAATCCCGATTCTCACGCGCGATGGCGTGCTCGGGATCGAGTGTCAGGATCCGGTTGAAAACCATTCGCGCAGCCTGCGGATCCCCGTTCTTGTAGAAACACACCGCCATCGGAAGCATGACATCCACATCATCGGGTGTCTGCAAAAGCAACCGGTGATAGGTGTGTGCCGCGTCCTTGAAATTACCTCCGCGAAGATTCAGATCCGCCAGCAACCGCAGAGCCGGCCGGTGGCTGGGATCAAGGGTCAGGGCCTTTTGCAGGGCTTCTTCAAACTCGCCGACGCTATCCACGGACAGAAGGCTGATCGCGAGCCGCGTGTGGTAATCGGCGGAATTCGGAGCCAGTTGCGTGGCGCGCTTGAGCGACGCGACCCCCGCGTCCCACTGCCCAAGCTGGTAGAGCAAGCTGCCCAGGGCAGCATGAATCTCATGGGTTTCGGGCTCAAGTTCGCACGCCTTCCTCAACCGATCACACGCGCCGGAAACATCCCCGCTGGTGGCGCACCTGTCCGCATCCACGAGCAACTCATCGACCCTTTCCATGCGCTTCGATGCAGGTTCGTCGGAAGCGCCACCTTCCCCCTCATTCCCGGGATTCGAAACACTCGGCAACGCTCCTGCGGAATTGCCTGCACTCCGGTTTTCGATGACGCTCAGGTTTTCGGTCGCGATCGCGTTTCCGGGCTCCACTTCGAGAACCTTCTCAAACATCATGCCGGCGGCATCCATGTCCCCGCCCTTGAAAAAGCAAACTCCCAAGGCAGACAGAATCTCCACGTCGTTCGGAGCCCGCTTCAGGATGCGACCATACGTCTGCGCTGCGTCCCGGAAGTTTCCATGCTTGAAACTCATGTGCGCCAACAAGCGCAACGCCTCGAAATGATCCGGATCCAATTCCAGAGCCCGTTTCAGCGCCTTCTCGAAGTCCTCAATCTCGTTCAGCTGATAGTGCGTCAAAGCCAGCTGAACCCATTTGGCGGGTTCCGCCGGAGCCAGCTCCACCAATCGGCACAACACCTCGCGCGCCTCGGGCATTTCGTCCAGTTGAAAATGGAGGCTTCCCAACGCAGCCAGGAGTTCGATCGCATTGGGAGCCAGCTCAACGGCATTCTTCAACGCATCCCTCGCGGCTGGCAGGTTCTTGGCCTTGAACGCCCCCTCGGCCGCAGCCATCAATTCATTCACCTTCCCGGAACGTTCCCTGGCTTCCTCTGCTTCGGACTTCCCTCTTTTTGGGGTTGAACGATTCTCCCTGGCGTCGATCTGGGCCAAATTCTCAACAGCCGTCGGATTTTCCGCGTCATACTCCAACACCCGGCCGTACACCATGCGCGCTGCCGGAAGATCCCCGCCCTTGAAGAAACACAACCCCAGCGCCAGGAGCGATTCCATGTCATCGGGCTGCTCCTCCAGAAGTTTTGCATAGGCGCGCCCGGCGTCCCGGACCCGCTCCGCCTCCAGATTTGTTTTCGCAAGAAACTTGAGCGCCTCCCGGTTTTCCGGATCAATCTCCAACGCAATGCCCAGGGCCGCCTCCATCTCCTCGATCCGATCCAGCCGCAGGCACGCCATGGCCAGTCTCGTGTAAGCCTCCGGATCCCGGGGTCTGGATTCGATCACGTTCCGAAACTTCGCGCGCGAAGCCTCGTAGTCCCCCATCGTATAGTGCAGGCTGCCCACCGCCGAAAGCAGGCCCATGTCCCGGGGCGCAAGTTCCAAAGCCCGTTCCAGGGTCTCAAGCGATGCTTCCAGGTTTCCCACTTCGCTGAAAAAATCAGCTTCATCCACCAGGTCCTGGACCCGCTCCGAGTTCTTCTTTTTGGAAACCGCTGGTTGAATCGTCTCCGGCGCAGTTTTTGGCCCGTCCTGCGAATCAACGGCCGAACCACTCGCTCCGGGACGGGCCCCCGTGTCGCCGAGCCGGCTGGCAATGGTTTCGAGATGCTCCTTCGCACTGGCGCAGCTCGCATCCAGCTCCAACGCCCGTGTCAACACCATCCGCGCGGTCTCCAAATCTCCATCGTTCATGAAGCAGGCCCCCAGGGAAACCATCGCCTCCACATCGTCGGGGTAATGCGTCAGAATCGTCGTGTAGGACTCCGCTGCGGCCTTCAGGCGATCGCTCCGAAAATTCAGATCGGCAAGGAGCTTGAGAGAGGCGTGATGTTTGGGATCCACTGCAAAGGCCTTGGCCAACAACTCCTCGAACCGCTCAACATCATCCTGCTTCAGTTCCACGAGAGCCCACTGCAAATAAAGATCCGCATCCTCGCCCTTCACCCGCAGAGCCTCCTGCAGATAATGTCGGGACCCAGCCACATCGCCCAGGGCATCGGCCACGGCGGCCAGCGACGTCAGTGCCCGAATGTCGTCGGATCTCAGCTGAAGCACCTTCAGCAGGTGTTCCTTCGCATCAAAGTACCGCCCCTCCTCAAAATGACGATCGGCGCTCTCGATCAACTCCAGAATTTCTTTCGCGGCGGAATCAACCTCCTCAGGAGCCGCCTGAGGAACAGGCGCGCCGGAGCCGGCCCCCTGCTCCATGCTCCGTCGAATCACCTCCAGATTCTCCTTTGCCAGAGCATGCTCCGGTTCGCGCACCAGCACCTGCCCGAAAACCGCCTTCGCCATCTCCGGGTCCCCCCCCTTGAAGAAGGACACACCCAAAGCAATCAGGATATCGCAGTTCCCGGGTTCCCGGCTCAGTATTCTGGAGTAACACCGGCCAGCATCCGCAAAGCGCCCTTCCTGAAGGTTGAGATCACCCAGGAGTTTCAGGGCGCCCACATGCTCCGGCTCCAGTTTCAGAGCTAGTTCGATCACCCGTTCGAAGTCACTCATGCGTCCAAGCTTGAGACACACCAGGGCCGCCTGAACACAAAGGCCCGCATCGTCCTTCTTGAGGCTCAGCGCCCGGTCGTAATGCACCCAGGACCCCTCAAAATCCTCCAGATGAAACAGGACCGAACCGAGCGAGACCCGGGCCTCGAAGCTGTCCGGCGCCTGTGCCAGGATTTCGATCAGAACATTTCGTGCAGCCGCCAAATTTCCAGATTCAAGATCGGAGGAAGCGCGGGCAAACAGCAGGTCGAGCGGGTGGTGCATGGCTTCAGCTAAATCGGCGGGAGCCGATGCGGCTCCCCCGCCTGCGGGCTCAGACTGCGGAAGAGGCTTGGTTGGAGAGCTCGGAAAAACCAGGGAGGCGGTTCCGGGAAGGACTCGCTCGCCCTTGAGCAATCTGTGATAAATCGAAACAACGTGATCAACATAGTCTCCAAACGCATGGGGCAGCCGACAGTTCCTGCTCAACCGCTCAACCAAAGCTCGGTCGCGAACCAGCTCCTCCAGGATTTCTGCCAATTCGTCGATCGAATCACTACGGTATAAGCGCCCGTTAAACCCATCAACAACAAAATCGGCCGCACTCCCGATTCGCGCAGCGACCACCGGACGCCCCATGGCCAATGCATCGACAATCTCCGACCCTGCTCCCGCTTCCCAGAGGCTTGGAACCACGACCAAGTCCGTTTCCTTCGCGATTGCCCCCAGGGCCTCCGGTTCGATGGCCCCCCGCCAACGGATTACCCGCCGCCCATCAACCGCCATCACCTGCTCCTTGTAGGCGGCATCAACCACTCCAAACACATGGGCCTCCACACCGCCCGGGGATACACGCTGAAGGGCAGCGGCCAGAATATGCAGCCCTTCGCGAGGCACGATCGGCCCCAGGAACCCCACTCTCAGCGGCCCCGTCCGACCCGACTCGCCCCCAACCTCGCCAGGCACCCTCTCCGAACCTGGGTAACCCTGGTGAACGACGGCAATCCGGCCGTGCCGACCGCAGAAGTCCTCAAACAGGTCGCGGGCACGATACGAACCGGCAAGAGTCAGATCCAAATGCTCGTTCAACACCGCCCGGCCTGCTTCAGCACGTCGGGCGTAGGCCCCGCGCAGGTCGGGGCGACGCGCCACCCATTCCGAGTTTCGGAAAAAATCCGTCCCTGTCCACGCCGAGAGATCAGCCCCCAACAGGTAAAGCGCCGGATCGATCAGGTGATAATTGTGCGGGCTGTAAATTGTCACCAACCCCTTCCGTTTCGCCTCGGCGGCGAGCGCCAAAGTCAATCCCTGGAAGGTATGGAAATGCACGAGGCCCGGTTTGCAGCGCTCGATCACCTCGCCGAAACACCGGATCATTTCCGGGTCCAGCGTTTCCCGATCCGGATTCTCAGGATCGCACCCTGTCACGGGACCGTTGTACACGCCAAACAGGCGCACCCCACCCGGCGACGTTGTTTCTTCGAGGAAGTATGGAGTCCGCGACGAGGGATGGGTGCCAGCGGCATACAGCACCGAGACATCGTGCCCCCGTCGCACGAGTTCCTCCGCAACAACTCCGGGACCGAACGCGCCGACCCGCCCCTCACCTCGATCATCCAGGGTCAGGAGAATCCGAAACCGTTCGCGACTCTGCGGGGCATTCTTGAACCCGGGGCTCTGCCCATCCATTACTTCGGCTCGTCGAGCCGCCACCTCTTTCGGAGCGGAAGGGTGGGGCTCGGATCCCTCCGCTTTCAGAGTCTGACCTTTCGGAACGACGTCCACATGAACCAGCCTGAGCCCTTCGGTCTCCAGTTTACTCTTAACCTCCGTAGCCGTCCCGGAAGGCAATCTCAGCAAAAGCCCGGCAACCTTCGTTTCCTCCTTCTGCAAGCTCCACAACACGCACAAATTCCGGAGAGCCGGCATGAAGGAGGGACATGCCTCGAGAGCCCGCCGGTAACAGAACTCGGCATACGGGAGCTCCGATGCCGGATTGGGAAACCACGGGATCCGATGATGCATCGCCTTGTTCCCCAGAGCTACCCAGGCTCTGGCAATCGCCGAAGGATCCGCCGGATCCGCTTCGTAGATCTTTTCGACCGGGATCTTGATGCGATACTCGTGTCTTACATTCAGAAACTGTTGGTAGGTCTCCTGGGCCGATTTGAACTGGATTCCGGACGGGTTCTCAAAGAAGAGGCTCAGCAGTTCCGGAACACGGACAGCGATCATCCCGGCATCCACAAACCGCAGCAGAAATTCGTAATCGCCCACCGACCAGTGCCGGGGGTCGAAATTTCCGAGTTGCTCGAACACATCCCTCCGCCACATCGGATGACACCCGATGGGGCAGTAAAAAAGCACATCGCTCGGTTCATAGGCTGGAAACCGCACCTCGCGGAGAACGTGCGGGTCGTCAAACGAATCGTTTGGAACCGATGAATTTACAAAATCCCCGTACGCCAGCCCGGCCTCCGGAAACCTGTCCAACGCCGCCGCGAGCAATTCCAGCGCATCCGCCCGATGGGCATCATCCGTGTTTGCATTCGTGATGTACTTGCCGGACAGAAGGGGGATCGCGCGATTCCAGGCGGCGTAGATCGGCTCCCGCTCCGTTCGGAGATAACGAATACTCGGAAACTGCCTCTGAAACTCTTCAACCACCCTGCCTTCGTTCTGCTGGGACCCGCTGTCGATTACGAAAATCTCAAGTTTCCCCTGGGCAAAAAGCGTTTGCCCCACCAAGTCCCTTAAACACCCGCGAAGATACCCCTCCGAATTGTACGTCGACACAATGGCCGAAACAAGTGGGCCACGTGACTGGCATTTTTTATCCATAGCGAACGAGCTCGGCTGTGCTATCCCCCTGCTGCTTCCGGAACCCGTACCACCCGTTTCCGGAGGCGATACTCCGCAGGAAGGAGATACCCACCGTTTTCCACCATCGACTTTGCCGCCCGCCCCGCGAACCTCGGTGGACAAGGATGTCACGGCTCCACGAGTAGCATCGAATGAATTGTTGAAAGAGGTGGATCCCATCACGATTCTAGGCCACCTCAGGATGCGCCGACTGGCGGAGTTCCCGTTCGCACATCGCATGACTCGGCTGCGGCGGTCGCACCCAGAGACTATACCTTACGAATCGCCCTTGCCAGGTCGACAGCTTCACGATTCTCTGTAGCCAACCCATGATTCGGATCAATTTTGAGCACACGATCAAAAAATGAAGCCGCAGCGTCGTATTCCAGAGCCCTAAAAAGGCATACGCCCCGTCGCACGAGTAGATCGAGATCATCGGGCGTCGCTTCGAGCATTTTCGCATACAACTCACCTGCAGCCCGGTAATCTCCTTCAATCAGCAGATTGTCCGCCAGCAATCGCAAAGCCCCCTGATTACGAGGTTCCAGTTCAAGAACCCGATTCAGCGCCTGTTTGCATCCCTCACGATCCTGAAGTCTGCTTTTCGCAACAGCCAATCCGGTCCATGCATTCGCATCTTGAGGCTGCAACTTCAACCACTCTTTTAGTCGAGGCTCAGCACCGGCAAAATCTTCCGCTTGAAGAAGAACATTCGAAAGAGTCGCCAATATTTGAGCCGAACCAGGGTAATTCGAATTCGCCTGTTTGAGATGCTCCACCGCATCCTGTGTCTTTCCGGATCGATAGAGGCTTTCAGCAGTCTGGAGCAGCTCCAGAATCGAAGCTTCATTTCCACGAGTCCGAATCCCGGAATTACCTGAACAAACCGAACCGGATTCCCTATTTACAATCAACACCTCGACCCGGCCGGAATCAATGAGCTGATCGAAGGATCCCAATCCAGGAGTGCCAGGTCCGGGAGACAGCATGGAATCGTCTTGCACAAAGATCCTGGGCTTTTGCGATTTTGAATCCAGCGTCCGCCGAACCGCGGCCTCAATCACTCCCGGCAGCAGATCCTTGACACAATGAGGTCGAGAGAATCGGCACTGCCAATTGCAGCCAAAGCACTCCAGCGGAAGGCACGCAACCGAGGTCAACGCTGAATACGGCATGAATCTTCCAAAATGCCCGCCACCAAGAAGTATCACGTTTGGCACCTCGACCGCACAGGCAATGTGTGCCAGTCCCGTCTCCGCTCCCACTGCCAGCCTGCATTTCTTGAGAAATGCAGCATTTTGACGCAGAGTCATCTTGCCCGAAAGATTCAGCCCGGGTGCACCCGTCGCTTCCAGATTCTTCTGGTTTATTTCAAAATCCCGCTTCGCCCCCAACCCGACCACGACAAGACCCCGCTCCCGGCAAATCTCCTTCAGCGCCTCTCCGTACCCCAAATAGTGCCTGCAATCGTGCTGAGCCCCCGCGAACATGGCGATCGTTCTGTTCGGATCCAGTTGATTCGCTCTGAATACATCCTCTGCAAATTCAAGATCTTCGTTGTTCAGCCAGATCAATGCACCCAATTCGGAAACCTCAATTCCGATGCCCTGAAGAAAATCACGATTCCTCTCCAACTCACCCTTCCATTTGGACCTGTTCGGAATCAGTTTCGTATAGTGTCGGTTATGGTGATCTCGCACCTCGGGCATCATGTTCTCAACACCCCCTTCAAAGGCAACGCGGGTCGGAGCGTTCGAGTTGAGTGCAAGAAAATCGCTTAGCGGGTCACGGGAATAAACCGGATTCAGGCAGACATCAGCCTGAACGGCTCGAACTCGCTGAACCAGACGCGCTTGATACTCCTTGTTGGAGAGGGCGTCCGCTTGTCGGATCGTCTCGATCGCGTCCACATACGGACTCGCCTCATAGAGCTCGGCGACGTGCTCCTGGCACAACACGACAATCCTGGCATCGGGGTATTTGCCCCGTATATAGGGAAGCTGAGAAAGCGACAGAACAGCGTCCCCAATCGAATCGGGTCTTACCCAGAACACGCTCTGAACCCTAGGTTCCGCCTGGACTTTGGGGCTGAATTTTGCAATGCAAAACCCAAACTTTTCCTTCGAAGACACAACCAATTCGAATCTTGGATCATTCAGAATCTGCAAATAGCTTCGGTTGTGTTTGATGTGGTAGATGTCATCCAAAGCGATATGACACTCGCCCTGAAGACGTTCGATCAGGTAGTTGAATTCCACATTTCCCAAATGCCCTCCGCTGTCAAGAATGACAAAATCAGGCCTGCAATTGAATTCCCCAAGGCATCTACCCAAAAGATCATCAGGCACCCCCTCAAAACACGTTTCCCTGTAATAAAGGGCCGCGCGTTCATGTTCCTGATGATCAACAAAAATCTCCTCCGATTGTATGTTTCTTACGGTCGCCGCCTCAATCTCCTCAATACTCGGCAGAATCGAACGGGGTACTGACAAACCGTGGCACAGCCGGACCCTCGACATCAATCCATCCGCCTCGAGATTGGCGTATGCCTGGCTCAAATGTCGCGGGTTCACTTCGATCGAAAAGAAGACCGCGCCATCACACCCCAATTCCTTCAGTGCATTCCCAATGGTCCGGGTGGTTCCTGTACCCAAATAAGTGCCGGTTTCAATCAGTTTCTGCGGCCTGATCTTCTCAAAGAGTTGACCAATACTCCGGCTGAACTCCGATTCGCTGCCAACGGCGGTCAGATCGTGATCCGATTTCACCTCGCCGGCAATCTTCGGGCGCTTCCGAACCGCCTCCCGGGGTGCAAGAATTTCCTCCAATGCCAGGCCACGAACAAAAAGGGCCGTTCCGTTATCCTGGCTGGTATTTAAAAGGAGCGTGAATTCAGGATGACGTTCGACGAACTGTTTGGCTACATCCAAAAGAAAGCGAAACGAAACATGGATCACATCATCGAACACAATCGCGCCACGAGGATTCAAAAGTCGCACAGCGTCCTCCAAATCCTCAATCGCCCCAGCTTCCGTATGGTCCCCATCCACATTGATCAGATCAAATCTGCACTTCGCCTCAATCAGCTTCTTGAGCTCAACATGACTGTTTCCGTGAATATATTTTATCTCGGGAATCCTTCGCACTTCCGTTTGGAACCGATCGATTTGAGAAACCGTATAATCCTTGGTATTCGGGAGACCCGAATACGAGCCGGCCCACATATCGACTGCCACTGCCTCCTCAATTGGAGCATTATAGAGGGCCTGAACGAATGACCCGCCAGTCCGCACACCGATCTCGAGATAACGCCGCGGTTTGAGCCTGCTCGCAAGAAACGCAATTCCCACATGAACGTTCCAAAAGGAAGTCCCTTTGGTCAAATGCTTCCGAATGGTGGATTGACGCCCCCGCAAAGGAGCGTCCAATTCAATATGATTCCAGGCCTCCAGAACCCTCTCCAAATAGTAAGGGTCTCCGATCACAGGCATCAACAAGTCTTCATCCGGTATTCGAAAAACTGTTCGCTTTTCAGCCTTGCCGCGAAATTCGGCAATAAAATCCTTCATCACCTCCGGGTGTTCTTTTGTGAAAGGAACTGTGAAGGACCCCCTGTCACCTGTCCAAGGTGGATACCTCTTCTCGAGCTCTCGTCGATTCTCCGGGGTCCACTGAAGGAACCCTTCATTCAACCAAAGGTTCATATCAACGCCCCACATCGCCCCCCAGCCGTATCGATTGTAAAGTTCGATCTTCTGCTTCACCTGACTCTCGAGAACATAACTGTAATGGTAAGGAATCACTCCCATCGCTCGAGTAATATCACCTCCCACACATTTCATTTGCTCGGTAGACCGGTCCGCACCAGGAAGAAGCATCGTCGGTGGACGGTGGGTCAAAAACCGCGCTCCCGGTTTGAATTGAAACAACCTTCGATAATGGTGGGGAGCTTTGAAGAATTCGGACGAAATAAAAATGTAATCAAACCCCCTCCAGAAATTGTCCGGAATAAAATTCACTTGTGTGATCGAAGGATCCGCTTGAATCATTTCGCGGATCTTTTCCAAATCTTCGCTCCGGTATATTTCATCGGAATCCATCAACCACACGTAATCGCCGGTAACATGCGCCAGAGCGGCATTCTGCATTTCGCATTTTTCCGGCCATTTACCCTGCAGCAGCCGAATCTTGCCGCTTGGATCCGGCATATTCCGTATGCAGTCCACGGTTCCGTCCCGCGAGCTACCGTCAGAATTTGCAGCGAACTGACAATTCTCAACAGCCCCTTCGATTACAATAATCTCATGAGCGAATGCGTACACGGCCTTGAGTGCGTGCTCGATAAATGGCATTCCATTGAGCACGATCGTCACAAAGCTGAAGCGAGGCGCTTTGTTTCCAGCGATTCGGGAGATCGCTGGCTTGTTGTCCGTTGTTGGTGTTTTCACGAAAAATTAGCCTTTCCGATTCTATATCAATACATGGGTTCGCAACGCACCATATGGTCACGTCCAGCACGAGGGTACCGACCCGCCCATCGCATTGTCGGCGAATCCCGTCGCGCCTTAACCAATCTCACCCTGCTCAAACGCGAGTGCTGCCTGGCTGCGCTCGTCACGGACTGAATTATCATACCGGATATCATGGAGTTCGTGTCTGGGCCTGCAAAAACCTTATGATTTCGAACAACTGCCGTTTGATCGCCTCGATCTCATTCCGCTGCTGCCCTAGCGCGAATACAAGGGGCTGCACAATGTCCTCAATTTTCAGCTCCGAGTTGCCCTTGGCATCACGCGCTTCCCCAACTGGCTCATGGAACAAAATTCCGTCATCCCGATGCAGGTACTTTCTCGCAATCGCTGCATTCGATTGGGCGCACTTCTCGAGAATTCTTCGTCGCTGAACAGGGGTCAGATCAAATATTCGGCTTTCCCTGTGTCTCGGCAGGACTATTCGCGCAAAAAGCTCCTGATTCTGACGCATATCCTCTGTTTTTTTAAAATAACCGCTGTCATTGCAGATCCGGAGGATTTCGGTACAGACTTCAGGCAGGCTGATGTTCTGGTTCCCCGGCACTGAACATTCCCCGGTCAGCGTTAATTTTAAAACGTTTCGCAGAAAATCCTCAATAATGTCACCGTTCAGCTGTTCCTTTTCGTACACTCTGACAATGAGATTCTCGGCCCCAAATGCGCGACTCCATTCCTCAATGATATGATAGTAGTCCAGCGGAATCTCCGGTATTGAAAAGAGCTCGAAGTCGGTCAGAATCTGACTGAGTCTCCGGCCGTGCACTTCGGTCGTATACACATGCGGGTTTTTGATGTTTGCTGCGTGAAGCGAACTCAACCACTGATCCTGCCTTCTCAGGTAGACGACAACTTTGACAGACATTGTCGGAGATACCCCTGCGACGATGTCACGAACCGTTCCAGCGAGTCTCGGCGCAATGAACAGAGCCTCGTCGCTTAGCACATGCGTGCAACCTCTTCGCGCTGCGATCTTCGAGATCAACGCCGTGACCCGGTCAACCCCATCCTTTCCATACATTTCCCTTCGCAGGGCCGCTTCGATATAGGTGCGATCGTGGTTTTCATCGAGGAGATGAAAACAAACTCCGTTTTTTTTCAGAAAGCTTGCATTGAGCTTGAAAAAGCTCTGCAGCGTCGTCGTACCCGTCTTGGGTTGCCCAATGTGAATCAACAAATCTGTATTCTCGCTCATGATCGTCGGTAACTCGTTCCTAAGTCATTTTTCTGGCGGACCCCACCGCTTTGCGAGAGGGGCAACGCTTCCGAAGCGCCAATCGATCGAGGATCGAGCTCGCAGGAGGTCCAGTTGCTCCGATATTCGAACCGATTCTTCCCTCCGGTTGGGTCATTTTGGAGGAACCCGTTCGTCTTTCGTTGTAAAACAGAATCACACCGAACCGCTTCGCTAGAGAGAGGAATAAAAACTCGCCAAACGGGACACATTCGCCTGGAGGGTATATCCCCTCGGAACGGGAATGTGCCTCAGCGGCTCGGTTTTACAAAGATGCACAATATCCTCCATGGTTTTCACTGTCTTCCCATTCCCATACTGACCGATGACACGCCGCAGCCAGCGCCCATTCTGGGCCAGCACAAACAGGCCTGCGTCAATGTAGTCGAACACCTTGTTCGCCGTCACGTATTCATTGAAACGCGGATGGTAGGCATCGTTGTCAGTCCGGAGACCTTCTGTCTGCGACGAGACAAAAATCCCAAAATGGTATTTCGATAATTCCTCCGTCAATCTGTCAGACGGAACCTTCTCGTGAATATGGACAAGTTCAGGAACCGATGCTCCCTTGAAATACTCGGTCATGACCGTGCGGAGCTGAGTCGCCTGATTCGGGAAGGACGGATAAATGTGAAAGTGCACTCCGTTTCTGCTCAACTGCTCCGCCAAACGATACGTAAAGCCGGCAGGATGATTGGGGTCCATCTGCAAATTGCCCAGATAAACCGCGTGGATCCCGTCCGACATCTTTTCCTGAGTCATTCCTTGCCTCGGTTTTGCCCAGCAATAGTCTGGAAACAGGATCCTCTTCCGAAATTTGAATCCCTCGTTTCGCTTCAAATACTGAGTATGCAAACCGCGACAACTTACTCCATCTGCATTTTCAAGACAGAACCGTTCCAGTTTTATGCCCTCTTTCATCCCGGCCGCAAAATCTTCCTTGAGCATTCCATTCGCCAGGTCCCAGGTTTCAAAAACAATTTTTCCTGGTTTGCACTGAATGAATGTGGAGGCAACCTCGAAATTCCAACTTGAAAACAAATGATACGCCGCTGGGGAATAGCTCGAAGCGATTGCGAGCGCTTGCCATTGATTCGCGTACCGATGCACACCGACAAAGTGCTGGGAAGGATCGAAATCTGGAGCCTCCCTGTGCAGAAGGATCACCCGCCAGCCGATCTGTTTCAAACCGTATGCGAACTTGTTCACCCTCATTCCGGGACGATCGGCCACGAAAACCACTTCCTCCGGAACCCGACTCCGTCGCGACGCAACAGTTGCCATTTTTACGGCTTCCTGACGAAAGACTTCAGCTTCCATCTGGGAAAACCTCGCCATATCCGTCAATCCTTGAACAAATCGTCTAATCGCCTCTGGCGTCTGCGCCCACTCAACCTCGGTAAACAGACCATGCGAAAACTGGGAATTCTTTTCCATACTTAATCAACCCAAAGCGCCTCAATCTCGGAAACCTGCCTGCAATATCGAGTTATGCCAATCCTCCGTGTTTTCGACTGCTTCCGCCCTCACGTCGATTGGGGCGGGCTCGCCGCCCCGGTGCAAGGATGCATCAGGCATCCATCCCCTCTTAGAAGAGGGTCGGTTTTTCCGTCCAAAGCATGAGCCCCATCGACACGTTCGCAGAGCCAGGCAGGAGCTGATCGCCCCGCCGGCTGCATGTCCATCGGCCTGCGCGAGCAACGGTTTCGCACCATGTCTCCGAACACGAGAACTCACACAGAGGATTGCTCCTAAATTCTTGAATTTTGTCACTTATCGGCACCTATCATCATAACCCCGGTTTTGTCGTCACCATGGAATCGGGGCTCCGTCCACATTTCGAAAAATTCCGTTGTCCGCGGGCGAGGCTGAATCGATTACCTTTCGCATTCCAGCAACACTGATGGCCGGGTCACCGGGCGCATCCCACCCACCGGTCTCCGTCTTCACCCACCCCGGATGCAAAACCACAACGCTGATTCCCTCCGGTTGCAGATCGTACGCGATTGCTTTAGCGGCGGCGTTCGCGGCAGCCTTGCTTGTCCGGTAAATATAAGGTCCGCCGCGCCTCATGTGAGGCAGGCTACCCCGTTCCGAAATACTCCCGGCACGACTTGTCACGAAGACGAGTTTCTTCATCCGACCAAGTCGGATGTTCGGAAGAAACGCCTCGGCAACCTTCGCTGGCCCGATCGCATTGACCCGAAGAACCTCGATCCACGCTTCGACATCTATGTCGCCAAAAGTCCCACTGGCATCCCGTGGGCCATGGGTTCCGGCATTGTTGATCACCATATCCAAAGGAACACCGGAAAATTCACCTGCAACGGCCCTGATCTGTTCCGTCCTTGAAACATCCATCGGGCGAATTCGAATGTCTCCACCAACTCCCTTGAGCGCAAGGGCGTCCGAAGGATTTCGGCAGGTTGCAATGATCCTCCAACCCTCGGCCGCCATGGATCGGACGAATTCCAAGCCCAAACCGCTGCTTGTTCCCGTAATCAACACATCAGGCATAGTTTTTTGTATTCGAACCACACGGGCCCCGTCAAGCCGATCACCCCGGCATGGACGAATCGAGAACCACGAAAGATCCGGTGACATCCATGGCTTCGTGGGATTCAGGCCACAAAATTCAATAAATCACTGGTTCAACCGGACGTTTTCAATGAATCTTCGAATTACTTCCCCCATTGGAGTGAAGCTCAATCCTGTCGTGTGAACAAATTTGGAACTGTCCAGATCCGCCTTCAATGCACGGTTATCGAGGAAACCAAATTCCCTTAGCGGCTTGCGAATGATATTCGCTTTCTTGCCGAACGCATCGCAAAACTTTAGAGCTAAATCATTCCTGTAAAAACTCTCTGTGTTAGCCAGATGAAACAATCCCGTTATCTTTCGCTCACAGCAGGTCACAAGCGCATGCGCTACATCTTCAACATAAGTCGGGGAAATCATTGCGCCGTCAATGCAGACAATCGGCTTGTTTTCGATCAGTAATTGATACCATTGTGAAAACAAATGCGCTTCCCCCGGATTGTCTCCAACATTCGTGGAGAGCCGCGTCACCAAACCTTCTGGAACATTGGCTCGAAGGTATCCCTCCACTTCCGCCTTGTGCCGGCCGTATTCATTGACCGGAGATATGGGGGCTTCCTCATTGTAACACCCAACCGAACCGTCAAAGACAAAATTGGTTGAGAGAAACACCGGTCGACTGCCCATGCTTCTGACATCCTCTATCAGGCGTATCGTGTTTGTGACATTGACTCTGTAACTCATCTCCCTCTCCGCAAGACAGCGATCCATGTTACTGATAACTGCGGCGATGATTGTATGAGTCGGCCGGAAATCCCCGATAACATCCGCAATCCGGTCCGTCAGCAGGTTCATCGTCGCCGACGAAGTCCCGAAGGCATCAAAACCTCGTGAACGGATGTGGTGCATGAGATGGCATCCAATAAACCCGGATGCGCCCACCACGAGAAACCTTAAACTAGACCGGTGCGACATCGCGTTTCAAACACTCCAAATAGGCGGCTCCGGCCGCAACATCGGATTCGTCTGGAGCCCAGGTCGCTCCAACCGTGTCGGTTCGATCAAACGGGCCGTTCGTGATTTCGTGTACGACCAAAAATTCGGTGATGACGATCTGCGTATGAAAACGGGGCTCGTCATTCCGAAAGTAGAAGATTCCCGCAGAATCCACACGCAGAACCTCTTCTATCCCACCGACGTCGTCGAAGAAGATAATATCAGCGGCCCCTTCAATGACATGGAAGGACTCTGTCTTTCCAATATGTTTATGGGGTCGGATATAAATACCCCGGGCCAACACGATAAACATTTCGTGGAGACGATCCTGCGGAGTCTTGTGCGCGCACAACCTGCAACGCCTTCGAGCGTTCCTTGCAGCCTGTTTCTTTAATGTCTCGAGTTGAGCGGCTCCAACGGTGACAATACGGTCCTCCGAAACAAAGACCTCGGGGTTGACCGATTTCACAGTTCCCCTCCGATCAGTGTGAATGGAGAATTGGGATTGCTCGGGAAAATCGAGGCGAAGATCCCGCCACGTCTAATAAACGGCTGAAGCTGTGCCAAAACCGCCCTTTCACTGCCATCACCAAGACTGCTGAGGCACATTTCGATGTCGCTCAAACGTTCCGAACCGACAATCGGAAGTTCGGTTCCAGGCATTCTCAAACCACATTTATTGGGCGAATCATCCACAATAAATTCGATCAGATCAGCGACCCCCATCAGATTCGTAAATACGGATGCATGATGCCCCGCCCCAAACAGCGCAACTCTTCCACGATTCGTCAGGAGCTCACGCCACTCGTTCCGTCTCCTAGGGTAGGCCTGCGCAAATCGATTTGCCCGCTCGCGCTCGCCATCCATTGAGAGCCACCCCCCTCCTTCTCCAGGCCGGACAACTGCGACGACGGCAGTCTCATACCGTGCGGAATAGCTGGTGACCGCGACGCATTGAAAACCGCCCACCTTCAAAGTCTCCCGAAGCGTGGACTCAGAGAAATAGAGACTGTGATCCTCCCAGAGAACGGTGTAATCGAGCAGGTCAAACGGCAATCTGGTGTCGGGTATCTCCACTGCAACATACCCGGATGGTTTGATGAGCTTCCGCAATGCCCCCATAAATACGAGAGGATTATGCGAATGCTCAAGGATATGGCGAGCAACCACAAGATCCACGGGCTCCCGCAGGTCAAGATTCTCAGGTCTTAATCTGTCCTGTATCGTCTCCACTCCTGCCCGCGGATCGGCAATTCCCAAATCGAGGCGATGGGTATTCTCAAAGCCTCGATCACGAAAGCGACGGAGTGTCGAATCATCCTTATGACTCAAACCGCAGATCGTCGCTCCAGGGGGAAGTCGCAGGCAGAGGGAGTCAACCATTGCGTCGAGATGAAACTCCGGTTCGTTGTACCGAATCCAGTCAAATTGAGGAACCAGCTCCTCAGCGGAGATCACACCCAACAGCTGCACAAGGCAGCAGTCGTCACACTGCCCCAATGCCAACGGATAGCGTCGTGCCGTGCCGCTGCCGGCAAGAAAATGATGACTGATTGGTTGCGTTCCAAAGTCCACCAACTGACGGACACGCGACCCTTGGCACACGAGGCATCGATTCATTGATCACCCGTCTCTTCTTCTCCCACGATCTGAATCTCAGGAAAGCAAAGTATGAAGCGTCCACCCTTTGCGAGGTATTCCCGATTATTCCTAATAATGCTTGGTGCGTGAATCCAGGCCAAGATGAAAACGTAGTCGGGCATTTTCTCTGTGAGTGCTTGCGCCGGCAGGATCGGGATATGGTCACCCGGGCTGAACATATCCTGCTTGTCCGGGCTATCGTCGACGATGTGACTGATAATTCCCCCGAGATTCATCTGAGCGATGAGCGTCGTTCCGCTCCGCGCGGCACCGTATCCCCAGACTGATTTTCCCTGATTCTTGAAATCTGCGATCAGCCCCCCCAGTTCGCCTTTGACCTGCTGCAGTTTCGCCGCAAACATTTTGAGAGTCTCCGGTTTGTCGATGTTCCGGGCTTCTTCAAGTCGCAGCGATTCCTTCACCGATGGGGCCTCCAAATGGGGCCCCCCGATGAATTGCGCAGTCCCGATAACGGAACCGCCCTGAATCAGGTTGCGCTGGACATCGATCAATTCCAAACCATGCCTCTTCAGGAACAAATCCATTGGTTTTAAGGAATGGTAGCTCAGATGCTCGTGAAATATTGTTCCAAGCAGCATGCGATCGAAGATATCCATCAAATACGAGAACTCAAAAACGAACACGCCTGTGGGCGACAGCAACTCCCGAATGCTCTCCGTCATTAAGCCGAGCGCATCAGCATGGGCATACACGTTGAATGCGCAGACCACAGAAGCCGGGCCATGCTCACGACGAATCCTTCCAGCCAGCTCCTGCGTCAGAAAGGCAGGGAACGTCGGAATCCCAGCTTCCGTGGCTTTCCGGGCGATCTCCTTCGCCGGATCAACTCCAAGCACCCGTAGCCCGCGCCTCTGGAAACACCGAAGCAAAGATCCGTCATTGCTGCCAATGTCAACAATGAGGCTGTCGGTTCCAATCTTGAAACGCTCGATGGTTGCCGCAGCGCATTCATCGAAATGTTGAACGAGGGACTTCGTACCGCCACTGACGTAGGTGTAATTATCAAAGAGGTATTCCGAATCCACCACGTAAAGGAGCTGTACGTGCCCGCAGTCGAGGCAAATGAACAGATCCAGCGGATGAGCCGGAGTCGGAAGATCCAACTCGTCCCTCGCAACGTATTTTTCCGCCACCGGCGTGGGTGCCAGTGAAGCTCCCAGTTCCAAGCGAGGGCTTTCGCAAAGTCGGCAGGTTGTCCGTTTCGTCACCTTGATCTCATTCATACGGAATTTCCCATGATCGAGGGTGCGCTCATCCGCCAGACTACTCGAACGTGATATATGAGTGATCCCCGGAGTAGCCGGCCTGTTGATAAATCCACTCCCATTCATGCGGCGTGTGAAACGCACGACAGGTCAATTGCCAGTAAAGCAAATTCACCTTTTCTCTTTCGTTGCGATAGGCTTCAACAGTGACATGCTTCGATTCACGCCCCACGCGCTCGATTTCTTTCAGCGCCATCCACAGATCGTTGATGTAGAGATTGTGAAGCGTGTTGATTGAGTAAACCAGATCGAACGACTCGTTGGCAAACGGAAGTGCGTTCGCATTTCCAAGACCCAACTGGGGCCGCACCTCCTCCTTGGCGTTCTGAATCGCATAGGCAGAAACGTCGATTCCAACCACCTGCGCACCCGGAATCACCTGGGTGAATTCATAAAGCAGAAACCCCTTCCCACAGCCCACATCCAGAATACGCGCCCCCTCCTTGAGATCATAGTGTTTGGCCATCATCTCCGCCACCCGGTGCCATCGACCATCGTAACGGTATCCGCCGTATCCGAATTTTCGGTCTCCATCCCAGTAATCAAACCCAAACTGCCCGGCTTTCTCCGCCGCCTTGGCTTTGTCGAACTCATTCACCCGTGCAACGTAATCGCGCTTCGTAGATCTGTGAATTGTTGTTATAAAATCTATGTATGCCATAGCGAACCTTAACTTTTATGGAGGTATTCCAACGGCATTTCAGCAATCTGCTGCCAATAGTCCTCAATCCATCGGACGGTTTCCTCAATTCCCGTCGTCAATTCCATTTTCGGGGACCAACCCAGTTCGGTTCGCGCCCGAGTTGAATCAATCACGTAGGCCGCATCCTGACCAGGTCGCTCCTCCACAGAATCAACAGCATCCTCAAAGGATTTTCCGAGTATTTCCACGATTGACTTTACCACGGTTCGCACCGCCACTCCCCCAACCGGCGATAGGTGATACAACGACCCGACTTGACCGTGCTCCATCACCGCCGCCTCGCCGCGCGACACATCCCGAACATGAATATAGGATTTAACCGACCGTCCTCCGCCATGGAGAGGGATTCGTTTGCCCAACCGGATGTATATCACCGTTCTTGGAATTATCTTAAAGAGTTGTTGCCGCGCTCCATAAACGTTCGTCGCCCTTACTTTCAGGACGGGAAAGCCATACTGTTTTTGATATACATCAAGTAACATATCCGCCGCGGCCTTCGAGGCGGCGTAGGGAGTGCTCGGATTCAACGGGGCGTCTTCGAAGACCGTTCCGTGACAGTTTCCATAGACTTCCGGCGACGAAATATGAATATAACGTTTGAGATAATCTTGTTTACGAAGATGATTCACCAAGCGAGCCAAAGCCACCGTGTTGGTTTGAAACCAGTGCTCCGGCCAATCCCAACTGGGCGCCACCTCGCTCTGAGCAGCGAAATTGACAATATATTCGGGACGTTCCACATCGAGCAATTGAAGCAAATCTTCGGCATCGTGATTCAGATCCAGAGCATGATACCGGTACCGGCCCAGATCAGAACGAATCCGGTATCTTAGGAATACGGCGGATCTCTCTGGCGATCGACTAATGCCTATGACCTGATATTTGGGATCATCGAGAAGAAGATCGACGAAATCCTGACCGGAAAACGAATTCGCCCCCAAAACGACGACTTTTCTAGTTGAGTTCATCTGAGCCTTTTTAACTTCTCGCTTCCGAGCGGAGGGCGCTTTCAAGAAGGTCCCGGGCTCTTGCAAGTTGGACTGGTTTACGATGGTCTGAATTGAAGGTCTTGTCTGCAAACCTCCTGCGAGCCTTGCCAGCAGGCAGGTATTCGTTCAGGAGGATGCAGCACCACTTGATCCTGTAGACTGGCAAGAGCAACCGGATTCGTTCCCGAAGCAGATCGGGGTCCCCGAATTTGTTGAGCAACGGTCGCAAAAAGGCGTCTAGAAATCGAACAGGCACCGGCAACGCCGGTTGGCAGAAAAAATCGCATGCCAGTTTTGCAGGATCATCCCAGCCAGCGTATTCAAAATCGATGAAACGCAATCGATCGTGCGATGTTAGCAACGCGTTGTGAAACCCGAAATCAGAAGGTGAAACACATCGTTCAGCATCACTCAAAGTTCTGCCCAGAACGCGGCTTGACCATTCGATCGTTTGTTTTTTGATCCGCTCCCACGCCGGCAGCAGATGTTGCCGAACGAACACCGAGGCCTCCCGATCTTCCTCCGAAGCATCGCCGATGACCAGCATACCCTGAACCCGGTGCCCCACACATTCCAAATGCTCGTCCAAACTAAAACAGGCTTCTGACGCCTTGTTCAAAGGGCGCGCTCTCGTTTTGAGTTCGTTCACTCCCAGGAGAAACTCGACAGCTTCGAGGATTCTGCCTTCCGTGATCTCGTCTTCACTTAAAGAGCGACCCTCGATAAACTCGTAAAGCGCCGCATGGTGCGACGGATCCCGGACCAACGGCTGCGGAGCGCTCCGCAGGCCTTGATTCCACAGCAACTCGCAAAAATCATACTCGGCCCGTAGCCGATCGCGTGGATCACACGGATGCTGAAAATAAAGCTTCAGGAACATTCGAATCCGCCCACGGACTTCGAACCCCCGGTTGTTCCCCCCTCCTGTCCGTTGGAAAATGTCACTGATGGGTCCGCCCCCACACGCGAAAGCCAGACCCGTAGCGATTTCCCTGACTTCCTCCGTGATCAAAGTGTTACTTCTCCGATTGAGAAAACAATGCCTCCGACCTCCGTCCAGGAAACAACCGACTGAACCCCCGGCACTTCAGTGCCTCTTGAAGCTGGATCAAACAGGATCCCGTGCACACCTACGGGAAATTCGGGGTCGGCAAAGATTTCAGGCAAATCGTCTACAAAATGCTGACAGCCCATCGCAGCGATTCGGTTCAATTTGCGCTGTTTTGTGGGCTCGAAAAAAAGTCGATCTTCACTGAAGTCGATACGACTCGAATCGAAGAAGCCCTTTTGTTCCATCCAATTTCGCGCCGAAACGTGCAAATCGTAAGGTGGCCCCTGAAATGGAAACTGCGTTTTGTGACTGATCACAATGAAATCGATGTTTCGATCCTTGCACCCTCCAAGGAACTCGAACAGTCCGGGAAAGGCTTCCGCCTCAGTGATCCGCTTTCCATAAACATAGCCTTGAAGCTCGGTCCATTCTCTTTCTTTTCCCGCAGATCGCAAATAGTTCCGGATCGCCTCTTTGATCGCTGGCACACTGGAGGGGATGAGCGCCCTTTCTACCGCGACCTGATGAAACACGGAGTCATAGCAGATTATGGTATTGTCAAAGTCCAGGCCTATTAACATCGAAAGGGGGAGTCAGGGAATTTCAACACGGTGCTCCGAGCCTCATGTCGATCAGGGGCCTTGCGACCTGCCCGGATTCAAGACCTTCCAAAGCCTCATTGATTGATTCCAGCGAATAGATTCGCCCAAGAAGGGCCGGCAGATTCAGTTTTGACGAAACCAGGAGTTTTGCGTACCGAGGAAAATCAATGTCCGGACTACTGTCTCCACCCCAGGTTCCGAGTATTCGCTTGCCTTGGTTAAACTCGCCGGGATCCAAACTGAGGCGCTCACCCTTCCGTGCATTTCCAATGACAATCGAAGTTCCGCCTCTTCGTCTGACTGCGGCCAAAGCCTGAACCATCACCTCGGGGCGCCCGGTCGCTTCAACGGCTAGATCTATCCCGTCCGGGATCAGGCGGCGGATCGCCTGCAAGGGGTCGCCTGAAGAAGCCATGACTATGTCAGTTGCCCCAGCCAGTTTCGCCAATTCCAATTTGTGCGCCAACACATCCACGGCGATGATCGGCTTACATCCGACCATGGCAGCGGCCACTACCGCGCATAGCCCAACTCCTCCAACCCCAAAAACGGCTATGCTCTGGCCAGGGCGCGCCTGGGCTGTATTCAAAACCGAACCGAACCCAGTCGGAATAGCACACCCAAGGAGCGCTGCTGCCTCCGTCGGAACATGAGCCGGCAACCGGGTCAGGCGATTCTCACTTATAATGGATTGACGACTAAACGTGGTAACGGCACCCGCATTTACCGCACGACCATTCCATTTGTAAATCGTGCTCTGGACATTTGCTCCCGTTCCCTGGATCCAGGAGAGCACCACCTCGTCGCCGGATTTGACCTTGGAGACTTCGGGTCCGACTTCGATTACCCTCCCACTTCCTTCATGCCCCATGCAATGAGGCAGGAATGGATCGTTGCCGCGGTATCCCCTAGCCTCCAGCAGCTGGGTATGGCAGACACCGCTAAAGGCGATATCCACCAGAACCTGTCCCGCCTGTAGGGTGGGGACTTCAAGTTCTGCCAATTCCAAAGGCCGTCCCGTTTCGACGAGGACTGCAGCAAGCGTTTTCATTTGACCTCCACCGCCCCTCCGCGGACCCAGCTGGTTACTTTCTGGGCAATCGCTTCCGGAGTGAGGCCAAAGTGTTTTCGGGCATGCTCCTGACCTCCCGCTTCGTGGATAAACCTATCTGCAGTGCCAATTCGGTAGAGGCGCCCCTTCAGAAACGGATGATCCGCAATCCACTCGGCCACCGCACTGCCAAGTCCGCCAATAACGCTGTGCTCCTCAACCGTTACAACAACTTCGAAACGTGAGAAGACATCGAAAAGGAGCTCTTCATCGAGTGGCTTGACCGTGTGCAGGCTCACAACTTCCGGTCGAATCCCGTCCTTCCCGAGACGTTCTGCTGCCTCAACGGCGACGGGAAGGATTGTCCCTGTCCCGAGAAGGCAAACCCCCGAGCCTCTATGAACAACGATGCCTTTTCCGATCAGGAATTCCGGAATGTTTCCATGCAGGTTCGGCTCCCCCTTTTTTCCCAAGCGAATGTAACAGGGTCCGTCGTTCGCAAGCGCCGCTTTGAGGGCAAGGCGAGTCTCAATCGGATCAGCGGGACAAATCACAGTGATGTGAGGGAGCGCCCGTAAAATGGCAACATCCTCACAACTGTGGTGAGTCGGGCCGTTGGCGGCATAGGAAAGTCCTGCGCCAACTCCGACGATGACCACCGGAACATTATGATAACAAAGATCAACTCGAATCTGCTCGAAGCAACGACTGGTCATGAAGGAAGCTATCGTGTAGGCAACTGGCCTGAACCCGCACATCGCCATTCCGGCAGCCATGCTGACCATGTTCGCCTCGGCAACGCCACAATTCAAAAAACGTTTCGGATAGCAGTTTTTGAACCGGTCGAAGAGGCGATTTCCTATATCCCCCGACATAAGAACGATGCGTTGATCCGCCTCAGCAAGATCTGCCATCTCCGCAGCAAACGCGTTTCTCATGCGAGTGACTCGATTTCTCGTTTTGCCTCCGCCAACTCACTCGCAGAGGGAACGCGATAATGCCAGTTGTTGTCGTCTTCCATGAACGACACACCCTTTCCCTTGACCGTATGAGCCACGACGGCAACCGGTTTTCCGGTCCCATCCGGAACCGCCCGAATGGTTGACCCGAGCGCCTTCAAATCATGCCCATCAATCTCATAGGTGCTCCACCCGAAACTATTCCACTTCTCCCGCATGGGTTCCAACGCCATCACTTCGTTGCTTCGTCCCGTGGCCTGCCATTTGTTGTAATCGATAATAACACCAACGCGATCCAGTTTCTGCCCTCCAGCGAACAAGGCTGCCTCCCAAACGGTTCCCTCGTTGCACTCGCCATCACTCAAGACTGCGAACGAACGAAATTTTCGAGCCTGGATTCGGCCCGCCAGAGCCATCCCAAGCGCCAACGACAAACCGTGACCAAGCGACCCTGTGGCAACTTCGACGCCCGGAAGGCAATGAGGACTCGGATGTTCAGGAAACCGACTTCCAGCCTTGGCAAAATCATCCAGCAACGAAAGCGGAAAAAATCCCCTGAGCGCGAGTGCCGCGTAAAGCGTGGACGCCGCATGTCCTTTGCTCAGAATAAACCGGTCCCGGTCCGGGTCATCCGGACAGGAGGGATCGAGGTTCAACCCCCCCCAATAAGCGGCTGCCAGGATTTCGACACAAGATAACGACGAACCCAAATGAGGTACCCCAGCCTGATGGGACATCTCCACCAAACGGGTTCGAATGGCTCTGCACATCACCGCTAGGTCTTGGTTCTGCTCTGTCACGCGAGAGAAAGGCCCTGCATCTTGCGAATATTGTAGTAGATGTCTTTGGTCAATGCGTCCGGCACGAGATTTTGGTTGAACGCAGCAACCAGACCACTTACGGCATCCTGAAGGGTATGTTTGGGTATAAAGTCCAGCTCCCGTCGGATCTTCTCGGATGAAATGTGGTATGAACGATTATCATCCGTGGATTTTGTCACAATCTGGACATCCGGTCCAACAAAAGACTTGACAATCATGGCGATTTCACTAACCCGATGATTCTCATATCCGGCGTTGTAGATCTTTCCGTCAATCGATTCAGCCGGTAGCTTCAGGGATTTGACGTAGAGAGCCGCCATATCCTCGATATGCAGATTCGGGCGCATCTGGGTTCCGCCAAACACCGTGATCAACCGGTTATGAAAAGCGTGGCTCGTGAGGATGTTCACGGTCAGATCCAGCCGCAATCGCGGGGAGTAACCGCAAATCGTAGCTGGTCGGAGAATGAGTGTGGTGAAATTGGAGGTCCTCTTTTCGAGCAGGATCTCCTCACAGAGGGCCTTGTATTTTGAATAATCCGTCAGGGGCTCCAGCGCAAGATCCTCAGTAACATCGGACTCGCTTTTCAGTCCATAGACGCTCGATGAAGAAGCGTAGATGAATCGTTGAACCCCGGATTCAATCGCGATATCGACCAGAGGTCCAAACGCATCGAAATTAATCGACCGCCCCAACTCGGGATCCAACTCAAAGCTTGGATCATTGGAAATGCAGGCCAGATGAATCACCGAATAACACCCCCGCATCGTTTCTCGAAGCAGTTTCTGATCTCGTATATCACCCCGGATTTGCTCAAGGTTCGAATTCCCTTGCACCCCCCTCAGCACGTCATCCCCGTAAATAAACAGATCCAGAACTTTGACCCTGAAGCCTTGTTCCAAGAGGCGGGGCACCAGCACCGCTCCAACATATCCGGCCCCGCCCGTAACAAGGACCGTTTTGCCCTCAGCATCCACTTCTTTCATTGATAGATTCAGATAATTCAAAGGTGTTTCCGAATTGCGATGGAAGTTTCGGGAATATACCCATTCCCAAGGTGCTCCGGATTTTTGGACCGATGCCCGAGGACCATCGATCATCCGGATTTCAACACAACCCTACCGCCTCGGACGCCTGCTATTTCAGCAGGGAAATCAGATACCGACTCAACGCGACCTTGTTTAGCGGAACACGGTTCCCAAGGCTTGAAACGACCATTCCACCCGCCGCATTCCCTATGAAACCCACAATTGGCCAAGGTGCCCCTATCTTCACGAGCAGGGAGGTGATCGCAAACACAGCGTCCCCGGCACCAACACGATCCACAACCCGCATGGCAAGGGAGGGAGCTTCATGAAATTCATTCGAGGAATCGAAGTGCATCGTTCCGGTGCTCCCGCCCGTGATTGTGAAGCGAGGGCACTGAATCCGACTCGCGAGGAGTTTAATTCGTTCCTTAAGAGTCAACTCCCGGTGACGCACCTCTATGTCCAGCTCGTGATTCGCCAAACAAACATAGTCGGCCTTGGGGTATTTGGAAATGTGGTTTAAACCCCGGTTACCAGCATTACACTGCACGTTCAAAGCAAGCCACTGAGCGTCGTTTGAAATCCGGTGGATGGTTTCCTCATTGAGCATTCCGTGCCCGTAGTCAGCCACGATCGACAGATCAAGGCCGCTGTCCCGAAGATCTTCCGCCAAAATCGAGTCCAGCTGTTCGTCATTCGGTCCGGAGGTCGATCGGTCATCCATCCGGTAAACTTCAAGCAGTTTGTTTCCCGAATATTTATCAATGATCCGCCGCTTGTGGATGGTGGGTGATTTGGACTTTATGAGAAAGGTCCCGTCCACATTTGGACGCAGCGAACTTCGCACAAATTCTTCTCGAGAATCGATTTCCCCCAACTGCGTCACCAACCGGACTCTGCTGCAGAAGCCAGCCAGGTGATTGGCTATCGCCAGACTCCCCCCCGCACACGCCTTTAAATCTTCGTGAAGGACTGCAAGCACCGGATCCTTCGTCGATTTTCCAATGCCATGGCAGAACTGATATTCGTCAATAATTGCCTCGCCCACCACCAACGGCGAGATCAGTGCGACTTTTTCCAACCACTCCAATACTTCGTCCGCAGAATGACCCTGCCGAAATTGTTCCAGATAGCTCTCCGTTTCGGCAGAGAACTGCCCAAAGAAACGATTGAGGAGATTTGACGAACTGAAGGTTAA
This sequence comes from Verrucomicrobiota bacterium, assembly GCA_021733945.1. GTDB lineage: Bacteria > Verrucomicrobiota > Verrucomicrobiia > Limisphaerales > SIBE01 > JAIPJX01. Next base: position 37,844 of record JAIPJX010000008.1, on the reverse strand, counting down.
ATCTTCCGTGAAGCGCACCTCGCCACCCACACCGCGAACAGCTTTGACTTCTTCGCTGACCGCACCCGTGATATCCTCGAGTTCCTTAAACTCCGCCCCTTTGACGTAAATGTCGGGCTTCAACCGACCGATTATTTCGACCGACGTGGGCCATCGAGAAACCCCTACATAGTCAACCATCTGAAGCGCAGCGAGCGATTCGACACGGAGTTCCTGAGGAAACGCCGGACGGTGTGGCCCCTTGTTGACAAACTGATCCGGGGTAAGGGTCACCACCAGCACATCCCCCATCTGCCTCGCTTCCTTGAGATGCCGTATATGCCCCACGTGGAGGAGGTCGAACACACCGTGGGCATGGACAATTCTCTTTCCCTCCGCCTTCTTTGCCGCAATGATGACGGTCAGTCGGTCAATGTCCGCGATCTTTGCCCGATAGTCGGGAAGCTGGCTCGAAGCCGATTGGGTGACTGGATCCATTGCAGAGGGAAACACGTTGCCCCAAAATCGACGAACCACCTCAGGCTGCGGCTTCCAACGAGGTTTGTTCAATAACTAAATTCACCCTTTGGTGCAGATACTCCACCAGAAGCAGCGCTCTCTGTCCGTCGTTGAGCGAGGCAACGTATTCGACTTCCATACCCGCGAACGGACCTTCGGAAACGGTGAGGTGTTGCCCAGGTGAAAATCTTTCACAATGCAGTTCGGAGTCAAATTCCGTCTCCCTGAGCTCGTCGATGACTCGATCGGAAACGGACTCCGGTTCCTCCCCAAATCGAACCAACCCTATGACCCCAGGGCGACTGGAAACAAACCGGGCCGCAACTCCCAAATTGAAGCGGCTGAAGAAATAACCTGGAAACAGGGGGGCAAGAATCTGACGACGATGCCCTCCTACTCGCATGTGCCTTCGAAGAGTGGGACAAAAAACGTCAACCTCCCCGATTGCAGCCTTAAGATTCCCCACAGAACGGCTCAACAACTCCGCAGCTCGCAATTCATAGCCACAGGTGCTTCGAACACAATACCAGCGTCGAACTGTGTCTAAATCGTGCATCAACGGGTGCCGGCCAACGACTTCCTCACCAGATTCGAAGACAAAGCTGCCGCACCCCGGGTATCAAGCATAAAACTCCAGGCTTTCATCATGCGTATCTTTGTTGCACCTGGCCCAACCGACTAAAAGACAGCGGATCCAAGCATCCTACAATCGCCCGAAACTCAATCCGAACCAGGCCTACGACCGCAGCAGCTCAAGCACGGATTGCGGCAGGGCGTTTGCCTGGGCCAACATCGTCGTGCCGGACTGCACCAGAATCTGGAAGCGTGCGAACTGGGTTGCCTCTTCGGCCACGTCGACGTCGGAGATCCGGCTGATTGCTGCGCTCAGGTTCTCCTTTGTAGTCGTCAACTGATCGTTCGTAAAGTTTAAACGCGATTGAACGGCACCCAAACGAGCACGGTCCAATGCAATCTGATTGATTGCCCCGGAGACGTTGGCCAGGGCTTGCACGGAGCCGAGCGAAGTGGTCAAGTCAATCGATGGATCGATCGCGTTCGCATACGATGCGTTGCTGAGGATGGGGGTTCCCGGAAAATCAAAAGTGCTTCCTTTCTCATCGATCGTCACACCAAAGGTGGTTGATGAGAAAAGCGAAACGGAGTTGAAATCCTTGGTGGCCGTGGCGCGGATGTAGTCCTGAAGCTGAACATACTCCTGGTTGTAAAGCGTACGATCGGACTGGGACTTGGTGGTGTCCTGCGAGAGCATCGCAAGCTCACCCATCCGGCGCAATGCCTTGTCAACCGTCTTCAGAAACCCATCCTGGGTCTGGGTGAAGGAAACCGCATTGACAACGTTGTTGAGGGCCGCGTCCAGACGACGGATTTGCGCCTCCAACCGGGAACTCACCGCCAATCCGGCGGCGTCATCGGAAGGCTGGACGATCTTTAACCCGGAGCTGAGTCGCGAGAGGGACTTGGAAAGGGAGGCTGTGCTGGCCCGCAGGTTGTTCGAGGTCTGCTCGGCAACCGTGTTGGTGTTAATGACAGCCATGACTCAGAGTAATAAAAGGCGAACCCAATCAGACCTACGCGCCGAGCAGACGCAAGGCGGACTGCGGGAGCGTGTTTGCCTGCGCCAACATCGCCGTGCCTGATTGAACCAGGATTTGGCCACGCGCAAATTCGGTGGATTCATCGGCCACATCGACGTCGGTGATTCGCGAAGTTGCGGCGCTCAGGTTTTCCTTGGTCACGCTCAGCTGCTCACTGGTGAAATTCAGGCGAGCCTGCAGGGAACCGAGCGTGGCGCGATCCAGGGAAACCCGGTCGATGGCAGCCCGAACCACGGAAACCGCGCTCACGGCTCCAAGGGAAGTGGAAATATCAAGCGTCCCGGCATAGGCGGCCGAATAGCTCGCCGCGCTCATGTCGATGCCGGTCAACCCGAATGTGCTCCCGGAGGAATCGATGGTGACATCCAAGGTGGCGGTGGAGAAGAGCGAGACCGAATTAAACTCCTTGCTCTGGGTCACCGAGATGAAGTCCTTGAGCTGGGAAAATTCAGCATGATACAGAGCGCGGTCGTCGTTGGACTTGGTTCCGTCCTGCGCCAACATCGCCAGTTCGCTCATGCGGCTCAGGGCGTTGCCGACGGTTTTGAGGAACCCATCCTGCGTCTGTGTGAACGAAACAGCATTGACGATGTTCGTCATGGCCGCGTCCAGACGCCCGATCTGCGCTTTCAGCCGGGATGACACCGCAAGTCCCGCGGCGTCGTCGGAAGGCGCCACAATCTTGGTACCCGAGCTAAGGCGCGATAGCGATTTCGCAAGACGCGCGCTGCTGGCCTGAAGGTTGTTTGAGGTTACAAGCGCCTCAATATTTGTGTTGATGACCATAATCTTGATTCCTGTTCTAGCTGTCTAACGCCTAATTGACCGGTGCCTGCGGAGAGGAACAAACTGCCTCCATCTCACGCTTGTTTGCCTGCATAGCAGTCTTCTTGCCATTTAAGAGACGCTCCAACGCGGACCTAGAGGCACCCACTGCCTGAAGGTTGTTGGATTGAATTTCATCGTACACCTCTTTGCGCAGGACGTGAATTTCCTTGGGGGCCGTGACCCCCACCTTGACCACCTCACCCTCCACGCGGAGGATGCTCACCGTGATGCGTCCATCAATCACGATGCTTTCGTTGATTCTTCGGGAAAGTACGAGCATGGCTCTAAAGTTTTTCTCCGAACCTAGTTCCCGAGCGGGTGCTTGATGGAAAGGTCTGCGGCGTTCCGGGGAACGACCTGCCTGCCCAGTAGCGTTTTCCGATTGTAAACAATCGGCCCCTTGAGATTGACCGTGATCGAGTTGTCCGGGTGAAACGTGGCAATGTTCAACACCACGGCATCGTCCCCATTCTCCAAACCCAGGAACGCCACGTCGTCGTCACTCAGCTCAATGCTGTAGGACTCGACGACATGCTGCGGCGGCACCACCAGGAAACAGAGCTCCGCTCCGGTGAGGGCCTCAAGCCAGAGAAAAGGGTAAATGTCCTCGAAGGCGTGCAATTTGTAATCCTTGACCTGCTCGAATCCGAGCACCCCGCAAGGAACACGCAAATCAATGGCACTCTCCGTAAAAAGAGGAATGACTTTCTCTTCCAGCCGATTTTGTTCAATGGTGAGCATATGACCAAAACCCATCTAGCAGGGGCTGTACCAGGTTCGAAAAATACCTCCTTTTCAGTTTTCCGGGGTAAAAAGTCCCTTTTTTTACCACCTTGAAAGCCCACCTCGAAGAACCAGGTAAATTAATCCCCACCTGCTGGCAAAAAATGCCCCCGTTCGGCAATTCACCTGCCAACGGAAGAATGTGGACAAAAATACCACCCGGACTGGGTCCAGCCCCCTCCCTCACACCGTCTGGATCAAGACTCCAGCCCCTGATCCCCAGCAAGATCAAACAACGAGCTGGGGGCCGCTTTCGTAAAATCGCCAGGAATATTCTGATCCGCCGAGAGGTAAACCACTGGAACCCGGGTTCCCAGGAGCAGGTTCCAGAACTTGCCCCAGCGCCGGTCCTCGTCGAGATGCGTGAGGATGAGGCCGGAAATCGGCAGTACCGAAAACGCCTTTACGTGATCCAACAGATGGCTCAGGTCGTATGCGGCATTCAGCACCAGATAGAACTGGGCCGGTTCGAAATGCTTCAAAAACGGCTTCAAAGCCGCTATTCCCGGAAGATCCTGAGCGGATACGCCCGGCAGATCAACAAACTGAACATCGTTTGTCGGTTCGTACAATTCCTCACTCCAGACCCGCTCCACCGGCACCCCGAGGATTTCCCCGTGAATGCTGAGGAATTCCGCCGTGTTGGCACAAGTCCCGTCCAACCGCCAAACACGCGCCTTCTGATTCGAGAAAAGCACCTCCTGAGTGAGCCATTTGCACAGGCACGTGGTCTTCCCGACTCCAGAGGTCCCTATGAGAATGCGCGTGACACCCACCTGAGGATGAAAACCACCCGCCAGACGATTCCAATAGTTGACCAAAAGCTGTTGAACCGCGCCAAACTCCTCTCTCAGACCTCCTCTGAGCCCCCCCCCCTCCCGCTGCCTGAGTTGATCCTTCAGCCATTGCACATGCAGCGGCAACAATCCCAGATTTTCGAGCATCTGCGTGAGGTTCAGCTGGGGTTCCCTGGCTGCGGGCTCAATCTTGGGCCTTCCATAGATCTCGGCAATCGAACCTTGCGATCTCGGAGAACCGCTGAAAGAAGCCGGACGCTCGGTTGGGCGCGGTGTGAGACTGGGACGTTTTCGGGTGCCAGGATCCAATCCGACCGGCCGATCTGGGCGTCCTGGTTCCGGTTGAGGTTTCGGGGGGGGGGCTTTGGGTTTGGTTTCAGGTTTTTGCGCCTGCTCCGGGACGGTCGCCTGCACCTCGATTTGTGGCTTCTTCCATATCCGGCTCAAACCGCCAGAGCTCGTGCGCCGCACATTCACGATCACGGCCGTAGGTCCGAGCTGTCGGTTCACCTCCGCGAGTGCTTCAGCAACCGAATCGGCAACAATCGTCAGTAGTTTCATGTTTGAGCGCTACGAATGGTCCCGAGTGGGCGATCACAACCACCCTGACCGGAGCGACTGCCATCCTCCCCGGAGCAGGAGCGGATCCCGGCGATATCTGGAGTCCGTGCTGCAAGCCCCATTACTTCAAGCCGGGCTCGGAATGGAACCGGCAGCATGGATCTCAATTCTGGGGGGCAGCTCTTCATAGGCAAGAAATGCCGTTTCAGGGAAATTTGCGGCAAAAAACCGCCGGAGCCCCAGGCGAATGACCGCCGAGCAAATCATCACCGGCGCTCTGCCTTCGGCAATCATGGGTTGTACCAGCTTGGAAAGATGATAAGTCAGATGCTGGGAGAGTTTCGGTTCCATGAACAGGAGCGTTTCGTTGGACGACTGACGCAGTCCCTTCGAGATTTCCTCCTCCAACCAGGGGTCCATGGTGATCGCCTGCAAAGCCCCCTGTTCATTCTGATAGGGCTTGACGATCTGCGCCCCAAGAGCACGACGCGCCTGTTCGGACAATTCATCCGGATTCTTCGTCACCGCGGAATAATCGGCCACGCGCTCCAGAATACCGACGAGATTGCGGATCGAGACCCCTTCGGCGAGGAGGTTCTGGAGAATCCGCTGGACCTGCCCAGTGCTCAACAGGCTCGGCACCAATTCGTTCACCAGCGCGGGATGGTTTTGCTTGAGGTTCTCGAGCAAGACCTGAACGTCCTGACGGCTCAGGATCTGGTGACAGCTGCGCTTGATGGTTTCTCCCAGGTGGGTGACCAACACCGAAGCGGGGTCCACAATCGTAAACCCCGCCACCTCCGCATTGCGCCGGTCCATCTCCTTGATCCACGTGGCGGGCAGCTGGAACACAGGCTCCGTCGTGGGGATCCCAGCGAGGGTCGTCTTGCTGTTCCCGGTGTTCATGGCCAGATAATGACCCGGCATGATTTCGCCCGTGGCAATAAAATGTCCCCGCAGCAGAAAACGATATTCGTTGGGCCCCAACTGAAGGTTATCCCGCAGGCGAATGGGCGGGATGATAAACCCCATATCCTGCACAAAATTCCGGCGAACCCCGGTCACCCGTTCCAGCAAATCCCCCCCCTTCCGAACATCGGCCAGCGAAACCAGTCCATAACCAAGTTCGATCTGCAGCGTATCGACATTGAGCAAGGTTTCCAGTTTCTCGGGAGCGGCCACGGGTTTTGCCGAGGCCTGTGATTTTCCGTCCCCCTGCTGTCCAGCCTTTCCGGCCTCGAGAAGCTCCTGCCCCTCCAGATCGATTCCAAGCCCGCTCTTCTTCAAGGCCCGGTAGAGTCCACCAAACAACAGGGCGAGCAGGAGAAACGGAATCCACGGCAACCCGGGCACCAAAGCGAAGACCACCATCCCGATCGCCAGGATCCCAAGAGCCCGGGGATAGAAAAACAGCTGGCGGGTGAGGCTGTGTCCCAGATTCTCCTTGGAGGCGGCCCGGGTAACGAGAATACCGGCAGCGGTCGAGACGACGAGCGCCGGAATCTGCGACACCAAACCGTCCCCGATCGAAAGAACCGTGTAAACCTGCAACGAATCCATCAGCGAGAGCCCCCGCTGAACCACCCCAATTCCGAATCCGCCCAGGATATTGATCAACGTAATCAACACCGCCGCCACGGCATCCCCTCGCACGAACTTGCTGGCACCGTCCATGGCGCCATAAAAATCTGTCTCCTGCTGAAGCGCAGTCCGACGGACGCGGGCCTGATCCTCCTTGATCAATCCCGCATTGAGTTCCGCGTCAATGGACATCTGTTTACCAGGCAACGCGTCCAAGGTGAATCGGGCCGCGACTTCAGCAATACGCCCGGCGCCCTTGGTGATGACGATAAAGTTGATGACCGTGAGGATCAGGAAGATGACCGCGCCAACGACATAGTTCCCCCTCACAACGTAGTTGCCGAAGGCATTGATCACCTCCCCGGCATATCCGTCCAGAAGGATCAGCCGTGTGGACGCCACATTGAGCCCCAACCGAAACAGGGTGATGATCAGGAGCAGAGTTGGAAACCCGCTGAAATCCGAGGGCTCCCGAAGGTAGAGGATGACGAGCATGATCAGCATGCCCACCGCAATGCTCAGGGCCAGGAGCAGATCCAGAATAAACGGAGGCACCGGCTGCACGAGCAGCAGCAGGGTGCCAAACATGAAGACGACCAACCCCAGGTCACCATACTTCCAAAAGCGTTTTACCGGGACGGCGGCGGTCGCTGTCGTCATGAGCCACCCCGCTGGGATTGAAGGTGATAACGGAACTTGTTGGTCCGATAAACATAGGCAAGGATCTCCGCCACAGCGGAATAGACTTCCGGCGGAATTTCCTGCCCCACCTTGGCGAACTTGAAGAGCATGCGCGCCACCGGCTTGTTCTCGACAATCGGAATCTGAAATTGCTCCGCTATTTCACGGATCCTCAAGGCGTTAAACCGTGCCCCCTTGGCAATGACGCGGGGTGCCCGCATGGTGGCTCGATCGTATTTCAAAGCAACCGCCAGATGGGTCGGGTTGGTGACCACCACATCGGCCTGGGGGATCTCCTGCATCAACGTCTGCCGAAGAATGGCGGAACGACGACGGCGCATTTCCCCCTTGGCTTGCGGACTGCCTTCCGAACTCTTGGTCTCTTCCTTGATGTCCTCCTTGGACATCAGCATGTCCTGCTGGTTTTTCCAGAATTGATACCCGTAATCCGCTGCTGCAATCACGGTTAATCCCATGAGAACCCGCATGGTGATCGATTTCACCGATTCCACCATGAAAAGCAGCACCTGATCAAAATCAGTGGCGGAATGGAAGATCGGATGTTCCAAAAGGCGTTTGATGACCATGTAGGTCAATCCAAGAATCACGATGAACTTCAATGCGTTCGTACCGGCTCGAACCAGCGATGGCATCGGCTTGAACAGCTGCTGCGCGTTCGTGATCGGGTTCAGCTTCTTCCAGCTCAGCTCCAACCGCTTGGGGGTCAGGTGAAAGCGGCTCTGCAACCCGCCCGCCAGCAACCCCGCAGCCGCAGCCGAGCCCATGATTGGCAATACGCAACTCAACATCCATCCCATGATCGAGGTCACATACCCGTAAATGGAAGTTGTGGAGAGGGACAGTTGCCCCACCTGTCCCAGGGTTTGCACCATTGAAGTCGAGAGCACGCGGATCATCGCATCCCCCGAGGTGCTGAGGATCCAGAGACCAGCCGTCAGCACAAAAACCGTTTGAATCTCCGCCGTCTTGGCAAACTGCCCCTTCGCCCACGCCTCAGAGGTGCGTTTGGCTGTCGGTTTTTCCGTCTTTTCGCCTGAATCGGACATACTCGATTAGTGCCCGGACAGAAGACGCCCGGCCTCGATGAGATTTTGTGGCAATCGCCTCAATTCGTCCGCAATCCGTTGGGAGGCAAGGCTGATGCTCACCCCAAATACAATCAAACCCGACATCAACCGAATTGTGAAGCTTTCAAAAAATATGTTCATCTGGGGAACCGCACGGCCAAGCATCATCAACACGACGTTCAACAAAAAGCTGATCGCAATCAGAGGCGCGGCGATTTGAACTCCCAGGAGGAACAATCTTCCGGCCCTCAGGGTCATATCGTCGAACAACGGGTTGCTTAGGACAGCTCCGCCAATCGGCAACACATCGTAAGTCCGTTGAAAGGTCAAAATCAGCATGTGATGAATATCCAGACTTAGAAACAACATAATGGCAAGCATGTTTAGTACCGCCGCAGGAATCGCCACGGGAATCGAGTCCGCAGGGGTGATCAACGTCGAGGTTTGAAGCCCCATCTCCGTCGACATAAAATGCCCTGCTAACTGAATCCCGTAAAAAATGAGCCTCGTCGACATGCTCAGGTAGAGACCGATGGATACTTCCTGAAATATCAGGAACACCACCTGCACCACCTGAAAACTGGCCAGATCGACCGGATTCTGAACACTGGATGCGATCAGGATCGAAAACATCCCGGCCAGACTGATTCGCAGGCGCGCAGGAACATTTCCGCCAGAAAAAAGCGGAAAGAAGTACAGGAAAGCGGCTGTTCTTACAAAAACCAGAAACCAGGTGAAAAACAGCTCCATCAGATGGGATTTGGGAATCGTTTAAGGTCCGTTCGGATGATCGCGGCAACGCCCTACCGAACCATGTTCGGGATTTGACTGATCATGGCCACCGTAAAATCCATCAGTGTCCGAATCAACCAGGGCAACACCATAAAAAGAAGCGCAACAACGGCCAGCGCCTTCGGGACAAACGTCAGGGTTTGCTCCTGGATCGATGTAATGGTCTGAAAGAGGCTGACGGACAAACCAACCACCAATGCCGTCAGCAGGAACGGTGCAGCGACCGTCACCGCCTGAGTCAACAACCCGCGCAGCAGATCCACTGTGTAGTCCGGATTCATGGTCAGACTTCAAAGCTCGCGGCCAGAGATCGGACCAACAGGGTCCACCCATCTACCAGCACAAACAGCAACAACTTCAGCGGCAGCGAGATCAACGCCGGAGGCAACATCATCAGCCCCAAACTCATCAACACAATCGCCACCACGAAATCGATCAGAATAAACGGAATAAAAATCAGGAACCCCATCTGAAAACCTGTCCGCAGTTCACTCAGGATAAACCCCGGGATCACGACTTTCAGCGGGAGCTGGTCCGGAGTCGTAGGCCCCAGCTTTGCCAACTCCACAAAAACCTCCATATCCTGCACCCGGCTCTGCTGCAGCATGAAGTTCTTCATGTGGTTGGCCGCCCGGTCGAAGGCCTCCTGACTGGTGATCTGGCTCGCCGCATACGGCTCCAACGCGTCCGCATTGATCTGTTGATAGGTCGGCGCCATGATGAAAAACGTCATGAACAGCGAAAACCCGATCAACAACTGGGTGGCTGGAGTTCCCTGGAGCGAAAGTGCGGTTCGAAGAAACGAAAACACAATCACGATCCGCGTAAAACTCGTCATGAGCATGATCATGGATGGCGCCAGCGTCAGCAGCGTCATTACGAACAGGATTCGAATCGCTACATCGATGTCCTTCGGCTGGGTCGGCAGGTTCACCCCGAAGTTCACGCTGTTGCTCGCCGAGCTGGAGGCTGCGCCGGGAGCCTGCGCCGAAACACTCCACACCTCCCCCAGAGCGAACAATCCGAGCAGAATTAAAACACCACAGAGTAGTCTTCTCACGTTTTCCCTTCCTGCGCTGCATCCAGGCGCTGGGCAAAGGTCCCGTCGTCCTGCCCCTCCAATTCCCCATCTTCCGTATCCGGCAGCGGACTCAGGAATTGCACTCCGGTCGAAGAAGCGGCGAGAAGAAACCGTCGGTTCTGATACCCAACCACGATGAGCGAATTCCGATGCCCCAACGATCTGGTTTCCAGTATCTTCAGTTGCGCCCCCGCACCCTGGTAAGTCGCAAACAGGCGTGATTTCTTGAAGAACCATGCCGCCACCAGAAACACCCCCACCACAATCGCAAAGGCTCCAAGCATCCGGATGAGGATGGCGACGAGATCCTCGGAGGATGGACCGAACGTGGGAGGACTGTTGGTGATCGAAGATGCAGCTCCAAGACTCGAAGAGGACAGACCGAAAACGAGTCCGGAGAGACCAAGGATCAACCGGATTCTCATGTCGGCGTTGCTTTAGCGAGAATCTCAGTGATCTTGATCCCGAAGTTCTCCTCCACAACGACCACCTCGCCACGCGCCACCAGCTTTTGATTCACGAACAGATCGACCGATGCATTGGCCGACTTGTCCAACTGGACCACCGATCCGACACTCAACTGCAAGAGATCACGCATCGAAATCTGGCATCCTCCCAGTTCAACCGTCAACTTGATCGGAACATCCAGCAGGAAATCCAAGCTGGGCATGTTTTCAGGAGATGTGCTCATAACGATAGAACCAGATCAACGTGAGAGAATATCGGTGATTTCAACCGCGCATTTTGGGCCCGAACTCCCCAAACGCCCCATATACTTGGGTTTTCCAGCCAAACAAACTTCCACCCGGTTGAGTTGATCCGAATCCAAAGGAATCACATCACCCACCTGGAAATTCAACAGATCCCGTGTCTTAATCTCCAACTCCCGCCATTCGGCCGAGAGCGGGATCTTGACTTCGTCGTACCCGGGATTCCATTTCGGAACCACAGTCTCCTTGGCGGCACGCTCCATCTTGACGCTGTCCGTCTCGAGAGACAGCTGCCGAACCAGCGGATCCAGCATCTTGACGGGCATGGCCATCAGCATTTGCTCAATGCAATCACCGATGCCCGCCTCCATCTTCAGCATGTAAAAAGTCTCGTCCGGATCACTGATCTGCAAAAATCGGGGATTGCTTTCATGGCCAAGCAGGGCCGGGCGCAGCTCGTCCTGACTGTGCCAGGCGGCGCACCATTCCTTGATCGCAATCTGTGCCATCTGATTGACCAGCGCTATTTCCACCTCGCGCAATGCCCGGTTTGGATTCACGGAGAACCCTTTGCCTCCGAGCATCCGGTCCGCCACGGACAATGCCAGCGGCGGCGGGATGTCAAACAGACCGATTCCGCGCAGGGGATCGATCTTGAACAGAATCATGTGCCGGGGAGGCGGCGCGGAATCCGCGAACTTCGGAAGCGTGATGGTATCCAGGGAAAGCAACTCGAGGGTAAACTCGATTCGAAGAAACAGGGACAACCTCGCCCCCACACCACGCACCACGGATTCGTTATGCGACTTGAACCGATGTAACTCGCTCGAGCTAAGGGCTGCAGACTGTCCAACGGCATAGTTCCGGACACGATCCGGCGGCAGACTGGTCTTTAAGCCACGGAACGTAAAAACCTGTACCGATTGCGGGGCAGCCGAAACGGCGGCTGACGTCTGAACGGATGGTGCGCCGATACGGGCCATAGTCAGGTCTATTGAATAACAAACTCTGTGATGATGACATCTTCAATGAGATTCCCACGGGAACGAATCACCTCATTAAAAAGAGTCAGGAGCTCGGCGCGCAGGAAATTCCTGAAGCCCGGTTTGTTGATGTCATCGAGCGTTTTGCTCGAGAGTGCCCCGGTAGCCTTGTCGAGCAAGGCTTCCCGATACGTGTTGACCGCATCGATCAATTCGGTGCTGCGTCCGGTGACCAGCACACGCGCCACGGCATAACGTTGGCCTTCAGTCCCGGAAATGTTGACCACGATCTTGTCCGCCTGAGCCAGATCCCTGGCCTCCCCCTTGTAATCAAGGACGACGATCTTGTCGTAGTCAACGATCCCGTCTGCCGGTTTCCTGGCCTTCCGCTGGAAAGCAACAGGATCGCGTGTGATGGGAACAGGGACCGTGAGCCGGGTGTCTCCCGAGGTATCAACCTCATGGGATGATTCTTCCGCAGCAGCTCCACCGTGCCCGCCACCCCCGTGCCCCCCTCCACTTGGAGCGGCCCCGTGGGAGGATTCGGCCTCTGCCGCATGGGATTCGGCCGCGGCTTCCGGCTTCGCCTTGCTGCCCGATGAACGGAACTTGATAACCCCCCAGGCCATGATTGGCATCACGACCACGGCCACGATGAGCGGAAGGTACTTATTGTTCAGCAAGGCAGCAACGCCGGTCGACGTTGCCGTCGCTGACGCCGCGTCTTCGCTTTCCGCTGCGGACTCAGGGGTTTCATCTGCCATAAACGAACTACTATCTTACGAGCTGTACAATTTCTTGCAATATCTGATCGCTGGTCGTGACAACCCGTGCATTTGCCTGGAAGGCGCGCTGTGTCGTGATCATATTCGCAAATTCTCGCGAGATGTCCACATTTGAAAGTTCCAATGCCCCGGAATCAATCCGCCCCATACCGTTGGTGTTCGGCTTGCCTCCGAGAACCCCGCCCGCCCCGAATGTACCGGTGCCCGTCAGCCGACCTGCATTTTCGAGGTTGGAATAGAGATTGTTGCCACTCTTCATGAGGGCGTTCGGGTTGGTGAAGTTCTGGAGAAGAAGCTGCCCCCGCACAAACTGCGTCCCGTCCTGCAGCGTGACGTTCACCTTTCCATTCGTGTCAATCGCAACGCTGGAGATCGGCGACGTGCTGATCGCGGTGATGCCGTCCGGATCAATCTTGATGTCACCCGTGTTTGCGCCATCCGCGTAATCCGAGGCTCCACCCGGCAACAACGAATCGGTGATCCCCTGCACCCGGTAGCCGTTGTTGGTCACCAGATAGCCATTGCTGTCCAACCGAAAATCACCGGCGCGAGTCGCAAAATACTCGGACGTTGTGGCGGCCGGGTCCGGGTTCGGTTTCCGGATCGTGAAAAAGCCCTCTCCGCTGATCGCCAAATCCGTGCTCACCCCGGTCTGGGTCACCGCACCCTGGGTGAAAAGATTCTTCACACCGGCAACCGTGACACCATTTCCAACCTGAGCGGTGGAGGTTCCCGAGTAACCAGCACCACTATCCGGGGCGGAAGACTTCAGCGTCTGGTTGAGTGTGTCGGCGAACTCGACACGGCTTGATTTGAAACCAATCGTGTTAATGTTCGCGAGGTTGTTGCCGATGTTATCCAGAGCGGATTGGAATTGCTTGATTCCAGACACGCCCGTGTTGAGTGCTCGAAGAGACATAATGCCTTATTGTTAGTTCTGTGTTTCGTTTTGATTAACCATTCGAATTGCCTGGATATCCGCCAGAGCATACCGCCCGTCGCCGATCAATAACTTGGGCGTCTGCCCTTCCATGTCAAAACCCTTGACAACCCCTCTTACTGGAATTCCATCCTTCGAAGAAACCATGACTTCCCTGTCGAGCATCGACATGGCCTGCAACATCTCTTGTTGCGAACGCATCGTCGCAATGTCCGATTGCATGTTCTGGGTCTGCTCCAGGGAGGTAAACTGTGTCATCATCCCGATAAACTCCGTGTCCGTTTGCGGAGCCATGGGATCCTGATTCTGCAATTGCGCCACCAGAAGCTGCAGGAAATCCTCCTGCTTGAGGATCTTCGTCGGAATCCGGGACAACGGCGGCTCTCCCGTAGCCAGATTGCTGGCGGCTGCCGCAGGTGTCGCCGCTGTGGTTGGAGTAATTGGAGAAATCATGATTTCAAAATTAAGCCCAGCTCTCCCATCCATTGTTCGAGCTGCGTGGTTTTGCACCGGTGGATCCGACCGAAGCGGCACCCTGACCTGAACGACCTCCCACCAACCGCGTCAGTCGCTCTGCCTGTTTCTGCCGCTCAGCCGCTTCCCGTTGTTCAAAGCTGCTGGACCCAGATTGATCAAACTGACGTGGATTATTCGTGTCTTCCCGGGCCTGGCCCTGATTGGCCTGATTCCCAGGACCCTGCCCCGCATTGTGTCCCGTTCCAGATTCCAACCCCTGAAGCTGAATGCCCCGATCCGCCAGAATCCCCTGAAGCTCCGTCCAGCGCGGCAGCATCATCTCGGCACGACCAGACTCCAACCGGGCGTGGATCACCAACTGATCCCCATGCATGCGCATCCGCAATTCCATGGCGGTGTCCTGATCCGGTCGGATACGAACCACCCAATCCCGCGCACCCTGCGCCCGAAAACTCTCAACAGCGGACCATACCTGCCCGGAGAGCTTTGAACCCGGGACCCCATCCACTTCTCCCGCCCCATCGGCTCCCTCGAGCTCCGAAAATTCCCTCGACTGGGCCATCGCACCGATCTGAACCCCGGGCACACCCGAAAACTCAGTTCCCCGGCGCGTCGCTGAGGACCCTGCCTCCACGATCGGAACACCAGCGCGCGCCGTCCCGAGCAAACTGTCATTTTTAGCCGAATCAGGAATATTTTTCCCGATCAACCGACCGTATGACTCGTTGGATGCCGTATGTGCCATGTCTTTATCTCGTTGAGCAGCTACCGTGCCGTTCAATTGCTTGCCGCCATTCTTGCTGCCCCCATCTTTCCCGGCACCCGAATCCGGCGTCGATTCCTGATCCGCAGCGGACTGCGATCCCGAACCCGGCTGACTCACCGCCACTCCACTCTTCCCATCCATTCTAAATTCCACCGCCCCCGCACCGCTCGGCCTCCCCGATTGCGCTGCTGCTGCGGTCAACTCTTCGGCGCCTTCGCCAGCAGCCGCTTTTTCCTGAACCGGCAGACTTGCGGCAACCGGCATTCGATCCGATGAAACCGTTTGCCCCACCGGATCCTGCGCCCTGGATGGCGCGGCAAATTCGCCTCCCCGCGCAACGGACGTCTGGTTCAGACGTTGGGCCAAGGATAGCTCGCGCGCTTCCCCGCTTGCATCCACCAACACCGGAGAGATCACGGTTTTCGAATCCTGGGGCGCAGCACCACCCACCGCCCCCTTGCCGATCGGAGCGTCCGACTGCAACGGTTTGGCTTTGGCCACCTCATCAGAGCCGGAGACCGGACGGTTCTCAACAAACGCACTTCCTGCCGCTCGGGGCTGGGACGCAACTCCCGTCCGGGGCAGCGCCGCTGCGCCAGTGGTTGCGCCAGTGGTTGCGCCAGTGGTTGCGCCAGCGGTTGCGCCAGTGGTTGCAGGAGAACTCACCGGCTCGTCTGAAACTTTCTGATCCATCAAATTCTCGATCCCAGTCTGAACACCCTGCTTTCCAACACCAGAATGAAACTGGTTCCCGGAAACGCCGGGATCGGACTTGGCCCCCACCGCCATTTTTTGGACGACAGATTCCCGAACGTTCCGAACCGTATCCCCTGCCACACCCGAATCCTTACGAACGGGCAGCTCAGCACTGACATTTGACTGAACTCCCATGGAGCTCGTGGAAACGTTCCGACCCGGTGTTGGGGCAATAAAATCCCTCAACGAATCGGCCTCCGGAGTCGTTGCAACAGTACCCTGAAGCGGTTGGACCTTTCCTTCGCTCACTTTGCCCCCCACGCCCACCGTGAAAGAGGCCTTCCGTTCGGCTGCAATTGCAGCGGTTGCGGAATGGTCCGCGCCCTGGGTTGCGGTCGCCCCCTGCGCCGGGATCGAACCGCTCGCGCTGGACAGGCTCTGGCCCTTCGCATCCAAAGACATCTCACTAAATCGAACCGAACCTTCAGGTTCAAAATCCTGTCTGACGCCAAACCCATCCTTTGAAAGCAATTGGGAATTGGACACCTCTCCGCTTTTTGCAATTGGAGTCGCTGCCAGTTCGGCGGCATTCGTGCTCGGTTTGGGTCCCTTGGACTCAACACCCGACTGGGCAGTCGCGGCTCCAGAGAGGCTGGGACCAGACGAAAAGGCCTGTCCCTGCCCAGCTGCACTTAGATTTACAGGAGATGAATCTACCGAAACCGCAGCTGATGGAATTTCGGATGACTCAATCGTACTGCCAGACGCCAAAACTTCAGAAACAGCCTTCTGTGCGTTCCCAGGAGTCGGGATTGAACGCCTCTGCTGAGCCACCTGACCTGACACCTTCTGTGACAAGCCAGATTCACCGACACCCGACGACCCTGTCTTGTCAGGCAAAGCAACTACCGTCCCGGTGCCTGAGGATTGCTCAGTGCTTCCACCCAAGATCACCCCACCCCCCGGACTTCCGTTCCCGGACACCCTGGGTTCATTACCGATCGCATCCGAACCGACCAGCGGAACGACCGCTTCTCCCGCTTGCCCCGAAGTCGCGTCTCCTTCGGAAGCAGTCAGAGATTTTGCCGGAATCAGCGCCTCAACCGGAGAAGAAACGCCGCCCACAACCAACGATTGTTCCACCACCAGCAGAAGCTCTTCCGCAGCGTTCTGGAGAAACTTCTTCTGTTCGGATTCCTGATCCGACGTTTCCGCCCCGGAGAATCCGCCTGCGACCGAACCTTCCCGAGCGTCTCCCTCCTGTGCGATTGGATACGGGGATTCCATGTCCCGGACCGTTGCCGACTGCGAGTTTCCTGCTTTCGGGTTCTGCGTTTGGAATGGATTGCTGATCTGGGATTGTTCGTTCAATGGACCCGCATTGCCGGAGCTTCCCGGAGTCTGCTGGGACTCAGGAGCAGCCGTGTTCAAAGCCGATTCGAACGAAACCGTGAGCCCGACCTTGCCAGAGGACTTTGCGCCGTCCACGCCGAACAACGAAGCTCCCTGCTGGGAAGACTTCGGTGGATCGAATGAGAGTATATTCATGAAATTATTTGGGGATGGCCGGCACTTCGGAAAGTCTTCTGATCTTCTCGCTGATCATGGTGGCTTTCCCTTCCTCATAGCTCAGCACTGTTTTGTTGGTTGCGAAATTCTCAAGAATCGAGGCCATTTGAGCTGGCCACATGTATTGAAGAATCCGCGCAACATCGTTGGCGTCCATGGATGAAAGAATCTCAACAGCACTCGAGGGAGGCATGTTGGTGTAGACCACCGACAAATCCCTGAGCTGTTTCTGCTCCCGGGTCTCCGTCATGGTCAACTGGTTGGTCAGCGTATGCTCCAGATCGGCTTTGGCCTGCAGGAATTTCTGGGTAATGGTGCCGAGGGACATCTTGTCCAGTTCCAGCCGTTTCCGCAGTTCCTCAAGTTCCGTCTCCCAATCCCGCAGCTTCTGCCGCTCCTGCTGGAGCTCTTCAACGAGTTGCTGAATGTCAGGATTGTTGAATCGAAGGGAACCCGGATCCCCGACCTGCGTGATCGGCAGCGGGGTCAGCGGCGGGGGAGCAACAATCGGCTGCTCCGCCTTGTGCAGGGGTGAATCGACCTCTTCGTGCTCCACGGCAGCCAGCTCGTTCGTCGAGGTTTCCCCTTCGCCCTCGTGGGCACCAGCCGCGGAGTCCGCCTCGCCGGGTGCGCTCGAAAGCAGGAGCACAACGAGGAAAAGAACCATTCCGACTCCGAGCGCAAACCATTTGGATGTCAGAATTTTTTTCATAAAATCTCTACTGCCATTTCATTGCGAGGCCACCTGCGGATTTGTAGGATGCAAACTCGTCCAGTGCCTTTTGTTCCGCCCGCCCCGCATCCACCGCGTGAGCAGCGCGTCGTTTGTCATACAGTTTCTCGACCACTTCCCTCTGCTTGCGAGCTTCCAGAAGTTCTGCAGATCTCCGCACCGCAACACCCCGCGCCTTTTCGACCTGCTCCTGAGCAGCCGGTATCCGGTTCTGCAATGCCCTCAATCCGTGCTGCATCACCTGGAGACTCTCTGACGAAACCGATCGGACGAATACATCCCGACGCGCTCCGTGCAGCTCGTCGATTTCGCTGCGAATGGCCTGCAGCCGGGCCTCGGCCTCGGCAAACGCCCGCTGCGCGAGGGCAAAGGCTTCCAAAGCCTTGCGCTCCTGGTTCTGCCGAATCGTCAGAACCGCCTGCAACGAAAATCGAAATGGCTTCATACGTTAACCCTGCCGGCCTGCCGGAGCACCCTGCCGACCCTGAGGCGGCGGCGGTGCCGGTTGCGTCAGGGCACCCTGAAGCAATTGCCAACTCTCTGAAATGGACTTTGACTCGGTCACTTCCTGCCGAAGGAACTTAATCAACGGTGCCTGCAGCCGGATCGCTTTATCGATCATCGGATTACTGCCCCCCACATAGGCGCCAATGGTAATCAGATCCTGATTCTTCCGATACACTGCTAGCTCTTCCCGTGCCAACCCAACCAAACGAACCTGATCGGGTGTCAAAAGATCGCGGGTCAACCGGCTGACGCTGTCCAGAATGTCAATCGCCGGGTAATGATTCAAAGCGGCCAGTTCGCGAGTCAAGACCAGATGCCCGTCCAGAATCGACCGCGCCGCATCGGCGATGGGATCGTTCATGTCGTCCCCTTCCACCAGCACGGTAAACAGACCTGTAATGGATCCCTGATCATCGTTTCCCGCACGTTCCAGAAGCTGCGGCAGCAGGGCAAACACAGACGGAGTATAGCCCCGCGAAGTCGGGGGTTCCCCCACAGCCAGACCGATCTCACGCTGCGCCATCGCAAACCGCGTGACCGAATCCATCATCAACAACACATTCTTGCCTTCAGACCGGAAATACTCGGCGATGGTCATCGCCAAAAACGTCGCCCTCACCCGCACCAGCGCCGGCGAATTGGAAGTCGCCACCACCACCACGGACTTCGCCCTGCCCGCTTCATCCAGATCCCGCTCAAGGAACTCGCGCACTTCGCGACCCCTCTCCCCGATCAGGGCAATTACATTCACTTCGGCCTCCGCCCGACTGGCCATCATGCCCAGAAGGGTCGATTTTCCCACACCACTACCGGCAAAAATTCCCATCCTCTGTCCGCGTCCACACGGAGCAAAGGTGTCGATCGCCTTGATCCCGGTCCGAAACTGTTCGGTAATCCGGTCCCGCTTGAGCGGATGCGGTGCCGTGAGATTGAGATCCTCCAGAAGCTGGCTCGGGATCGGGCCCAAATCGTCCATCGGATTGCCCAAGCCGTCGATCACCCGGCCCATGAGCTCGGGCCCCACGGGAATTCGAAGCGGCGCCCCGGTCGCAATCACCCGGCTTCCCGGATGAATGCCGGTCACTTCACCCAGCGGCATCAACAATAGGTTTTCGTTTCGAAACCCCACCACCTCCGCCAGCAACCCCTCGGAACTCGACGCCGATTCAATCTGGCAAATGTCCCCGATCGCCGACATCGGTCCACGCGACTCGATCACCAGACCGATCATCTGCACGACCCGGCCGTGACGTTCCACAAGGGACAACGACCGTAAACGCGAACGGGCCCCCTCCATTAAGGACGGGGCCGTTCCCGAGTCGTCGACCAATTTGATCATTCGTTAACGGCCTTCCTAAGCAATTCGATCTTGGTTTCCCGGCGTGCGTCCAGCTCACCAAACTTCGTTTCCACCAGGCAACCGCCGCGAGCGATCTTCGCATCACTGCGGAATTTAAATACCGGATGAGCCCCAGCCCGGTTCAGGAGGCTCGACTGATGCTGCTCAAGCAGGGCATAGTCTTCGGGATTCAAAATGATCATGACTTCCGAATCGTTCTCGACCGGGGCGACAGCCTCGCGCACGCAAGCCTCCACCATGTCCGACGTCACGGGAATCCCCGCTGTCAAACGGATGGCCGCTTCAGCGGCCAGCATCATCATGTGCTTCTCGAGAGACTTGAAGACCTCGGACATTTGCTTGTGAATGCTCGTGTTTAATGTCTCCAGGGCCTGAACCACCTCGGTTCGGTGCTCCGCCTCCCATTCACTCTTCAACTCCTCCACACGGCGCTCAAACTGCTGTTCCGCTTCCTTGCGCCCGCGCTCGAACCCTGGAGTCTTCGCCTCCCCGGATTCGTCGGAAGCATCGCCCTGACGATTCGCGCCCCGAGCCGCGTATCCATCCTCCCGCTTGGTCTGGCGTTTGATGCCCGACAAACGGATATCCCGAAGGTATCCCAGTAATGCTGGATTCTGTGCGACATTAATCATAAATTACCCTCCTCCTTCGAGGGATATCTCACCCTCGGCTTCCAGTTTGCGAACCACATCGATAATGCTGTCCTGCGCCTGTTCAATTTCGCGAAGCACCACACGGCCCAGATTCGCGATCTCGTCCTTGACCGTGTCAGCCGCGCGCTTGGAAATCGATCCAAGCAATGCAGCCTGCAAATTCTCATTGGCCGCACTCAGCGCGATCGCCAGGGTCGAGGAATCGACCTCACGCAGAATCTTCTGAATGCTCTTGCTCTCAAGCGTCGCCAAGTCATCAAAGGTGAACATCTTCATCTTGATCGACCGGACCAGTTCGGGAGTCCGTTCATCCAGCTTGTTCAGGATGTCCAACCGCCGCTGCTTCTCCATGACGTTGAGCACCGCAGCCGCCGACTTCACGCCGCCGGTTTGATTCAACGCCCGGGACATCTTCGCACCGATCTTCTTGGAAAGAACTTCACCCACCGTTTCAACCACCTCAATCGGAGTGGATGAAAGTGTGGCGAGCCGTTCCACAACCTGCTCACTCAGATGCTCCGGCAGGTTCAGCAAAACATCCGCACCCTTCTGCGCCGTCAGATAACTGATCACCAGAGCAATGGTCTGAGGCTGTTCCTCCTTGATCAGGTTGACAATCGCCAGCGGCTCCATGTCGATGATCTGCTGCATCGTCGCCACGGAAGTCCTCCGGGTGGAAACGCGGCCGATGATCTCCGCGGCTTTGAACAGACCGACCGATTTTTCCAAAACGGCCCTTGTATACTCGACAGATCCACCCAGCGCTGCATTCGCCTGCAACGCCATCTCCGTAAATTCCTTGAGCACCGAAGTCTGCTCCTCCAGGGTCATCAGCGGCAGGTTGGCCATCTCGGACGAGATCAACTCCCGCTCATTGTCATCGAAGCTCTTGAGCATGATGCTCGCACTGTCTTCACCCAGAAGAATCATCAGTGCCGCCAGCTTCTGCAGCTGGGTCATCATCGGCTTGCCGCCATGTCTTTCGAGTTCTTGATCCACGTGCGTTCCTGGCTCCTTTATTGATAGGATTCGTTGTCATCCGGACGCGCTTTGCGGGCCATCCAGGTGCGTGCCGCCTGACTCATCTTGGCAGGATTCTCACGAATCAACTGCTTGAGCACCTCGATCGTGATGCGCTCCGGTGCCTGCTGACCCAGACCGAAGTCCATCACCATCTTCGACTTGGCAGCCTGCAACTCCTCGACATCCTCGTCCTCGGGCATGATCTCGTCGATTCTCTGATCCGGCGATCCCTGGACCACACCGGAAGACATCGCCATACCGGGAGCCATCGTCGGGGCTTCATACACCAACTGGCCTCCGATGAGCTGACCCACCGGAATCCCTGTTGGTAAAAGTTCTTCGCTCGAATTCTTCACCAACCTCCAAAATCCAATCAGAGCAGTCAAACCCAGCAGCACGTAGGTCGCGTTCTTTCCAACCCGCCACATCAGCTCGGTCTTCTCATCGTTATCCATCTGCAGCTTGAGCTCGGACTCCTCCTTCGTGCTGAAACCAACAAAACTCATCGCCACATCAGCCGCCTGAACCTCGGTTCCATCCGGAATCTCCATGCCGAGTGCGTTGGCCACCGCCTGCTGCAACTCTTTCATCTGCGTGGTAATGGCAGGGTTGTCGTTCGTATTGACAAACACGGAGGCGGTCACCCGCTTGATGTTGCCCGCCGTACGCACCAGATTCGTCTTGAAAAGACTCACCGCATACTCATCCGTGGAGTCCTCCCGCGACGTCCGGTTGTTCTGGGTGGCCGAGGCGATCGCGTTCGTATCCACTGAAGCGTTGATCGAAGTGCCTGGAACACCACCGGGTTTGGGAACGACCGTATCGGTGGTCTCCGTGGTCTTGGTCGTCGACCGGGCCACCCCCCCCTCTTTCGGATAATACTCGGCCGTCTTGGTGATCGTCTCGTTGTTGATCTCAGCGGCGACACTGACCACCACCTGACCGCGACCCAGAAAGCCTTCGAGAAGCACTCGAATCTTGTTCTGCAAATACTGTTCGACCCGCTGCCGGGCCGCAAACTGACTGGAGCTCATGGCGTGCATGGAACCTTCTTCACCCACCTCGGAAAGCACATTGCCCGCATTATCCACCACCGAAACCTGATCCGGCTTCAGACCTTCCACGGAACTGGCCACCAGATACCGGATCGCATTGACGGCGGTCCCGTCAATCGCCCCGGAGCTGCGCAACTTCAGAAAAACCGAGGCGGTGGTCTTTTTCTTCGGATCAATCAACAACCGACTCTCTGGCTTCACAACCATCACCCGAGCCGAATCCACACCCTCAATCTCTCCGATCGTCCGGGCCAACTCTCCCTGAATGGCCCGCAGGTAATTCGCCTGCTGCACGAAATCGGACATGCCGAACGCAGGTTTATCGAAAATCTCAAAACCAACTCCCGAGGCAGCCGGCAGACCCTTGGTGGCCAACTGCATCCGAACCCGATGCACCTCATTCCGCGGAACGTAGATCGAACTGCCCCCGGCACCAATCTTGTGGTCAACATTCATCTCTTCCAATTCGCTGATCACGCGGCCCGCTTCCGTCGGGTCCATCCGCCCAAACAACAGGCTGTAATCCGGGTGACTCGACCAAAACACCAACCCGAACAGCGCCGCGAACACCACCAAACCGGACATGACAATCGTCACCCGCTGGTTGATGCCGAGCTGACTCCAGATCTTTCCCAGCTGCTGACCTAATAACCTTATAGCGTGCATCCGTTATTTCGCGTTCGATGAATGTTTGAGTCGTAAAATTTGTTCCAGCCCTGGTCCCACCACCGCCTTAGACCTGCATGCGGAGCAGCTCCTGATAGCCCTCCAACAGTTTATTCCTGACCTCGACCATCAGCTGGAAGGAAACGCTGGCCTCTTCCATCGCAATCATGGCTTGGTGGAGGGGAACATCCTTCCCACTCAACAGCCCGGTGACGGCATCCCCGGCCGCCACCTGCTTCGTGTTGACTTCCTGAACAAAATTTCCCAGCAGACTGTCGAAACCGACCACCGGTGTCTGGGACGGCACAACCCCCTCCGGTCCAATCGACGGAATCGCCGGATTGGACATCGGATCCAGCCCACCGGGTGATTGCTGACGTGTCAGCAATTCCTGCCGATACAGGGCGAGTGCGTCTGCCGAAAACCCGCCGCCTGCTGCTATGGGATTCATAAAGTTTTTTTAACCCGACTAACGTTGCCCCAGGGAAAGAGTCTGAAGCGCCATCGAACGCGCGTTCTTGATCACCGCCAGATTCGCTTCGTAGGCCCGTGAAGCGGCAATCATGTCCGCCATTTCTTCGTGAATCGCGATGTTCGGATAGGAGACCATTCCGGCTTCATTGGCATCCGGATGCCCGGGCTGGAACATCGTCTTGGGCGGCCGTCCGTCCCCCACGATCCGCGCGGCCTTCACCAACTCCGGTGCGGAATCCGAACCGAACCCAACCTTTTGATTCAGAACCGCCTCAAATTCGACCACTTGCCGTTCATAGGGCTTGCCGGAGGCGGTCTTGGTAACGTTGGCGTTGGAAATGTTCTGGGCGATCACCTCCATCCGGATTTTTTCGGCACTGAGTGCAGAAGCCGCACTCCCGAGTCCTGGCATTATGTTAATCATCAGGCTTTTCCTTGAATTGCGCTTTTAAGTTTCGAAAGACGTCCGGAGATGAACTGTGTCTGCATGCGGTGAGCCATCGAGTTTTTCTGCATCAAAAGCATTTCTTCCTCCAGTTGCACCGTGTTCCCATCCCGGTTTGCCGCCAAGGCTGCCTTGTCCACCATCATTCTCGGCTGTAACCGCTTGATCTCAGTGTTGTTGCCGGACCGGATGGCATCGCTCAGCTGGGACCCAAAACTCGAATCGACGTCGATCCGCTTGTAATTCGGAGTCTCCACATGGGCCAGGTTGCTGGCAATGGCCTCCTGGCGCATCACCGTGGCATCCATCATCTTCTGCAGCCCTTGATAGCTGCTACTTGAAAAGAGTCCTTCAATCATAACCAAATATACCCTGCACCCCTCAGCACGGTACGTGCCACACACCAAAACAGGAAAAAACCAACCAAATCACCGGTTCCTTCACGCGCATGCGGAAAAACCTGCCACCCACCCTGCTGCACCACGATCTTTTTTCCCCCTCCACCGCCCTTACCCCCTCTCAATCTGGCCGGACAACCCAAACCACCTCCAGGTGCCTGCTCCCATTCCGGAAAACCGCCCACCCTCGGCTTCGGCCCCGTTTGTGCTGAGTGGATCGGACTGAATCACAACCCATCAGTCGGTCCACTGAAACCGAACTCTGGGACGAGAACAGCCCCTGCCCGACAGGCCATGCGTCCGGCTCGAAGAGTTGCGGCCTCAGGGAAACCTAGACAAGCAGGCTGATTCTACCCTAGAGTAAGGGTTGGCGTCACAGTTGAACCGGAAGTTGAGAATCGTTTGAAACAGATAAACATCATGCAATTGCGGGGATTTCTCCAGATTCTGCTCGTCGTGTTCAGCAACCTCTGGGCCAGTGCCGCTGAACTCACCGAGGATGCCTTGCAGGTGCAGGCGGAACAGATCTCCAAGTGGCGAGCCGCCGCCGAAAAAGGGGAGGTCTGGGCTGCGTTCAACCTTGCCCTTGCGTACCAGAAAGGCGAAGGCGTGGAACAGGATGAGCGCGAAGCGGTTCTTTGGTACCGCAACGCCGCGGACAAGGGATACGCGGCGGCGCAGGCCAATTTGGGCTACTGTTACGAAACCGGCTTCGGTGTGGCGACCGACTACGCTGAAGCGGTACGCTGGTATCAACGCGCTGCGGCACAAGGACATCCATACGCCCAATACAACCTGGGAAGAAAATACCAGTTCGGTCCGGGCGTCGCCACGGATCCCAAGCTCGCTGAAAAATGGCTCCTCAAAGCCGCCGAAAGAAACTTCGTTCCGGCTTATTTCAGCCTGGGCCAGCTCTACTCCAATGCAGTCTCCGACCAGCAGGATCAAAAGAAGGCCTTTGAATGGTTCCGCCTCGCCGCCAATCAGGGCTATGCGGCGGCACAACATGCGATCGGCTATTTTTATTTCTCCGGCCAGGCCGGCCAAACCAACTACACCGAATCCGTGAAATGGTTCAAAATGGCCGCCAGCCGGAACTTCGCAGACTCACACTTCAACCTCGCCTATTGCTACGAACGGGGTTTGGGGGTTCCCCAGAACCGCGTGGCCGCCATCGCTCACTTTCGGAAAGCCGCTGAACAAGGCCACCCTTCAGCCCAATACAGCCTCGGGGTCGCCTACTATGACGGAAAGGGCATCGAGAGTGATTTTGTAGAGGCCTATAAGTGGTGGAATCTCGCCGCCGTCGGGGGAATCGTGGAGGCCGCCTCCAGTCGGGAAATCCTGACAAGCCTGATGACCACCCAGCAGATTGAGGAAGCACAGCGTTTGGCCAGCGAGTTTAATCCAAAACAGTCCGAAAATGTCGACTCCCCGCGCCTCATCATTTCCGCAGCTCTCGATTCATCATCCATCAAACGCACCGGTGCCGGTTTCTTTGTTTCTACGAATGGGTACCTCCTCACGAGTTTCCGAACGGTTTCGGATGCCACCAGCATTCAGGTATTGACCGAATCAGGCCAATTCGAGGCAACCGTTGAGAAATCCGACCCGATCAATGACATGGTGCTTTTGAAAATCTCAGGAACAACGTCCTCCCTGCCCCTCATCATGACCAAAGGGGTACCTGGCGACTCACCCGTTTTGATCCTCGGATTCGAGGAAGGCAATCAGGGCCAGTTCTCCCCAAAATCCGCCCCAGGCAAAATCACAGCGCAACAGGGATTCCGCGCCGACCCCCGCCAGTTGTCGATCAGACCGCACCTCCCGTCCACCTTCGCCGGCACTGCCGCGATCACCCCAAGCGGCCAGATCGTTGGGATGATCCTCCTGGATCCGGAGGAACCGGAGGCAAAAACCGCCGCCGACGCCCCCCCGGTTGGATTCACACGGTCGTTCGCCATCAAAAGCGATCACCTCATTGCTTTCCTGAACAGCATCCAGGAAGTCTCTCCGGTCATTTCAAAGGCAGCCCTGCCCGAACTCCCACCAGCAGAGCTGATGTCCCAAGTCCGGGCCGCAACCGCTCTCATTCTCGTCTTATGAAACCTGCATTGTGTCTCCTGCAGGAACACCGAATGGCAGTTTTTGCCTCCCTGAAAGAAAAAAACAGGAGCCTCAGCTAATCCGTTTGTTATGTATCAGTCAGAGCATCAACGATGCACAGAGTTCCCGGCTGGGGGAATCCGCACGTTTTTATCGATCGGCCTGAAAACTGCTATACAGGTATCTGCTTTATGCGGTTGATTGTCGTCATAGCCGGAGCTCTCGGCTTCATCACGGTGCTTCTGGGCAGCATTGCCTGGAGACGACCGCCTGATGTCAGCTTGGTCAACGGCATCCTCGCGTCTTTCGTTGCTGCAATCCTGCTTCGGTGGTGGATGCGGATATGGATCACGGGCTTGGAGCAATCCTCCCGGCAGGAGGAACTTTCGATCAAGCTGGATCAATACGAGGGCGAGATAGACAGCCGAGCCTCGGTAACCATATCAAGTGAATCCACAGGACCAACATAGGCCGAGCATGCCGCCCGAGACCACCGTCCCGGGCAATGCCGTTCCCGCCAGAGCTCTGAAAGCCTACCAAAGTGCTGGAATCAAGGAGCTTTCGGAGGAGGACCTCGTGCACAAGTATTCCCCTCTGGTCCTCAAGATGGTCCACCGCATTGCCCCCATCACTCAGGCGGTCGTCGATTTTGACGATCTGAAAAACGTCGGCTATTTCGCTCTCGTTCAGGCTGCGAGGGCTTTCAACCCGGATATGGGGGTCGCTTTCGAGGTCTACTGCAAACACCGCGTCCGGGGCGCTATTCTCGATGAACTGAGAAAAAACTCCACCGTCACCCGGGGTGCGTACGCAAAGTGGAAAAAACTCGAACGCGCCATCCAGGACCTGGAAGACAAACTTTCAAGGACCCCCACCGAAGTCGAAACAGCAGATTCCCTGGGAATATCGGTCAACGAATACCGACAGTTGCTCGATGACCTTCGAATCGTGAGTTTTGTGTCGCTGGATGAAATCTCCTCCCAGAATTCAACCGGCAGTGATTATACACCGTTTCAACTCGAAGATCTGCATCAGCAGGACCCCGCGAGCCAGGCGAGCACGAGGGATCTTCAGGAAATCATCAAGCTCCACATTCTGAAGATGAGCACCCAGCAGAAGAAGGTGCTGACTCTTTACTATTATGAAGGGCTGCGTCTCAAGGATATTGCGATCCTGCTCAACCTGACGGAGTCTCGGATTTGTCAAATTCACACGGAAGCCATTGTTTCGCTCCGGGCGTTTCTCCACAAGGAACAGAACCTTGCAAACAAAGCTTAGTCGCAGGTTAAATTTTAGAAATCTTTTTACGTTATGGTCATTATTATTGGCTTCGTCCTGATTTTCGGCGGCACCATCCTTGGGTTTACCATGGCCCACGGACGCCCGAGCGAGCTCTTCGTGCTGGCTGAGTACATCACCATTTTTTCAATGGGCGGAGGATCGCTCCTGATCATGGCACCACTGCCGGTTCTCAAGGAAATCGTCGCGAAATCACTGGCCATTTTCAAAGGCAAACCCTTCAAAGAAGCGGATTTCGAGGATCTCATCAAGGTAATGTACGAACTGTTCGTGCTCGGCAGGCGCAATGGAATGATCGCGCTGGAGGAACACGTCATGAACCCCTCCGGCAGCAGTCTCTTCAAGAAATACGAATCCTTCTACAAGAACCACGCCGCAGTCGATTATTTGTGCGATGGATTACGACCCATCGTTGACGGCCGCATCAAGCCGGATCAGCTGGAGCCCCTCATGGATAAGTCGCTGGAAACCTACAAGCATGAACGCCATTCCGCTCCCTTTATTCTTGGCAAAGTGGCCGACTCGCTGCCCGCCTTCGGAATCTGTGCCGCTGTGCTCGGCATTATCGTCACCATGGGTGCCCTCGGCGGTGACGTCAGCCAGGTAGGAACGCTCGTGGCTCACGCTCTGACCGGAACGTTGCTTGGGATCTTTTTGTCCTACGGGGTTGTGGCACCCATTCAGGTAAACATCGAATTCTACAACGCCGGAGAACAGGTCTATATGGAATGCATCAAGGCGGCGGTCGTCAGCTTTGCAAACGGACTCCCCCCATTGGTAGCCGCCGAGGTGGCACGCCGTGTTCTCGATGAGGAAATGCGTCCCAGCGCGATGGATCTGGAATCCGCTCTCAAGACAATGGGCAGCAAATAGGCCCCACAACACGGCTCAACTCTTACTCTTATGGCAGCAGGCGGCGGTGGTGCATGGAAGGTGGCGTACGCAGACTTTGTGACTGCGATGATGGCGCTATTCATGGTTCTCTGGATCCTGGGTCAGGACGAGGAGGTCTCGGGGTCCGTTGAAGAATTCTTCAAGAACCCATGGAAAGCCGCGCTCAGCGATTCCACAGGGATCATCCCGGTGGAAAATGCGGACGTTGTTTCCTCGCGGAAAGCCAACTTCGAAAACCCCTCCATGGTCGAACTCGAAGCAGTCAAGCGGGTCAACGAAGACCTGATCCGGACCTTCATCCAGAACAACGAGTTCCGGGAACACCGCTCCCTGGATGTCCAGATGACCCCGGATGGCGTGCTCATCAACTTCCTCGACAACCCGTCCGAACCCGTGTTCGAAAAGGATTCCCCGGATTTCACCGAATACGGAGCCTGGATCTTCAACACCATCGCCTGGGAAATAGCCCGTTACCCAACCACCCAGATCGAACTCGAGGGCCATACGGAGGAGGGTTTCCAAAAAATCCGCAAGGATTACGGCTCCTGGGAAATCTCCGTGGACCGGGCCAACTCCGCACGCCGCAGGCTGCTGAGCCAGGGCGTGAAACCGTCACAAATCATCAAGGTGGCCGGTTTCGGGGGGTCGAAGCCTCTGAAAGATCGAAATTCTGTTGACCCCTCCAATCGGCGGGTTACAGTAATGCTCAGAGCTGGAAAAGATCCGAATTAACAGATCACTCTGGAACTTGATGCCCGGAACTTTCGTACCATTCTTCGAGAAGACCTCGGACGAGACTCTTCCCGAATACCAGTTTACTCAGTTCCGCCCAGATCGACTGGGACTGGGCCATACGCCATCGCGTCTTCCGCCTTCTCGCGTCCCGCCGCCCCCAGCGCCCTCCGCTCCGCTCGAAGACATCGCCCCCGACTTTGACGCGGATTTTGATTCGGACTTTGAACCCCAAGCCAAGGCGGAATCAGCCGACGATGCGGCTCCGGAGCAACCGCCCGCGCCCCAAAAAATCCGACGCATTGACCGGCAGGAACTCAAAGCCAAACTCCAAAGCGATCTCAGGAACGCCGTCGCACTCGAACTTCCGGATGAGCAAATCCAGCTCATCAAAAGCGATCTCGCAAAACTCCGTCACGCTCCTGAAGGCACTCCCGGACCCGATGGAGAAATCCCGGAGCAGCAACCGAACATCCGACTGGAAAAGGATGGGGACAAGGTGACCAGCATTTCGGTGGAATGTGACTGCGGACAGATCATCGAACTCGATTGCGTTTACTAAAATCCCTGCGCATCAGGGGTTCCCCACTCCCATCGACATTTTTCGGGAAGGGTGCATCGCACACCTCTCATTTCCGCATCACTTCAGGTCCACATCCATCCGCTCAAAAGCTGCGGGCCTAAAAATCACGTTCCCAAGACTCGCGTTCGTTCCCGTCACCGCCTCGGTTGTCCATTTCTGGAGCTGGAACGTAACCGTTCCACCATTTCGAAAAATCGCCTTCACATTTGCCATCTCCCGACCTACCGGCTCCACATCCCGGCTCGCCAACTCAATGTGCCGGACTTCCCCCATGGGAACCTCCGCCACCGTCCCGTCCGCAGCCTCCACCCGGACCCGCCCGCCGGCGATGGATGCGATCTTTCCAGCCAGCTTATCGCCTTTGCGCAGGGTCACCGTATCTTCGATCTGATTCGGCCGGTTTGAGAGCTTCTCCTCGAACTGACCGTCCCACTCCGAAATCTTAAGATTGTTGAGTTTGACGGCACCCTGCCCCTGATGCACGAACCTCAGACCGGTTCCCTTTCCCACAAAACCATCGGTGTCGATCCACTGCTTCACAATCGTACCATCGACCATCAACGTCGTGGTGTGTTTCGCCTTGTTCACCCGCACATCAACATGGGCCTTGGTTTTTTGACTGAACGCAGGCACGGATGTTTGCCCCAGATACCGAATCGGATCCGCTTGCGTGATGGCCAGCAAATTCACGGTGTAACTGCTGAGCTGCAGACTGTAAAACCCTCCAAATTCCGGCTCGGTTTCCTTGGATTGCAGACTCACGGGTTCGAGATAATCCGTGTACAGAGCGATCGCAATGTACAACATTCCCTTCCACGTCAAATCAAACTCGATCCGCGCCACATCCGGCAGATTGACGTCCCTCGCCACCGATGCCGATTTCGTTGCGTAAAACGCCCGCCGTTTGTAGCTCCACTGTCCGGCATTTGGAATGCCTGCCCGAATGCTGCCAAAGGTCCAACCCTCCGCCCCGGACGGTCCCTCGAACACCGGGGGAGGTTCTGCAGGCTGCGGGGTTAGCAATCGAACCTGGGATCGGGGGATCGTGATCCGCCCCGCATACCAGCTCTCCAACACAATCGTCTCAAGATCACACTCCAACAGGTTACCTTCCACCTCATCCCCGTTGGCCAACCGCACCCGGCAGGCCTGATTCCGCTGGAATGCAGGCAGCGGCCGCTCCCCAAACTCGACACCCGTCACGCTGCCCGGTACAAAATCGATCTCGCCTTCCGCATCCGGATGCCACCATCGAACCGCGTTCCCAGGATCGATCTCCCGCAACGAACCATGCAACCAGTCGCCATTCTTGAAATGGATCGTGTCCTTTGGAACAGGTTCCAATGCCGTCGACGGCTCAGGATTCTCCGGAGCACTCTCGGTTCCCGCAACCACAACCCCCTTCTCCAAACCGTCCTGGGCACGCGAGTCCCGGTGAACCGATCCCGCAAAAAGAATCGACACCATCATTCCAGCCAGCAACCTCCTGCTGTTCCGGTCAGACTTCAAAGCTGTTTCCAGTTGCGGCTCACTCATCAGCATCCCATATCTCTTCGTTCGACGACGTCGTTTCGCCCACCACCTGCGTTTTCGTGGCGTTGAACCTCACCTGCCGGATCGATTCAGGCTTCAAAACAACCGCCCCAAAATTCTCGCTCCGACCACTCACACGCTCCCGGTTCCACTCCTCCAGCTCGAACACCACGGTACCGCCGCCCGACAACTCAGCCCGAACCTCCCACGGAGGTGCCTCGGATCCGGTCGCTCCGGACTGCGCAAAAAACACCTGATTCACCCGCGCCAGCGGAATCTCCAGCGATCGGCGACGCGCCAGGACACGAAGTCTCCCATCACGAACTCCCTGCACCCGGCCCGTGACCTTGTCCGAATTCCCCAGATAAACAAGGTCCAGCTTCAAGGGTTCGGTGGGCGGTGCCTGCACTTCGAACGTTCCGTTCCAGCGCGATACCTGCACATTGCTGATCTTCACGGTCGGCCCCTCCATTTGAGAGGAAAAAACAACCCCGCTCCCCTTGGCTACGAAGCCCCCCGGATCCTTCCATCGGCGCACCAGTTGCCCATCCATCCACAACGTGATGCTGGCCTCGGACTTGTCGACCTGGATTTTTATTCGACTCCGGCTCTTCGAAATCATGTCCGGAATCTGCGTCTGCGGCCCAATGCTGATCACCCCGGCCCCCACCTGGACCCTTTGCAGACTCACATACCCGGGGGTGAGATGAAACATGTACGAGTTGATGCTGTAATCAAACCGGTCGATCGCGTCCGTGTACATGATGAAACTCAGGCTGAAGCGACCGCTCCACGCCAGATCAAACTCCAAGCATGCCGAGTCCGACAACTTCAGGTCCCTCCCCAGAATCCCAACCCCTTCCGCAACAAACGCTCCATCTTCGTAATTCCAGCCACGCGTACCGCTCTGCAGCTGCCATCCATCCACACCATTCGGACCGTCATAAACCATCTCGTAACCGGCCGGAAAAAAAGTCAACGCCCTCAGGTTCTCACGCGGCGCGATCAACTCCCCGCCAAACCAGGTCCGAAACCGTGCTCCCTCCTCGTCAACCGATGTGAGTTCGCCAAGGATCTCATCACCGTTGCCAAACTGAATCCGACTCGTCGGGCTCGGTCGCACACCCTGTTGTGGGCCGGCTCCCTCAAACTTCACTCCGTCCAAACCTCCCGGTCGAAAACGGATCGTTTCTTTCGAGTCCGGATACGCCCAGTGAATGCCTTTTCCCGGGTCCATGCCCATCAGTTTGCCGTGAAGAAGGCCGCCATCCAAAAAATGCAGCACATCGGAACCCGGCTCCCCGTGACTTTCCGGTCCAGCCGCTGCGGTGGTTCCAATCGAGGCCCCACAAACAAGCGCCCCCACCATCGCGGCCAGACTTCGCAGGAACAACCCGCGCACGCTCCGGCCCCCTCCCGCCATCGAAACGGATTGCGCACAGGCATCAGGACCGTCTGTGCGATCCAGTTCCGCCCAAGGCCTGGACACATTCGGTCTAACGCTCATAAATTGGCAAATATCGATAATTCAACGCCATCGACAAAAGTGAAGCCGCCGTGGCAAAGGTGGGCCCGAACTGTCCGTCCCAACTTCCGTCCGCATTCTGCGTATCGCTGAGCTTCTTGATATTCGTTGCGTTCCACACGGTCCATGCTTCGGGAGATGTATGGAAAAAGGCCTGGGAAGCGTAATACAGGTAGTAGTGATAATAGCTCGCCGTGGAGGGCGCGTCCTTCAAATACGCCGATGCGGCGGCGAATGCGTTTGAATCCTTCTCCTTCGCAAGCGCGAGGATGAGACACCCGATCGCCGTCCGCGCCGCATTCGATGAGGAACCCGGTGTGTAGGCGTATCCTCCGTCCTTCGTCTGACACGTCCCAAAGAAAGCCAGGCCTTTACGAATCGCCACCTCCGGCACCGCTATCCCGGCGTTCCGCGCCGCAAACAACGCCACCAACTGCGCCCCGCTCACGGTCGTATCCGCATCCGTGCTCTCCGGAGAATAGCGCCACGCCCCAAAAGGGTTGCGCGACTGCGCACTCAGAATCAGGTTCACCGCCTTCTCAAGCGCCGGCCCGAGTCGCTCGTCATCCACCACGCCATACGATTCGGCAAGCGCGAGCGTTGAAAAACCATGGTTGTACATCGAACGTCCGATGTAACCGGTCTGTTCGTTCATTTGTTTGAGTATAAAATCAAGCCCCCTTCGAATCGCCTGACTATATGGACCAAAATTGGGATCATCCCCATGCGCAAGCATGCTCACCACGGAGAGCCCGACCACCGCAGGCTCACTCCCATACGATCGATCCGGAAATCCGCCCTCCTCGTTCTGTCGCTGTGTCAGATAACCCAATCCCTTCAAATACATCCGTTCCACCTCCATCGGGGTCGCGTTCGCTTCGCCTTCAAACAACTCCTGCCCCAACACCGGTCCGGAAACCAGCACGAGAAACCCACCCAGAATCCCGCAGGCTCTTATCCAGCCTCCGACCCGGGTTTGCAGTCGTTCGATCCGATCAGTTGCGTGTCTTTTCAATCGCATTGAAATAATCCTCCAGCGCTTCCCGGAACTCGGTCGGCACACTCTGCAAAACGGTTCCGCTGGCTTTGCCGACATCCTTTGCCTGCGCTTCCTTGCCAGCCGAATTCCCTTCGGCTGCCGCCGATGCCTGATCGGTGCTCCCACCCCCGGGATTGCCCCCCGGCGTTGGGCTCGCGGATGTCCCCTCCCCCTCGCCCGGTTTGGGAGACATCATCTGCATCAAAAAAGCCATCTGCTCACTGGCGGCCTGACTCTTGGAACTCTGCCCCTGCTTCGACTGTTCGTTGATCAGGTTGATCACATCCGAAATCACTTCAATGGTCCGGGTTTCAGCCTGCTGCGTCGCCCGGTCCGTCCGAGGCTGTCCCAGCAGCATGGCCGAGTCCCTCATCGGACCGTAGATATCCTTGAACGGCTCCGTCAACGGGGCGATCACATTGTCCATCTGCAGCTGGATCAGTCGCTTCACCAGCGTTCGCTGCTCCGAATAAAGCGTTTCCACCGATTCCTGATAAACCGGCGCGTCGCCCCTCCCCTGCTCCACCAGACTGGTTCGCGCCCGGACATTGACCTGACCCTCACGCATCCGCAACAAGGCCATCAACTGCTTCAACAACAACTCAGCCCTCGGATCTTCTTCGTCTCCACCGCCGCCGCCGCCTCCACCGCCACCTCCGGACCCTTCGCTCTTGGGTTCCAGGATCTCCGCCCAGGCGATAAACCGCTCGGACCACTCGGACAAATCGTCCATGGCCTGCATCGAAATGTTTTCGGCAATCAACCCACCCACCGCATCCAACTTCTCCGAGAGACTGGCCTCCGCCATCTCCCGGGTCACCTGCCCGTAGTTCGCCTGCTGGGTGCGCTCGTAAAACCGGCTGATCTCCCCCTTGAGTTCCTCGGAATCCCTTTGCGTTCCCAGCTGATCCTCCGCCAGATCTGCGTTGACCTTCCGGTATCTCTCCGGCACTTCGTCCACCTTTAATCCGATCGTCTCGGCAATCTGCTTCTCCAACCGCCCTTCAATCTCCTTCTCCTCCGTCGCCACCTTGCGCAACCGCTGCGCCAGCGTCAGCGCCTGCAAATCGTCCAATCCCTGGTTGAAGGATTCCTGCATCTCCTGCAATTCCTGCAGGGCTTCCTCCGCATTTTCCTCCGCGCTCGCCACGTTCTCCTGCTTCGATTCCTGATTGTTCTGCGCCGATTTCAGTGACTTGGCGGCCTGCTGCATCTTGCCTTCGGAAAGCTTCTGCATGTCCTGCACGTTCTTCGCCCATTCCTGGAGTTTATCGCTCGGCAGCGTCGGATTTCGCATCCCCTCCCGCACCGCCTCCAGTCCCTCCTTCGAAAGCTGATCCAGATCAACCGCATTGCGGGCCTGCTCCTCCAGCGCCTCCTCCAATGCCTCGGTGCCCTTGGCTTCCGCCAACTCCTCATTCGTCAGCTCCTTCAAATCCTTCAGGCTGCTGGCTATCTTCTCCTCAAGCCGCGTCACTTCCTCCAACCGCACCAGCATCGATTCAAGCTTCTGTCGGATCATCTCCGCATGCTGCTCCGTCCCCATCACAATGATCCGATACCCGGGCGAATACACCGGCTCACGCCCCGGAAAAAAATCGAGCGCATACCCGCGCACCTCCACCGACGAGTCCGCGGGAATCCCAAGCAGCGAAGGATTGAAGTAGAATCGTTCCTCAAGCCGTTTCTCCTGCGAGGAAGCCGCCTCCAACCGGAACGCCGGACTCGCCGTGGGAACCGATCCGTCCGGTCCGTTCACACGCCGCCAAGCCACCCCAACCTCACGCACCCCGTAATCATCCCGAGCTCCCGCCTTCACCTCCAGCACCTCCGTCTCCAACACCGCCAGCTCACGGCTGAATTCGTTCAGCTCCGCCACCGGCGGAAAATCCTGTTCCGTGCCCACCACCAATTCCCAGGGAACGGCATTGGTCAAACCCAGCACGTCTTCCCAGAACAGAGTGCGATGGACCACGCCTCTCGGAACCATCGCCTCCACAGCAAACTGTTCTCCGGACACGTGCAGAGACTCCTCCGCTCCTTCCGAAGACGTCAGCCAGGCCCGCTTGAGCTCGCGACTGACGAGCCCGCTGAACCCGACCCGACTCCCCTCCAGAACCGTCACGGAACCGTTCTTCACACTCTCCGTGTAATCCGGATGCTTCAAGTACTCCGGCAGTGCCACCGTCGCAGTCATCTCCTTGAGCGAAGGCCGATGTTCCGGCACGATCAACAACTCTTCCGCGGCATCCCCTACGCGAATGCGGAGGGGTCCGGACCGCATCTGGCCAGGGATGTCAAATCGCAACTGACCGTCCGTGATCACCCCTTCCACAGGAACCATGTCCCCGTAATCCGCCACGGCTTTGCCCGGGTGCCAGAACGACCGATAGGACACGGATGCCACCACCTGAAAAGGTTCCCCATGCGGAACAATCTGTTTCGCCGCCAGTGCTTCAATGCGCACCAGGGTGTATCGCTCCACCGAGGCCATGGGACTCACCCACCGATGAAAAACGTTCCGAGCGGCCCCCGGCACCACCACGACCGCGCCCACCACCAAACCACCCGCCACCACAGCCAGTCGCAACCCCCGCCTGACAGGGCGCACGTCGACCGCAGCTGGAAAACTGAATTCCGTGGCTTCCGCCGACACCTGGTCAATGGCCGCCCGATAGAGCGCGGCCGAAAACCCCGGAGGCCGCTTCTCCTCGTTCGCGAGCTCGACAATGCCAAGCAACCGATCCCCCAACCTCCGGTACCGCAACTGCACCAGCCTCGACAAAGCCCGAATATCGCGCCTCTTAAATACCCATCGCACGGCCCACCGGTAACCAGCCCACCCGACCCACGCCATCCCGGCCGCCATCAAAACCACACGCAACCAAACCGGAGTGTCCCAAAGCCGATCGGAAACAAAAAGCGCCAGATAAGACACCAGCAGACCCAGTGCCGCGGAACAAAGCGCCAGGCCGCTCTCCGCCTTCCAGAGACGACGATCGAGCGCGGCAAACTGCCCGCGCAATGCCGCCGGCAATCGAACGCCCAGTTGACTCTCAGTCCTGTCCATAAATGTCCATATCAAGTCCGGATCAAACGCCATACCCTGCCCGCAAATTCCCCTTCCGTCCAATCATTCCTAGCCCGCCGCCTTCACCCGGGTGTGAGACAGAATTCTTCGAACCGTTGCTTCCGGTGGCGCGAACCGCCCCGGTGAGCGGTCAGGGATCTGGACCTCGGGTGGCCCACGGCTCAGCGGGACGCTTCGCCCTACCGCCCAGGGGACGGGGAAAGGTGGCGCGAACCGTCCCGGTGAGCGATCAGGGATCTGGACCTCGGGTGGCCCACGGCTCAGCGGGACGCTTCGCCCTACCGCCGAGGGGACGGGGAAAGGTGGCGCGAACCGTCCCGGTGAGCGGTCAGGGCTCTGGACCTCGGGTGGCCCACGGCTCAGCGGGACGTTTCGCCCTACCGCCCAGGGGACGGGGAAAGGTGGCGCGAACCGTCCCGGTGAGCTTCCCCTGCATCTTAATCCGTGGTCCTCCGTGAAATCCGTGGTTAAATCCCCCTTCCCTGCAACCCGGCTC